>CANFIM010000031.1 GCA_947447175.1 Acidimicrobiaceae bacterium | reverse complement strand
TTAGTAGGAACACTGCAAGGTCTCATTTTGTTTACAGCAGTTGCTGGTGAGGTGCTCATGAGGTACCGAATCCGTGTGCGCAACAACCAGAAGAATGTGGCGGTGGCATCGTGAATTCAAATATTTTGGTCATCATTGCTGCGTCGGCGATTCTCTACGGAACTCCTTTGTTCTATGCAGCTCTCGGCGAAGTGTTTGCTGAGCGAAGCGGTGTGTTGAACCTCGGCGTAGAGGGCATGATGCTTATCGGCGCAGTAACTGGTGCATGGGCGTCTCAACATCTTCCGGGCACTAGTTGGTTGGTTGTGTTGCTTTCAATTCTCGTGGGTGCTTGCGCAGCCGGACTCGTTGCGCTGTTGCATGCATTCCTGGTCATCACGCTGCGAACTAACCAAACAGTTGCCGGTTTATCCATCACCATCTTTGCTGGAGCACTCGGTCTGTCTAGTTACTTCGCAAACGTGTGGCACGTTGCAGCTCACCCGGCAACTCACCCCATTCGCATTCTCAATGTGGGTGGCTGGGGTGACGCTCCCATCGTGGGTCCCATCCTCTTCAGCCAAACAGTGCTCACGTACGCGTCGTGGGTACTAGTTGTTCTTGCAAGTGTGTACCTCTTCCGCACACGCATGGGTTTGAACTTGCGAGCCGTGGGTGAGTCTCCAGCAACTGCAGATGCAATGGGCATCAATGTGATCAAGTACCGCTACGGACACACAATCTTTGGCGGCATGTTGGCCGGTGTTGGCGGCGTGTACTACAGCCTCACCATTGTTCCTACCTGGGTCGATGGCATGACGAAAGGTGCCGGATGGATTGCCATCGCGTTGGTGATCTTCGGATTCTGGCGCCCCGATATGACATTGCTTGGTGCTTACTTATTCGGCGCATTGCAGTCTCTGTCACTCACATTGAAGGCGCGCAATGTGCATATCAATGGCGACATCCTGAACGCATTGCCATTCGTCCTTACCATCATCATCTTGGTGGCGCTGTCTAGCGCTTGGGCACGTAAGCGATTGGGCGCACCAGCATCGCTGGGTGTTCCCTATGAGCGCGAAGAGCGCTAAAAAGCTCTACAACGCAACAGGAATCTGCGCAAACAGATTCACATCAATCAAACCCAAGTCGGTGATTCGCAAATCAGGAATTACCGACAGACCAAGGAATGACAGCGTCATAAATGGAGAATCCAAAGTGATTCCCAATTCCTTTGCAGTGTGTTCCACGGAATCCATTTGTGCAGCCACGATTTCTAATGGCTGATCACTAATCAGACCGCATACGGGCAGGGCGACTTCATTAATGATTTCGCCATTGAGTACCACCACTTGACCGCCACCAATTTCAGCAACGCGAGCAACGGCAACTGCCATGTCAGCAGCGCCCTGCTCGTCACGGGCGCCAACCACCATGATGTTGTGTGCATCGTGCGCCACCGTTGATGCGATTGCTCCGCGTTGAATGCCATAGCCAGATACGTAACCCAAACCAATACGGCCTGTTGCTTTGTGTCGTTCAATCACGGCAATACGCGCAATGTCATTTGACATGTCAGTGACATCAAGTTGCAACGCATGCGTGCGCACAGATCCGTGAGGAACACCAATCACATTCGCCATTCCTCTAGGTGGAACATCGATGGTTAGTTCTGCAGCAGTTGGATTGTGATGTAAACGAACTGTGTTGTAGAGCGACTTCGGTGGGGACACTTGTGGCACAACACCATCAAGAACTTTGCCGTTGCGCGCAACAAGCTTGCCCTTCTGGAACACCATGGTGGGGTTGAAGCCTTCAAGCTTGTCGAACACCACAACGTCAGCCTGGAAGCCTGGTCCAATCTGACCAAGGTGGAAGAAGTTGTGATACATCGCGGGGAAGAATGACGCAACACGCAGAGCATCAATTGGTGAGAGACCTTCTGCTACCGCAAGCCGAATGCAATGGTTGAGGTGGCCCTCATCGCGCAATAGATCTGGCTCACGGTCATCGGTGCAAAAAGCACTGCCAATTGGACCATTCGTGAGCACCGTAGGAAGTAGTCGAACTAAGTCTTGGCTAACGGAACCTTGGCGCAAGAACACCCACATTCCTTTTTGTCGCTTCTCATGCGCTTCATCAAGTTCAAAAACTTCATGGTCGCTTTCAACACCAGCTGCCAAATACGCATCAAGGCTGCTGCCACGTAATCCGGGTGCATGGCCATCTACTTTGCGCCACTTTGCCGATGCGATGATTTCTCGGAACTCTGGGTCACCGTTAATAACGGCTGGGTAGTTCATCACTTCGGCAACACCGATGGCGCCAAACTCTTCAATCAAGGTGCGCACATCTGACGGAGTGAATGCTGCGCCAGAACTAGCGAAAGGAGACTCAGGCACGCACGAAGATGCTGCAACACCAAAGGTGAATGGCATTTGCTCTGCGGCTTCAATCACGGCCTGAATTCCTTGAAGGCCCGCAACGTTTGCAATTTCATGTGGGTCTGCTGCAACTGCTGTTGTGCCCATGGGCAATACAGCACGCACATATTCACCCACCCACATCTTCGATGATTCAAGATGCATGTGCGCATCAACGAAACCTGGCGCAAGATAACAACCCGTGACATCAATGACTTCATGAGCCTCACGATGTCCCCAACCAACAACTGCACCGTCACAAATGGCAAGGTCTGTTTCAACCCATTCACCTGTGACAGGGGCAAGAACTTTGCCACCCTTCAACAAGATGTCGGCTGGTTCATCGCCGCGCGCTGCGGCAAGTGCTCGGAGACTGACGGGAGGGCGTGACATGCGTAAATGCTAGTTCTTCCGCTGTTCTCTGGTTCTTGCAAGAACTACCCTGAGTACATGTCACAGGTATTGACGAACACCTCGCCCGGGCTCAGCAATGCGTGGCATCCCGTGTTACACGTGTCAGATCTTGGCAATGAACCGGTGCGCGTTGAGCTTCTTGGCGAGCCCTGGGTGGTTACTCGCCTCAATGGCGACATCACTGCCTTCCTCGATAAGTGTCCGCACCGCAATGCTCGCCTCAGCGAGGGCAAGGTTGTCAATAACTCTTTGCAATGCCCGTACCACGGCTGGGAATTTGATGGCACGGGTCGATGTGGCTTTATTCCAGCCCTGGGCAAAGATGCAACTATTCCTCCCACGGCCCATCTGCAGGCGCGTCATGTACAAGTGATGTATGACCACATTTGGATCTGTGTAGGAACTCCTGCGTGCGACATTCTTGATGTTCCCGAATGGACGGACTCGTCACTTGCTCATGTGTGGATGCCAGCCGTTGATCTCAAGGCATCGGCTGCACAATTCATGGACAACTTCCTTGACTTTGGTCACTTCCCCTTCGTACATGCCGGAACGTTCGGCAGTGGAGAAGATGAGCACATTGTTGATTATGAAGTACAACGAAGCGACAATGGATACGGATTTCGTGTTGATTATCCACACACCATTGAAAACAACGAAGACCCTTTGGTAAAAACGGGAGAGCACCCGCTGGTACAACCACGAAACATGACGTATGTCTACGGCGCTCCATTCACCACCATTCTCCGGCTGGAACTGCCTCTTACTGGTGTGGTGAATGCGATTCTCACTTTTGTTCAACCAATCAATGACAATCATTCGCGTTTGTACACGGTGATGTTGCGCAACGATTGCCCTACGCCTGAGTTGGCGCAAGAAGCAATTGATTATGAATTCGCAGTGTTGCAAGAAGACATCAAAATCATTGACTATTTATATGATCACAAGATTCCCCTTGAGGCAGGCCAAGCACATACACGTGCTGACAAAAACACCATTGAATTCCGCCGCATCATGACCAAGTTGTTATTGACTGCAAAGGGTTAACCCATGAAACACTTCCGTATTGCAACCATTACTGCAGCCGGCATTCTTCTTGCTTCATGCGGTGCGTCTTCTACTCCTACAACAACCACAGCCAAAGATGTCTTGAAAACTGCTGCAGTGTTCTACGGAAGTACTGAAGACAATTCATGGTCGAATGTCAACAACATGGCAATCAGCGCACAAGCATCAGACGTCGTAACTATTTCAAAGTCCGAAAGCATCACTGATGATTCCAATGCCGAGCTCACACTTGAGCAATTAGCTGCCGCAGGGAACAAAGTCGTATTCGCTACGTGGCCGGGTTACGCAGATGCTATTCAAAAAGTTGCACCGAAGTACCCGAAGACCTGTTTCCAACTTGCAGGTGCACCACTTACAACACCTGTCGCGAACATCGGTACCTACACGGCCAACTTCAACGAGGGTCGTTACCTCAGCGGCATGGCCGCTGGCGCCGCAACGAAGTCAGGAAAAATTGGTTTTGTTGCTTCGTTCCCCAGCGCCGAAGCCGTTGGTGAAATCAATGCATTCACACTTGGCGTGCGCATGATGAACCCCGAAGCAATCGTTCAAGTCACATGGACCGCCACAAAGTTCGACGAACTCATGGAGCAACAAGCTGCTGAATCACTTATTCGCGCTGGTGCCGATGTCATCGCACAGTCCACATTTTCTAATGGTCCTGGAACAGCTGCAGAGAACAATGGCGCGAAGTGGGTGGGCAACAACGTCAACCATGCAGCTATGGCTCCGAATGGTTGGCTCACTGCCCCCACGTGGATGTTCGGCACATACGTGGGTTCCGTCGTTTCGTCAGTAGCAAGGGGTTCGTGCCCCACCGACCACTACGTGGCATCCCTTGCGAACAAGGCGGTGGAGTTGGCAGAGTTCGGGCCGTCTGTGAGCGAGGCAACACGGGCTGACATTGCAAAGGCCATACCTGATCTCACAACTATTCAAGGCAAAACCGACTTCGTAGACGGCGTGGTTGGCTCAGCCCAAGGCTGATATCACTGGCGGAAGAGAAGGGATTCGAACCCCCGGGGCTATTAACCCTCTCGCTTTCAAGGCGAGTGCATTTGTCCGCTCTGCCACTCTTCCGTCCAACAATCTATCGGGCACACATTCACCCGCAAATGGAGAATGCCCAGAAACCCCACCCCACTAAAGTCGCCGTCATGGACCAGAAGCCCGCCGACGAGCCTGTTGACGCTGTACTCGTCAATGAGGACGGCTTCTGGTGCATTCGCGCACTAGGGCCAATTGAAATCCTCACCGTCAAAGAGACACGAGAGATTCTCGAGGTCGTACGTGACAACGCGTTGGAGAGATAAACATCGCCATCGGTCATTCACTCAGTGAAACGTATTCAACTCTCACACGAATGCCGATACGAGTGCGTCACCTTCCGGAACTTGTCGTCGCATTTTTTGAGCGGCAATTCCTTTATGAAATTCCATTGCCTCCATATTTGGAATCAATCACGGAACTGCAGAGGTGTGGCGTGGCGGGCGGCGCTACTTATGACGGGCTCATTGCTTTGACAGCGAGAAATCAGGGGCTCAAGCTGATTTCGCTTGATCGTCGTGCAGTTCCCACATACGAAGCCGTGGGTGTTGAGTACGAGATTCTGAATTAGCGGCGAATCTGGGTGCGAAGGTCGTTCACCCAGTCATCGGCTTGTTGCCAGCGAGCATCTGCGTGTTCACGAGCCGTATGTGCTGCTTGCCCTGCGGCGGGATATGAACCTAAATACTTCACGCCACCTTGCTTGGTGTGTAAATCACGCAATACATCGGCCATCAGTTCGTCTTCCACGTGACCATCTGCATAAATGATGAAGCAGTAATCGCCAAGGCCACCAGCCTTCGTGGGGCGTGATGACAACAAACTCAAGTTGATACGACGCGCTGCGAATTCTTGCAAAATGGAAATCAAGCTGCCGGGTTCATCAGCACGTTGAAAAACAACGATGCCTGTTTTGTCATGACCAGTGGATGCAGGAATTCCTTCACGAGCAATCAACACGAAGCGTGTTTGATTGCCAGCGTGATCTGCAATGTCTTTTGCAATCACTTCGAGACCGTAGAGCGCAGCAGCATTTGCAGGCGCCAACGCAGCAAGACCTGTCTCGCCACCTTGCGAACGCTCGCCAACCAAACGAGCAGCATCTGCTGTTGAATTTGCTGCTTGCACATCAGCAGTAGGAATTGTGTCGCGAAGCCATGCGCTGCACTGGGCTGTTGCAACTGGAATCGACAACACAACATTCACGTCGTGCAGAGCCGTGCCGGGTGCAGCCAACAAACAGTGCTCAATATCAAGCACCACTTCGCGCTGAATCAGAAGTTCGTAATCGAAGATGAGGGCATCTTGCGTGAAGTTCACCGTGCCTTCAATGGAGTTCTCAATTGGCACGAAGCCGGCGTCTACATCGCCACGCGTTACTGCATCAAGAACATCTGGCACCGAGCGAAACGGCACAAGCTCAGCCTTTGCAAGGTCAGCCTGCGTTAACAGTGCCTGCTCGGTGAATGTGCCGAATGGTCCGAAGAACCCGATGCGTTGTGTCTGTGCCACGAATGAAAAGGCTACGCCCTCAGCCCCACTAAATCGGGATGATTAATTCTTGGCCAAGGCACTATTGACCATGGCAATGAGTTGATCAAGTTCCAGTTCGCCAGAACTGCGCCGCACAACTTTGCCAGAGCCATTCATAATGGCAATGAACGGATAACCGTCAACGCCGTACGCAGTAGCAGCTTCGCCAAGTTCGCTGTCGGCCATCACTTCAAAGGGCCACTTCATGTTGACAATCCACTCTGATGGGGGCCAATTCGCCTGGTCGCTTCGTGACGCGGTAGTGATACCAATGACACGCAAATTTTTCGGTACGAGACCTTTGTTGTACCACTCCACCAAGCGCGGAACTTCGCGATTGCAATGTGGGCACCAATGGGCAAGAAATACCAGCATGGTGGCGTTGCCATCTGCACCGGGCGTAATGCTGATTGCTGAACCACTAAAGGTTGCTCCTTGCAGCGCTGGCGCTTCCTGTCCGATAGCTGCATCAATTCCGTTTCCTAATTGAGGTAACGGCGGATTCGAGACAGTCACTGGCTGATACTCAGCTGCAGCAGTGCCATCGGACAATGGGTTGTCAGATTTCTTTCCTGCACTCAAACCAATCGCAATTGCTGCAGCACCTACCACCACTACGCCAAGAACAATCGCAATTATTTTTGAGCTACCAGATTTTGCCGCATTTGCTTGTCGAGAATTAAGTGCCATGAGAGTTTCCTTTACACAACTTTGTTGGAATGATCGCGAAGTAACGAGAGAGAAATAGATATGACAAAAATGAATGCACTACCTGCCATAAATGCGAGCGTCACGAATCCAAATTCGCGGAACCAAATAGTGGTGCATGGAACATCAATGCTGCATACGTTGGATTCCAAGGTGGGATACCACTCCAATAAGTAGTGATAGATAGACACCACAATGCCAATACAGGCGAGAACAATTGAATACCGCGCAATCGCTTTATCGCGTCGCAATGCAGCCACAAAGAAAATAATTGCAAGGGAATACATGATGATGCGCTGATACCAGCACAGCTTGCACGGATTGAAATGCACTACTTCGCTGAAATACAAACTGCCCACCATGGCTCCGGCAGTAACTGCAAACATGAGCCACAGCGCCGATGCCCTCACTTGTGCAAGCCAACTCTTCGCCCAACCCATGCGTTGCTCGAGGGCCACGGCCAGAAATGTGATTGCCCCAGCAACCAGGGTGGCCATGCCCAAGACAGCACTGAAAATCTGCACCGTCTCGTGTTCCATCCCTCCATTCTTGCGCCCAAAAACTTCAAAAGGCAGCCCACTCGCTAGGTCATTCGGCCCTCTCGGTGGCAGGATTACTACGTGACTTCCCCTTCCCTTGGCGTCGATGCCCTCCGTGCCATGCGCAATGATCGCCGTCGCCATCGCGTGGCAGATATGGAGTGGTTTGAGGCGTTGTACAAGGTCTACATTGCGGCATTCCTTGGTGGAAGCGCCATTCTGTTCCTCTCTGGTCTTTCCACCGATACCCCCCTCACCACCCAGCAAATGGCCAACCTTTCAGCCAACACCCCTCATGCCGTTGGCCTGATTGCTGCTGTCGTGGTGTTCATCGGCCTTCGCAGTGGAGCCAATGGCGGGCCAATTGCCGTTGAGGAACCAGAAGTACGCCACGTTCTCCTTGCACCGCTTGACCACGCAGCCGTCTTGCGCCACCCGGCGATTCAGCGACTTCGTACCTTTGCTTTCGCTGGCGCCATTGCAGGCGGCACAGCGAATCAGTTGCTTGGCCGCAGAGTTCCGCAAACTGGTACAAGCCTTGTGATGTTTGCTCTCTGGGGTGCACTCGCTGGGGCACTGATGGGAATGTTGTTCATCATCGCTGCACTCATCGTGCATGGTTTGGGCTTTGCGCGGTGGATTGCTACAGCAATTGCAACTGCCCTCACTGGTTGGCAAGTTGTTGTCACATTCAACAATTCACATGTTGCTGGTCCTTTTGACACCATCGGAAGTATTTCGTTGTGGTGGTTGCGCCACTCATACATCGACATTGTGGGTGTTGCTGCAATAGTCATTCTCACCGCATTTGCCATTGCTCTTGCAGGGCGACTTTCTCTCGAAGCACTATCGCGTCGTAGCTCGCTGGTATCGCAAATGAAATTTGCAGTTACATTGCAAGACATTCGCACCGTTGTGTTGTTGCGTCGCCAACTCAGCCAAGAGCACATGCGCGTCAAACCATGGGTGAAAATTCCACGAGTACTTCGTCGAGATGTTGTTGTAGGGAGAGGCTTCCGCAGCATGGCGCACTTCCCCATTCGCCGCGTGATTCGCATGTTGTTGCTCACCATCACTGGTGCTGTGGCTCTTGTTTCTGCCTGGCGTGGCACAACACCAGCAATCGTTGTTGCTGGTCTGATGTTTTTCATTGTGGGTCTTGATGCAGTGGAACCTCTGTCGCAAGAAGTTGATCAACCAGATCGCACCGATGCGTTGCCGCATGATCGCGGTTTGTTGATGGTGAAACACTTGTTAGTACCCGCGCTCTTTATGTTCCCATTCCTCGTGGCTGGCGTAGTGGTGGCCTACATTGCTGAACCCCACAGCAACACCATTGTTTATGCACTTTTGCTAGGAATTCCTGCCCTTTTGGGTGGTGTTGCCGGTGCAGCGATTAACGCCGTCAAGGGCGCACCAGACCCCGTGGGGGGCGCAAACCAAGGTCTTGCATTACCGCCTGAAGTTGCTGGCATGACCACCATGGTGCGAGCCGTGTGGCCACCTGCTGTCGCCATTGTTGCGTGTGCTCCAGTACTTGCAACGCGTCACGGATTCGAAACAGGCATTGACATGTTGGGCAACACGTTGCGCGCAATTGGTGGCGTTGTGATTCTTCTTATTCTTGTCGGCGGTTGGGTACGCCAGCGCGACGCTATTCATATTTGGTTCCGCGGTATTCAAGACGCGTCAAAAAATTCTTCAACTGTCGGAGGCAACTGACATGGTCCGCACACACCGAAACGTTCACTCACCTGTTGAGCATCCGGCACTTCATGTTGATGATGTGTCAAAAACATATGGCGATGCACCGGCGTTGAACCCCATCAGCATCTCCATCGCAAAAGGCGAACGTGTTGCTCTTATCGGCCACAACGGCTCAGGTAAAACAACAATGATTCGCATTGCATCGGGTCTGCTTGATGCAACAACAGGCGAAGTGAAAATCAATGGGCACGAAGCTGGTTCACTTCCTGCACGTGCATCATTGAGCTTCATTGCTGATCAACCAACGTT
This sequence comes from Acidimicrobiaceae bacterium, assembly GCA_947447175.1. GTDB lineage: Bacteria > Actinomycetota > Acidimicrobiia > Acidimicrobiales > Ilumatobacteraceae > UBA2093. The sequence continues at coordinate 3,046 of CANFIM010000031.1, read as the reverse complement.
TTACGATGACCTCACCTTGTGGGAGCACCTGGAATACGTTGCTCGCTTGCACGGTGTTGAAGAGTGGGAGCAATCGGCTGCAGATCTTCTCGGTCATCTTGGTTTGTATGAGCGCGCTGACGACATGCCCAACCGATTCAGTCGTGGTCTCAAACAAAAAGCTGCAATTGCTCTCGGTTTCATTCGCCCCTTTGATCTTTTGTTGGTGGATGAACCATTCGTTGGTCTCGATGCCGCTGGCAAGGAAGCCCTTCTCGAACTTCTTGCCGATGCCAGCGAGCATGGCTCCACGGTCATTGTGGCCACACATGAATTGTCCTTTGTTCACACAGTGGAACGCGTTATTGCATTACGCGACGGACGCCTTGTGTACGACGGCGATACCTCAGGCATCAATGTTGATGGTTTGGTAAGAACTGAAGACCCTGCAGGCGAACACGACGGTGAACAGCACTAGTCTGTAGCCATGTTCACGTACGACGTCGTTTCTGAATCAGTCCGTAATCCCCAGCAGCTTGCCGCTGAGCTCACAAAGCGTTCGGCAAATGGGTGGGAAGTGGTGCACATTGCATTCGACGGCTCTGCGTGGTTCCATGCTTTCATCCGCCATGCAGGCAACGTTCCCGTGGGCCCCAGCGCAGCTGCTGGCATTTCACAACCAGTTGCATCGAGCACACCTGCTGCCCCAACTGCCGCCACTCCTGCTGCTGCAAGCACTGGTGATGCGCCCAGCGTTCCTGCCGACTGGCACAAAGACCCATCGGGCCGCTTCGAATTGCGCTACTGGAACGGCACCGCGTGGACAGAGCACGTTGCCACCGGCGGCAAGCAGTCCATCGACCCTGTTCGTTAAGTAGCGCACATGCAGGCCATCTCACTTGGCCACGCGGGAATACTCATTCGCACGCGCGGTATCACCATTGTGTGCGACCCTTGGTTCGTACCAGCCTTCTTTGGTTCATGGTTCGTCTTCCCTCGTAACGATCAGTTACCCCAAGACATCATGCACGATGTCTGCAACCCAGATTTCCTCTACATCTCGCACTTGCACGGTGATCATTTCGATATTCCGTTCCTCACCGAACGCATGAACAAGAAAACCACCGTTCTCCTGCCCGATTTCCCCACTCGCGAACTCGAACGTGAGTACAACAAATTGGGTTTTCGCAAGTTTGTGCGCACTGCCAACGCCACCGAACAAGAAATTGCTCCTGGCGTATCCATTGCTATTCATGCAGAGACATCTATTACCGATGGCCCAGGTGGTGACTCTGCGCTCGTCGTCAGCGATGGATCATCACGTTTGGTGAATCAAAATGATTGCCGTACTAACGACCTTGATGCGTTGTTGTCACATGGCCCCGTTGATCTTCACTGGCTGCAGTTCTCGGGCGCTATTTGGTACCCCATGGTGTACGAAATGGACCACGCTGAGAAGAAGAAACTATGTGTCGACAAAGTTGATGCGCAGTTCTCGCGTGCGCAGCGTTACGTAGAAAGCATTCATGCAACAACGGTGGTGCCATCTGCTGGCCCACCGTGTTTCCTCGATGAAGACTTGTTTGCACTCAACATGGTGACCGGTGACGAAACCAGCATCTTCCCCGATCAAACAGAGTTCCAACGTCGCCTTGCGCTCGATGGCATCTTGAATGCGGCCACCACAATTCCGGGTACATCGTTCCTGGTGGTGAACAATGCCGTCACTGTGGAACAGCCCATGAGCGGAGACGAAATCTCGCGCATCTTCAGCCACAAGGCCGAATACCTGCGCGAGTATCAAGCGGATTGGGCGCAGTGGCTCGCCGACCTCAAGGCTTCGTGGACCGCACCCAGCACCGACCTCATCAACACCTTGAAGTTGTGGTGGGAACCTCTCATGGCCATGAGCCCCAGCGTTCGCCAAGGCATCGGCGGTAACTGCCTCATCAATGCAGGCGACCTGCCGATTTACATCAACTTTTTCGATGGCACCGTTGAACAACACGCGGGCCAACCGTTCAGTTATCGCTTCGAGATTCCACGCACGTTGTTCGAAACCGTGGTGGCACAACGCGCGGTTGACTTCAGCAACTCACTGTTCCTTTCGTGCCGCTTCACCGCATGGCGTGAAGGCGAATACAACGAATACCTCTACAACTTCTTCAAGTCACTTTCTGTTGAGCGCATGAATCGCACAGAGTCAGAAGCCAAGTTGAAGTTGCAAGGTGTGCCATCTGACGAGTCAGATATTGAAATTGGCGACTACGTGGTGCAACGTCGTTGCCCACACCGCAACGCTGACCTCAGTGTGTTTGGCGAAATTGATGGTGATGACTTGGTGTGCACATTGCACGGTTGGCGATTCGATCTTGCCGATGGCCACTGCCGTAACGCAGCCGAAAAAGCAATCAGCGTTCGCAAACGCAGTTAGTAGCTACGCACTCCATCAACTGCCATCGGCAATTCGCACCAAATGGTGAGTGAGTATTTCACGCCACTCTTCAATGGTCGCGATGCGTGCGGATGTGTCACCAAGCTGGGCCATGCTAGAAGGTCGCCTACTGGAACGTTTTCGTTGGTGAAGTTCTGTCGTGGAAATTCCAACTCAGCACCTTCGTAATCGCTGTTCAACTTGATGCTGGCCGACACTTGCGCCACATCGTGGTGCAAGCGCAACTCTTCCTGTTCGCCCATGGCGTAGCGGATAATGAACGCATCACGCAGGCCGTGGTAATCCACCAACGGCCACCACTGGCGAATTGCTGGCCACATGCGCATGCCAATGTCGTTCTCTACTGCTTCGAACAAGCGCGGCGCAATCGCTGCCAATGAAATTTCGTATCCGGGCACCGGATCATCATCTTGTGGGGAGAACCCGCCAGCCGCTTGTGCGGCTTGAATCACCGTGGCGCAAAATTCCGGAGTCCAAAACGGCATCTGCACCACCTCGGGTGCCACCAATGCTGCATCGCCATCGCGTTGTGCGCCCTGGTATCCGAGGATTGCTTCAAGATTTCCCATGAGTCAATGGTGCCACCCAGGGCTCGCGCGGCACGGCATTCCA
>CANFIM010000030.1 GCA_947447175.1 Acidimicrobiaceae bacterium | reverse complement strand
GCTTCATCAAGCGGGCGAGGCAAGCGGCCTTTTGTTTTGGGCGTATGCATTGCCTCTGTGGGATCAATGGTGTTGAGGCCCTGGCGAATACCCCATACGAAGTAGCGACGAAGTGCCGCAATTCGTCGAGCAACAGTGCGTGACGTGGCTCCGCGATCATGCAACATGGCGAGATATTCACGTACTTGCACTTTTGAGACATCGCTCGGGCGAATGTTGTGATCAAGGTCAAGCATCCACTCAGCGAATAACTCAACGTCTCGGCGATACGCCGCACGCGTATTTGCAGCAGATGCAGTCAACGAAGCTTCGAAGGCGGCCACGCTCCACGTATCAAGACGAGCATCACGCACATCGCAGTCGCCTTTGAGATTGTGACCCACTGCTGGAGCATCAGAACCTTGTCTGCATTGTTCACATGTAGCCGAGTGCGAGATGGCAACTTTGCGTACGGGTTGCACTAACGCAGGTTGACCCTTTGCCGGCTTATGCGTGCGAATGAACCAGGTGAAGTAAGCAGAAACTGCAGACAGTCGTTGCTCTACCGTTTCCACGGAGTACCCAACCTTCTCGAGCGACTGCACATAATCAGCAACTAGTTCAGCGTCTACTCTTTGTGGAACCGCGGCACCATGTCGAATAAAGAATTCCGCGGCGTGTGTGAGGTCAGCTACGCGGGATGCACGATTGGCATCACTTGAGCGAAGGGTGCGGCAGTGTTTGTCCACCTCATAGTCGTGCACGCCAGAGGCCTGCACGTGCGCTCTCGCCGCTCCGCTCATGTCTCCAAGGTACTCGCGCGGAACTAGTGCAGGAGTGCCTCCCACCACCCGTCAACATGACTGACCCATTCTTTTGCCTCAAGGCGTCCGAGCAAGACGGCCATGTTCACCACGCTGCATCCGGCAAGCAATGCCACTTCGTCAATACTGCGGGGCACCCCAGCTAGCACTTCGAGAACTGCACGTTCGTCGGCAGTGGGCATCTGTCTCGTTTCGATGGCCCTGTTTTCGCGGCGAGTGTCGAGCCCTAACGCCACGAATACATCCTCCACGTCGAGAACAGGAGCGCAACCATCGCGCAACAACAAATTCGTGCCCTCACATGACGACACATTGGGGGCACCCGGAACTGCCATCACAGTGATGTCGCGCTTCATTGCTTCGCGAACCGTAATCATGGAACCACCACGGGCTCGAGACTCCACAACAACGAGTACTTCACTCAAACTGGCCAAGATGCGATTACGCAATGGAAAGCGATGTGTTTCCGCTGGAGCATTGGGAGGAGCTTCAGAGATCAACACACCTTCAGATGCGATGCGACGCCACAGTTCATGATGTTCAGGTGGGTACACCTTGTTCAGCCCAGAGGCAACAACGGCGGCAGGTGGTGCTGCTTGTTCTGCGGTTGCACGAAAGACACCAACATGTGATTCGAAATCAATGCCACGTGCAAGCCCTGACACCACGCACACTTCTGCGTTAGCCAACGACTCACCTAACGTGCGCGCAAAATGTCGGCCTGCTTGCGTTGCAGTTCTTGTGCCCACAACGCCAACACGACGTTGGTGCAACACCTCAAGATTTCCTTGAGAGAAAATCACCGCGGGTGCTTGTGGATCTGCATGAAGCACAACCGGATACAAACGATCTCGATTGGTAGTGACAATGATGTTGCTATCGATACATAGTTCAGCAGTTTCAATGAGCACGCTTTGGGGAACATTGCACCACACGCGCCACGTATCTTCTTTGAACCCGGGCAAGGGCCGTTCTTTCTCTTGCAACATGTTCCACACAACGGATGGTTTGTCGTGCGCAATGAGGCGCCGCAATCGTGCATGCGTTAACAACGGAAGTGAAGCAAGTGCCGCTGCATATGCCCATTGCGGGTATCGCGCCTCATTCATCGGAATGTTCCGTCGGCTGCATTGAACGTGGCCCGAAGGCTAAGAGCCACTTCCACCCACTGCGCATCAATGACGTGTGCATGGCCATGCATGTCGGCCAATGTTCGAGCAACGCGACGAATTCGGTGGTAACCACGCCCTGATAATCGACCATTGTCTAAACGCGATCGCAAGGTGCTCATTGCGTCCTCACTGAGTGGCGCTACTTCGTCAAGAACATCAGCAGGGATTGCTGAATTCACACACCCTTGTCGAGCGAGCGAAAGTTCACGTACGGTGCGCACTCGTTCTGCCACTACCGCACTGCACTCGCCTGGCTCACTTGATGTGAGTTCGGCCGTGGTGGGCCGCGTGAGGGTGATACGTAAATCAAATCGATCGAGTAGTGGTCCGCTGAATCGTCGGAAATATTTCTGTTTCACCGGCAACTGACACGCGCAACCACCGGGTCCACCACCCCCACATGGACAGGGATTTGTAGCGGCCACTAACAAACTTTTGGCGGGCATCACCACTGACCCGTGGGCTCGCGCAATGTGCACAACTCCTTCTTCAAGAGGTTGTCGGAGAGCATCAAGAACAGTGGGGGCAAACTCACCCATCTCATCAAGAAACAACACTCCGTTAGTAGCAAGTGTGAGTTCGCCAGGCCTGATGTGTCCGGACCCGCCTCCCACCATTGCCGCCATAGACATGGTGTGATGAGGAGAACGAAATGGTGGCGACGACACAACACCCGCGTGCAATGGCACACCCGCGGCACTACGCACCATGGCACATGCAAACGCTTCTTCATCAGTGAGCCGAGGCAGCAAGCCGGGCATACGACGAGCCAGCATTGACTTGCCCGCCCCTGGTGGCCCCACCATAAGTAAGTGGTGCATGCCGGCTGCCGCAACTTCAAGTGCGAGTCGTGCACTAGCTTGACCACGCACGTCCGCTAGGTCGGGCACGAAGTCATTGTCGATAGACACATCACTCATATCAACATCTGGCCATGGCGCATCGCCCTGTAAAACCTGCACTAATTGAGCAAGTGAATTCACGGCTCTCAATTTCTCTGGGCGAGCAAGCAAAGATTCACGAACTGCACCATGAGCCACCACGGGTGTGGAGTGATGAACTGCTGCCACGAGTGGCGCCATGCCAGCAGTGGGCCGCAATGAACCATCAAGCCCTAACTCGGCAATGAACGACAAACCTTGTACCGACTCTGGTGTGAGTATTTCGTGTGCGACCAGCACCCCCACTGCAATTGCCAAATCAAGCGCCGCACCTCCACGGCGTTCGCCCGCCCCCGCCAAGTTGATTGTGATGCGACGATTCGGCCATTCGAGACCACTCGACAACATGGCGGCACGAACTCTGTCGCGCGATTCACGGCACCCTTCATCGGGTAATCCCACCACTGTGAAGCCAGGCAAACCATTGCCCACGTGAGCCTCCACCGTTATTGCAACACCTGTTGTGCCAAGCAATGTTGCTGATGTGATTGCTGCGTACATGTGCAGTCCCCCTTGGGTCCCCGTCTGAAATAATCAATGGGATGTGTACGCGACGTTTGTTCTCTCTGGCATGTGTCGCCACTCTTGCAACTCTGCTTGTATCGTGCGGTTCCACTGCGCACACAGGAAGCGCATTTTGCGCTCAACTTGGCAAAGAGTTGCCGGCAATTGCGCAGCCAGTTGCCACATCAAAAGAAGTCACTGCCATGGTGCGCCGATACCAACGATTGCTTGATCGTGCTCCGCTCACCATTGAGGCCGACTTGAAAGTTTTCACCGAGTTGCTGCAACAAGCAGCCCGTGTAAACCCAGCAAAGAAAGATCAAGTACAAGCACTTGCAGATGCTGCGTACCATGCAAACAAATCTGCATTGAACGTACGCGACTGGGTTCTCAGCACGTGCGCCGTTGATATTTCAACCGGCATGAACGTTGCTCCAATGCGTCAACCAACCACAACAACCGTTGCGCCTGCGGCAACAACAGTTCCGTAGGAATTAGTTAGCGGATTTCTCCGCGCTTCACGATCACCTTGTCAACAAGGCCGTATTCCTTGGCTTCCTCGGCAACGAACCAACGGTCGCGCTCTGAGTCAGCCTGAATGTCGGCGATATCGCGACCAGCGTGGTGAGCAATGAGCTCGGCCATCTTCTTCTTGGTGAAGCGAAGTTGTTCTGCCTGGATGGCAATGTCGGCTGCTTGGCCGCGAAGACCAGCAAGTGGCTGGTGCATCATGATGCGAGCATTTGGCAACGTGTAGCGCTTGCCTGCTGCGCCAGCAGTAAGAAGGAATTGACCCATGGAAGCCGCAAGGCCCATACACACAGTGGCTACATCGCAGCTCACGAATTGCATGGTGTCGTAGATTGCCATGCCGGCGGTGACTGAACCACCAGGGCTATTGATGTAGAGCCAGATGTCGGCATTGGGGTCTTCGCCCTCGAGGTACAACAACTGTGCGCAAATCTGGTTGGCGATGTCATCGTTGACGTCGGTGCCCAACATGATCACGCGATTCTTCAGCAAACGGGTGAAAATGTTTGCACCTGGGTCGCCCGCACTATCGAGGCTGACGGGGGCAACGGGAAAACCATCTGTACTCATACGCAAGAGGCTACCTCCTGAGGCAGAATGTACCCGTGCCACAATCCTTGGACTTCAGCCCCAATACAGATGACCTTCTTGCCAATAACGAGGCGTATGTCGCTCGTTTCGCCGACCACGGACTGCAACTTGCACCGAAGCGCCACCTTGCCGTGGTGGCTTGCATGGATAGCCGAATGGACATTTTTGAGATGCTTGGTCTCAAGCACGGCGAAGCACACATCATTCGAAATGCCGGCGGAGTTGTCACCGACGATGTGGTGCGGTCACTTGTTGTGTCACAAAGACTCCTCAACACACAAGAGATCGTGTTGATTCACCACACTGACTGTGGACTTCAAAAAGTTTCCGAAGACGAGTTCAAGCACCAGATTGAATCAGAGTGTGGCATTAAGCCTTGGTGGGCATTGGAAACCTTTGGCGACCCGTTTACCGATGTTCGCCAGTCAATGGCCCGCCTTCACCACAGTCCATTCGTTGCACATAAAGACAACATTCGCGGATTTGTCTACGACGTAGAAACTGGCGCACTGCACGAAGTGGAAGCCGACCAACGTCATATTGATTAATCGCGGTCAATACCGCTGAAGATCAATACAACTTTTTCATCTGGCTGTATTTCTTCACGAATCTGCAAGAGACCGGCAAGCCCAGCTGACCCTGTGGCACTCACATGAATATCTGTCAGTGACCGGGCAAGTTCGTGAGCACGCACCACATTTGCCTCTGTTGCAACAACCGGAGACCCATCGGTATCGGCAATGGCATCAAGAATGGGCAACCAGTCATACGTTTCGTCATCAAGAATTCCGTCGGCCAATGACCAAGGCTCGGTTTCCCACGCCCACATGCATTCATTCCAGCGTTGGCCAGCGTTGCGTGCACCGCCCGTTGCCATCGCGTGTTCGTAGGCGCGCGCTAGTGGCGCACAGCCCTCGGTTTGCACCGCATGCAATTTAGGATGCACGCCAATTGATTGAAAACTCGTGCCGATGCATGCGGCAAAGGCTCCGCCACCCACCTGAACAAACACTCGACTAGTGCGATGCCCAATGTCCTGAATAATTTCCCAGCCGATAGTGCGGCCACCATCAAGACACCACGCATTTTCAGTTCCCTGTACACCAAATGGGATTGCGCCATTTGCAACTTCTTCGCGGAAACGAAGAACGCATGGGTCACCGGGTGGGTCGGACTCTCGTCGTTCACACACGCGAATATCCGCGCCGAGGTCTTTCAAAATACGCAGCACTGTTTCGGATGCAAACGTGGGCACGTGAACAATGATTGGCCACTTCATTGCTGCGGCCAAGGTGGAAGCAGCAATCGCTGCGTTTCCACAAGAAGAAATAGCTAACGGTGGACGATCAGCAACAGATTTCCACGGGGCCACACCAGCACGTTCTGTCATCACTAGATGAATCAGTTCGGTGAATAAATGACGCGCTTTCTGCGAACCGCCCACATTGTGAGTTTCATCTTTAATCCAGATGCCGCCAGTTGCGCTAAACCCCAGTTCGTCTGACAATGCATCAGCTCGAGTAATTGGCGTTCGGCTAAAGCCGACGCCTGTGGTGACCATCACGGCCAGGTTTAGTTCACGAATGATTTGTTCGCGGTCGCCATCAGAGAGGCCAATAGCTGCGCCAAAAGCATCAATGGCTAAGTAACGACGAAACGCAATGAATGGGTTCGGGTCTTCAAATGGACGAAACGGCACTACTTCGGAGACAAACTGCAATTCGTGGTGGCGGTCATCTTGTGTTGCCTGCGGACACACAAACGACAAGGGTTGTGCAATGTCAACCTGCTGACCACACACTGCACACTGAAGCCCAGTCACTACTGGTTCAGCCCACGGTGTCATACGAATTATTTAACGGCAGCGACGCGTGCGTTGAATTCGTTCACAAGGCCATCCCACACTGGCGTAAACGCACGCACAGATTGCCAGAATGATTGCGAACGACGGGCTTCGAAAATATTCAGTGGTGTGCCTTGCTGCTCCACCCATGTGTAATAGCCAAGATTGAAAATACGGTTGCGGTCTCGCTCTGTGCAGTCAATCATGTTGTCAGTGCTGACAGAACCAAGATGCTCGCTAAAGATTTCCGCTGCATTGATATCGGTGAAGTTGCCCGAGAATCGACCAGCAATAGTTTTTGCACGCTCACTGGGGTACAAATCTCCACCATCAGTAGCAATAGTGACAATCGCGTCGTTTGCTCCGTAACCCAACAGCTTTGCTGTCTTAATTGCGGCCAAAACGTTGCAGATTGACGAAAAACCAAAGTGTGTGAGCGCATCAATAAGTTCGAGCGATGCACCATGTCGAGTCTGCAAGTACTTCTGACCTGCCGGGGTGTTGAACAACACGTCGAGTTCGTCGGTGGCGCGGTCGGAAACGCCCACCACAACATCGGTGTTCATCACGTTGTGAATTAGAGGAATGTGCTTGTCGCCGATTCCTTGAATGTTGTGTTCACCGAATCCGTTTTCCAACATGGTGGGACACTCAAGCGCTTCCACTGCCACCACCTTGGTGCCGTAGATGTCTTTCAAGCGATCACCTGCAGCAATGGTGCCCGCAGAACCGGTTGCAGAAGTGAACGCGGCCAAACGAATATTCGAATGTCCATTTGCCTTCACGTGTTCAAAAGCATGAGCGAGTGCTCGACCTGTGACTTCGTAGTGGCCAGCATGGTTTCCGAATTCACAGAACTGATTCAAAATGAAGTTGCCGGGGTCTTTTGCCATTTCATTACAAGCGTCGTAGATCTCTTTTACGTTGCTCTCGGTACCAGGGGTACGCACAATGTCAGAAGGGTCAACGACCCACTTATCGAGCCAGTCGAATCGCTCTTGCGACATACCTGCAGGAAGAACGGCAACGCCACGTGAACCCATGAGGCGACTGATAGCGATACCACCACGCGCATAGTTACCCGTTGATGGCCATACCGCACGATGCTTCGTAGGGTCGAACTGACCAGTGATAACACGCGGTACGAAACATGAATAGGCAGCAAGCACCTTGTGCGCCGTAATCATGGGGAAGCGATCACCAAACACCACAATGATGGGTGAATCAATACCGGTGAGCGATGACGGCAGCACCACGTGGTTCGGAACATCGACACGATCGCCAGCCAAGTTGTTGTACCAATGCACGCGATACAAGTTGCGGGGGTCCGCTGCATTCTTATCAACGCCTGCTGTGATACCCGCAGGAATGGTGCTGGGGTCAGCAAGTTCCGCAAAGGTAGGCAACACAATGTTGTGCTCAGCAAAGCGCTTGGCACTGTTCTGCAACGACGCATCATTCACCACGCGATCAGCAAGCCCCAACTGCTCGGAAAGAACCGAGGCATCAAGGGTTGATTCAAGCGAATGGCCAGTTGTCATAGTCACCCTTCTAGTTTGTCACCTTTTCACCCCTACGCCCCTTGTTCCCCCTGTACCCTGCTCATGTCGCCGGTGTAGCCCAATTGGCAGAGGCAGCAGGTTTAGGTCCTGCGTGTTGGGGGTTCGAGTCCCTTCACCGGCACTGTGAATATCAACGAGTTGCCTACGCCTGCAGTCGTTCTCGACTACGACAGCCTGCAGAAAAACATCGCCACCATGGCGGCCATTCACCCTGGGCGTCGCTTGCGTCCTCATGTGAAGGCTCATAAATGTTCTGGCATTGCAGCACTACAAGTTGCAGCTGGCCACAACAGTTTCACGTGTGCCACACCTCGCGAAATTCTTGGGCTCATTGATGCCGGCGTGGGAAGTGATTTTCTTCTCGCTAACGAAGTTCTCGACCACTCTCGCCTCAGCGCCTTAGCCGACGCACAAAACGATGCGCTCATCACAGTCGCTATTGACTCTGACGCCACTCTTGCAGCAGCAGTGAAGGCTGGCATTCGCAGCGTCATCATCGATGTCAATGTCGGACTTCCTCGGTGCGGCATTGATCCGAAATCTGCCGGCGAGCTTGCTGATGCCGCTCGCTCTCACGGCATGGATGTACGCGGCGTCATGGGATACGAAGGCCACCTCATGATGGTCACTGATCGTGATGCAAAGAAGCAACAAGTACACGACGCAATGGCGTTACTAGCTTCAGCTCACTCAGATGTTGGCGGCGACATCGTGTCTGCCGGCGGCACCGGAACGCACGACCTCTTTGCAGGCACCACGGTGAATGAAGTGCAGGCTGGCAGTTACGTGCTCATGGATACGCAATATGCGCAATTGGGTTATTCGTTTGTGCAAGCAATGTGGGTCATTGGCACCGTTATTTCCACCAACGAAAAATGGTCAGTCATCGATGTCGGACTGAAGTCGCTTGGCATGGACCACGGCAACCCCTCCATCAAAGACCACTCCGTGTGGTTCTGTTCCGACGAGCACATCACGTTCGCTGCTAACGAAGGCACAGCAAAGCCCATTGCCGGCGAGCGCGTGTTCGTTACGCCTGCACACATTGACCCCACCATGGCAATGCACGAAGTTGCTTATGTTGCGAATATTTATGGCGACATTGTTGACGAATGGCCTATCGACCTTCGCGGTTGGTAACTGCCTACAACTTCAAACCAAAAAGCCTGGATAGCAATTCAGGTAGCTGCGCCAAAGCGCGACCTCGATGAGAGATTGCGTCTTTCTCTGCAGCGCTCATTTCTGCAAAGGTACGCCCGTCTCCTTCATGTGGAATAAACAACGAGTCGTAACCAAAGCCTGAGTCACCTCGTTCTGTAGACGCAATTGTTCCTGCGCATTCACCTACAAGAAAATGCATTTCACCTTTTGAATCAACCAGGGCAACAACAGTGCGAAAGCGCGCTGACCGATCAACAACTCCGCTCATACGTTGAAGCAAAAGTGCGCGGTTTGACGCATCATCTGCATCCTCACCGGCAAAGCGAGCACTGCGTACACCAGGTTCTCCACCTATCGCGGCAACTTCAAGCCCGGTGTCATCTGCAATGGCCCACCCGGTGACCGCATTCGCAACTTCGACCGCTTTAATTGCCGCATTGCCTTGAAGCGTTGGTGCGGTCTCCTCGACTTCACCAACGGAATCCGGACGAGGCACAAGCGTGACCCAAATAGGCAGTAGGCGCGCAAGTTCTTCCACCTTCTTCGGGTTGGCGCTCGCGCACACGAGTCGAATCATGATTAACGCGACAGTGGTCGAGGCGCAGGCGCTTCAGAAAGAAGGCCGGCCTGCAAATCAAAAATGCGATGGAGACCCGAATCAGCCAACATGAGCAATGAATCCAATTCACCACGGCTAAATGCCATTGCTTCGGCTGTGCCCTGCACTTCTACAAACTTTGGCTCACCACCATTAACAGGGCGAAGCATGACAACGTTCATATCAACATCGGCAGTGGAGTCTTCAACGTATGGAAGGTCGAGAACCGGGGTACCACCGCAGATGCCTACTGAAATTGCTGCACAGTAGGAATGCAATGGATTAGTGCTAATCGACCCGGTTTGCACCAAGCGCGTGACTGCATCGTGCAATGCCAAGAAACCACCACAAATACTTGCGGTACGTGTGCCGCCATCGGCTTGCAACACATCACAGTCAACAACAATCTGGCGTTCACCTAATGCCCGCATATCAATCGCTGCGCGCAACGAGCGACCAATGAGACGTTGAATTTCAACTGTGCGTCCACTTTGCTTGCCTTTTGCAGCTTCACGATCAACGCGCTCGGGAGATGAACCAGGAAGCATGGAGTACTCAGCAGTCACCCAACCTTTGCCCGAGCCCTTCATCCAACGTGGAACATCTTCGTCAACAGATGCAGTACACAACACGCGTGTCTTTCCGAATGAGACAAGAACCGAACCGGCTGACATTTCGGTGAAGTCGCGCTGGAAGGAGATGGGGCGAAGTTGGTCGGGGGTGCGTCCGTCTGGGCGTGTCATGGTGTTTCCTCTGGTTTGATGCGCAAGGGCGCGCAATATGTTTAGTCGTTCGAAGAACGTTCCCACCGACTTGCGGAGGAAAGCTCTGGACCCAATAGTCGACGGCCGAAATCTGCAAACCACTCCACGTCTCCTGACGAGAGAAAGGTGCGCGTTCCGGTGTCACCACTTGGTGCCAATAGATCTTGTGCTCGCAGCATGTCCGCCAATGCAAATGCAGTTTCGTCGGCACTCGATACCAGCACCACTTTGGGCCCCATCACTTCGCTGATCACTCGCGACAAATAGGGGTAATGGGTGCAGCCCAGCAAGAGAGCATCGATATCAGCAGCAACTATCGGTGCCAGCAATCGCTCAGCCAACAACATCACTTCGTCGCCTGTTGTTTGACCTCGTTCAACGAATTCAACAAATCCTGGGCACGCCGTGGCCACGAATTCAAGGCTGGCGTCAACGTCGGCAAGCGCACGTTGGTACGCGCCTGAAGAAATTGTGCCTACTGTGCCAATCACCCCGACACGGCGAACTTGAGTTGCAAGAGCCAATGCACGTGCTCCTGGTTCCACCACGCTCACTACGGGAACAGGTAGTTCGCGAGCCAAGTCGTCGAATGCCGCTGCAGACGCCGTGTTACATGCCACCACTATTGCTTTGGCATTGTGATCATTCACCAGACTCCATGCAATCTCGCGCGCGAACTCACGTACTTCATCTGCCTGACGTGGCCCATAGGGATATCGACCCGTATCTCCGATGTACACCAGGTCTTCAGAAGGCAACACATCAATCACGGCGCGAGCAACAGTGAGACCTCCGAAACCGGAATCGAACATTCCGATTGGTCTGCGAGAGGTGTCGGCCATTCGTCAAGGCTAGGCGTAGTGTCGTACCTCATGCTGACAGCCACCCTTCTCGCCCTTGCTGCGGCTGTACTTCACGCGTCGTGGAATCTCTGGGTGAAGCAAAGTGGTGACCGCTGGATTGCCTTGTGGGGCCAAATGACCGTGGGTGGCATCATGTGCGCCATTGTGCTTGTGTTCACTGGTTGGCCGGCGAACTTGGCATGGTGGCCAGTGCTTGCGAGCGGAATGATTCACGTTGTCTACGTGCTCACACTTGCGCGCGCATACAACATCGGTGACTTTTCAGTGACGTACCCCATCGCACGCGGAACCGGAGCACTCCTGGCTGCATTCGGTGGTGTGCTGTTTCTGTCTGATCATCTCAGTGCGTTAAACCTTCTTGGCATCGCGATTGCTGTGGGTGGCATCTTGTTGCTCGCTGGTCGTGCCGACAACAAGCACGTGTTTGCAGCACTGATCGTCTCAGTCTGCATCGGTGCATATTCAGTGATTGATGGTCACGGTTCGCGTCTCACCGGCGGCAACTTGTATCCACTGGTGTTGTTCATTTCCACCGGAGTATTTGTCAGTGGCTTCGGCGTCATCACAGGTCGCACTCATGACATGGCGCTTGCCATGAAGGCATCGTGGCATCGTTTTGCTTTGGCCGGCGCCGCATCCGTGTTGACATATTGGATGGTTCTCATCGCCATGCAAAAAGCACCGGTTGGTTACGTCACCGCACTGCGTGAATCAAGCGTGGTGATTGTGGCACTAGTAGGCACGAAGTACTTAGGCGAGTCAGACATCAAGCGTCGCGTGATTGCAGCAGGAATTGTGCTGGCTGGACTTATTGTGTTGATTGCTGGTCGTTAAAAACGACAGCACGGTCATCTAGAAGTAGATGATCTTTTCTGCAGCAGCTTCTGCAGCATCAAGGTCGTCGGTGTATGCACCAGTGGAGAGATACTTCCAACCACCGTCACACACGATGAACACGATGGTTCCTTCTTCGATTTCGCTTGCCACCTTCACGGCACCTGCAAGAGATGCACCAGAAGAAATGCCAGCGAAAATTCCGCATTCAGCAACAATGCGGCGAGTCCACTCAAGAGATTCACGCGGGCGCACCACGCGCTTGCGGTCAAGAACTTCACGGCCGTGCCAGTTGTCGAACACAGGCGGAATGTAGCCGTCATCGAGATTGCGCAATCCTTCAACGCGCTCACCCAGCGGTGGCTCAACTGCAACAATTTTGATGTCAGGGTTTTGCTCTTTGAGATACTTGCCAACACCCATGAGCGTGCCGCTTGTGCCGAGACCAGCAACAAAGTGAGTGACCTCTGGGCAGTCACGGAAAATTTCAGGGCCGGTTGTTTCGTAGTGCGCACGTGGGTTTGCATCGTTGGCGTATTGGTACAAGAAGCACCATTCAGGGTGCTTGGCAGCCATTTCCTGCGCACGACGCACTGCGCCGTTCGAGCCCTCTTCACCTGGGGTGAGAATGATCTCGGCGCCGAAGACTTCCAGCATTTGGCGGCGCTCGATGCTCACCGACGTGGGCATGAGAATTGTGATGGGATAACCCTTCATCTTCGCGATGGCGGCAAGGGCGATACCGGTGTTGCCCGACGATGGCTCAATGATGCGCTGACCAGGCACTAAACGGCCGGTGCGCTCTGCATCTTCGATCATCGACTTTGCGATGCGATCTTTGACCGACCCAAAAGGGTTCTGGCTTTCCAGTTTTGCCACAAGGCGAACTTTGGGATTAGGCGACAAAATGGAGACGTCGACCATTGGGGTATTGCCGATCAGTTCGAGTGCACTCTGCATCACGAACACGGACCCACCATTCCTTTTGACATCTGCAATTGACATGTC
>CANFIM010000029.1 GCA_947447175.1 Acidimicrobiaceae bacterium | reverse complement strand
GCCCACAACAAGTAGCCATCGATTCCGTGCTCGTCGAGCACCTGGGCTTCGTTGCTCCAGCCGATTGCGTGCAAAAGCGCGATCGAGGAATCAATGGGTGCAAAACCGCACAGAGCTTCAAATGGCGTGAGAGCAATCAGCATCTCCGGTTTGTCAGATGCATCACGATAGATACGTGTAAAAGATGAGCGATCTGTACTGTGGGCTTCGTCTCGTTCAAAACCATCTTGTGCTTGTTGTGCGGTGGGATGGGTTTGTAATGACAATGGCCGAGCGCACGACAACAACTTCACCAACATTGTCATTTCGCCCGTGACTTCAGAGAGAAGTTCGCCATTATCAAAATGCGACGGCGCTATGGGGTGTGTACCAAACCACATCTCTGCCCACGGCGTGCCATCAGAAGAAACCTGCAAGAGGCGAGGGAGAGCCGTTGTATCGCCCCAGTCATAATGCTGGAGAGCGCCGACAACGGTGCGCAACATGATTATGACCCGCTACGAGCCAATGCGGTGACGTGAGCAACTGCGTTATTCACTGGAATTGCTTCGTTGGTGCCGGCGTGACGATCACGCACTTCAACGTTGCCTTCTGCAAGAGATTTACCCACCACAAGAATTGTGGGGATGCCCATGAGTTCAGCATCTTTGAATTTCACGCCGGGTGAAACGCCAACGCGGTCGTCAATCAGCACTTCAAGTCCCTGTGCTTCAAGTTCAGCAGCAAGTTTTTCGGCAGCAACAGAGATGTCGTCGTCTTTTTTGCCGGTGACCACAACATGAACATCTGCGGGTGAAATTGCTCGTGGCCATTTCAAACCAATGTCGTCGTGGAAGGCCTCAGCAATTGATGCAACAGCACGAGAAACACCAATGCCATATGAGCCCATAGTGACCACAACTTGCTTGCCATTTTGGTCAAGCACAGTGAGGCCCAGTTTGTCGGCGTACTTGCGACCCAGTTGGAACACGTGGCCAATTTCAATGCCTCGCGCAATTTCCAATGCTGCACCACAAGATGGGCACGGATCACCGGCTGCAACTTCTACAGCTTCAATGGTGCCGTCCGCGTTGAAGTCGCGTCCATTCACCAAGTTCAGAACGTGTGAGTCTTTCTCGTTAGCGCCAGTGACCCAAGCACTACCCGCTACAACAGCAGGATCTAGCAAGTAACGAACACCAGTTGTACTTTCCTTGCCAAGTACTTGTGGTCCGATGTATCCGCGAATGAGTCCGGGGTGCTTGGCGAACCCTGCATCGTCGAGGGTTTCAATGTCTGCAGGAGACACTTGTGCTTCAATGCGCTTGAGATCAACTTCGCGGTCTCCGGGAACGCCAACAACGAGTGTTTCGGTTGTGCCGTCAGGTTGACGTAGTTGTAACACCACGTTCTTGAGTGTGTCGGATGCAGCCCATGCACGATCGGTACGTGCGTGATGAGTATTCAAATAATCAACAAGGCTGGCAATGGTGGGGCAGTTCGGTGTGCTGACAGTTGAAGCTGCGTTGTATGTGCCGGTGTCGGCAGCAAGCGCACCGGTAGTAACAGCTTCTGTGTTCGCTGAATAATCACATGAGGTGCATCGCACGAAAGTGTCTTCACCCACTTCGATGGGCGCAAGGAACTCCTCGCTCATTGAGCCACCCATTGCACCGCTCATTGCCTTCACAATGACGTAGGGCAAACCAAGTCGTTTGAAGATGCGTTCGTATGCATCGCGGTGGTCGTTGTAGCTCTTGCTCAGGCCAGCTTCGTCAATATCAAACGAGTAACTGTCTTTCATGAGAAATTCGCGACCGCGCAAGAGGCCTGCGCGAGGACGTGCTTCGTCGCGGTACTTCGTTTGAATCTGATACAGCGAGACGGGAAGATCTTTGTAGCTGGAGTACAAGTCCTTCACGAGAAGGGTGAACATTTCCTCATGGGTGGGTCCCAGCAGGAAGTCAGCACCTTTACGGTCGACAAGGCGGAAGAGGTTGTCTCCGTATTCGGTCCATCGGCCCGTGGTCTCATAGACCTCGCGGGGGAGCAAGGCAGGAAAGTGCACCTCTTGGGCGCCGATGGCGTCCATCTCTTCGCGCACGATCTGCTCGACCTTGCGCAGCACTCGCCAGCCAAGGGGAAGCCAGGTGTATCCACCAGGGGCGGCACGGCGGATATAGCCAGCACGCACCAATAGGCGGTGGCTGGGCACTTCGGCGTCCGAGGGGTCGTCGCGAAGGGTCCGTACGAAGAGTTGTGAGAGGCGCATCATCAGAGCGAAACCTTAGTTTGAATGGCTACAATTGGAGCCGTCCTTTGAAGTTCGGTGAACCGGAGGCACGGGCTTACCCCCGTGCCTTTTGTTCTGTTAGGGCCAGTTTTCTGGCAGGAGGTGAGTCATATGAGCAATGTCGTCGACACAGTGACCACCATGGTTGCGCCTATTCTGGCCGACCTTTCCCTAGAACTTTACGATCTTGAATACAACGGCGGCATCTTGCGCGTCACCGTTGATACCCCTGCAGGGCAAGACAAAGGTGTCGATATCGACCAGATCTCGCTCATTACGCGCCTCCTCGGCCGCGAACTTGATCACAACGAAAACGCCGTGCCGGGCCGCTTCACTCTTGAAGTCACCAGCCCAGGCCTCGAGCGCACTCTTCGCACGCCGCACCACTTCCAGCGCGAAGTGGGTAAGAGCGTCACCATTCGTCTCGCTACTGAGCACGAAGGACGCCGACGTCTTGCTGGCGTTTTGGTGGGGGCAACGTCCACCACCGCAAGTGTTCGTCTTGAAAACTCCACAGACACCGTTGAGGTTCCTTTGTCGCTCATCGACAAAGCCAAAACAGTGTTCGTGTGGGAATCCCAACCAAAGCCCAATTCGAAAGAAGCACGCGATGCAAAGCGTGCTGCCCAATCATCTGCATCAGAAACTCAACCGGAGGTCAACGCCCAATGAGCAACTTAGATATGTCCGAAGCCGTACGCATGCTTGCCGAACACCATGGAATCAGTGTCGATGCACTGCTTCAGGTGTTGGTGGAAGCACTTGCTAACGCATACAAGAAGCGTCCAGGCGCTGCCGATGAAGTCATCGTTGAGGTGAATCCAGAGAACCTCGATATGAAGTTCACCGCTTATGACGTCGACGACGACGGCAACTGGATCAACGAACGCGACGACACGCCATCAAAGAACGACCTTGGTCGTATCGCTGCTGCAACGTTTAAGCAAGTGATGAGCCAGCGCATCCGCGAAGTAGAACGCGATCGCAAGTTCGAGGAATACGCAAACCGCGAAGGCGACCTTGTCACCGGCATCATTCAGCAGTCCGATGGCCGCTATGCATTGCTCGACCTCGGCAAGGTGGAAGCACTGTTGCCACAGGCAGAGCAGGTGCCATATGAGCGCCCTGAAAATGGTGGACGCCTCAAGGCGTACATCGTGGAAGTGCGCAAAACAGCGAAGGGCCCACAGATTGTTGTGAGCCGCACGCACCCAGGTCTTATCAAGCGTTTGTTTGAACTTGAAGTTCCAGAAATTGCAGATGGCATTGTGGAAATCAAGTCATGTGCACGTGAACCAGGCCACCGCACAAAGATTGCTGTGTTCTCGAACGACGTGAATGTTGATCCAGTGGGCGCATGCGTAGGTGCTCGTGGTGGACGCGTTCGCATGGTTGTGAATGAATTACGCGGAGAAAAAATCGACATCGTGTCGTACTCCGAAGATTTGGCTGAATTCGTATCTCGTGCATTGTCACCTGCAAAGGTCACTGAAGTGCGTTTGTCGGAAGACAGCACTCAAGCTGATGTGATTGTTCCTGACTTCCAGTTGTCATTGGCAATTGGTAAGGAAGGCCAGAATGCACGTCTTGCTGCGCGCCTTACCGGCGTGCGTGTTGACATCAAGTCAGAAACACAAGCTGCAAACGAAGCAAATGGCATCTTTGAACCACGCCATTCAGCACGGAACACCGAATACGCCGAAGGCGAATGGGTGAAGAACGACGAAACAGGAGAGCTCCAGTTCCTTGCAACTGATGGCTCTGTTGTGAGTGAACAAGAGTGGGCCGGCGGCTCCTCTGATGAAGCCGAGAGCACGGAGGCCTAACCCTTGCCAGCCAAGAAGATCCGAATTGCTGAGCTCGCTAAAGAGCTCGGCCTCACGAACAAGGAAGCCCTCGACCTTTCGAAGTCGATGGGCATTGACGTGCGCAACGTCTCTTCCTCTATGGAAGACGCGCAGGCCGACCGAGTTCGTCGAAAGGCTGAGCGAGAAGGGCTAAAGCGCGACGCACAGCCCGAAGAAGATAAGCCAGTAAAGAAGACTGCGGCGAAGAAAGCTGCAACAAAGAAAGCAGCAGCACCAAAAGCTGATGCTGAAAGCGCTGACGGCGAAAAGGCTCCTGCAAAGAAAGCTCCTGCGAAAAAGGCCGCCGCCAAAAAAGCGGCTGCTCCAAAAGTTGACGTCGACAGCCCTGTTGATACTCCTCCTGCGGAAGCCACCTCCGAAACTGTCGCAAGCTCCAACGTTTCTGAGGTAGCTCCTCCGTCGGAACCAACAGTGCAGACTCCGCCGACTTCGGATGTTGGGTCTAGTGCAGAAACGTTAGAGCCGCAGGCGAAAGTTTCGGCTGACGAACCCGCAGGAGGCGAAACCTCTGCGGAAGCTCCAAAGGCAACTCCTTCTGAAGGTGGAGCTCGATTCATTTCGAGTGGTCGTCCAACTCCTGGTGCATCAACTCCACGTCCGCCCATCAACCAGCAGCCAACAGTTCGCCCTGCACCTCCTGCAGGTCGCGCACCGTTGCCTCCTGGCATGCCACCACAACGTCCTGGTGGCGCTGCTCCAGGTGGTCGCCCAATTCCGCCACCTCCTGGTCCTATGTCTCCAACAGGTCGACCCATTCCACCTCCTCCAGGTGGTCGCGTTCCTCCTGGTGGCGCACGTCCTGGAAGCCCATCTGGTTTCCGTCCTGGTCCTGGTGCTCGTCCTGGCGGCGGTCCCGGTTTCCGTCCTGGTCCTGGTGGCGCACGCCCCGGTGGCCCTGGTGGTCGTCCAGGTGGTCCTGGTGGCGCACGCCCCGGTGGCCCTGGTGGCGCACGTCCTGGTTTCGGTCCACGTCCTGCTGGTGCAGGTGCACCTGGTGCTCGTCCTGGTGGCGCACCTGGCGCCGGCGCTGGTGCTGGCGGTCCTCGTCCTGGCGGCGGTCCTGGCAGTGGTCCTGGCGGTCCGCGTAACGGACAACGTCGCGCACCTCGCAAGAAGTCGCGTGCACGTCGTAGGCGTGAGTTCGATGAATTGCAGCCGCAGTTCACTAGTTACTCAAACAGCAATGCACCAGTGCCCGAGGGCACCATCATCATTGAGCGTGGTTGGTCAGCGCAGGAGTTCGCTCCGAAACTGAACCGCACCGCAGCCGATGTTGTGCGGTACTTGTTGGAGCACGGCGAAATGGTGACAGCAACCATGAGTCTCGGCGACGAGCAAATGGAACTGTTCGCCATGGAAGTGGGCGCAGAAATTCTTCTCGTTGATCCAGGTCAACAACAAGAAACCGAACTGCAAGCACTCTTTGATGACTCAGACGATGACGACGAGACCATGCAAGAGTGGCGCCCACCAGTTATTACTGTGATGGGTCACGTTGACCACGGTAAAACAACACTGCTCGACAAGATTCGTTCAGCAAACGTTGTGTCAGGTGAAGCCGGTGGCATCACTCAGCACATCGGTGCATACCAAGTTGAAAAAGACGGCAAGCGCATCACCTTCATTGACACACCAGGTCACGCTGCGTTCTCGAAGATGCGTATGCGCGGTGCACAAGTCACCGACATTGTTGTTCTCATGGTTGCTGCAGACGACGGCGTGATGCCTCAAACAATTGAAGCCATCAATCACGCTCGCGCGGCTGATGTGCCCATCGTTGTGGCTGTTAACAAGATTGACAAGGAAAACGCTGATCCTCAGCGTGTTCTCACTCAGTTGGCTGAATACGAACTTGTGCCAGAAGCATGGGGTGGCGACACCATCGTTGTTGAAATGTCTGCACAGCAGAACCTCGGCATCGACGACTTGCTTGAACAACTCAACGTTGTTGCAGAACTTGAAGAACTCACGGCTAACCCACAAGGTCGCGCTAAGGGTGTTGTTCTCGAAGCGAACCTCGACATTGGTCGCGGTCCAGTTGCCACTGTGTTGGTGGACAAGGGCACGCTCAAAGTTGGAGATCCCATCGTGGCTGGTGCTGCATGGGGCAAGGTACGCGCACTCATCAACGAGCGTGGCGAGCAAATCAAGGAAGCCGGTCCATCAACTCCTGTTCAGGTGTTGGGTCTTGCTTCTGTGCCACAAGCTGGCGATGAGTTCCGTGCTGCTCCCGATGAAAAGACAGCTCGCGTTGTTGGTGAATCACGTGGTCAAACACGTCGCGTACTCAACCAGCGTGGAGATGCTCGTGTTCAAACCGGCGTCAAGTTGGAAGACATCTTCAGCCAAATTCAGGCTGGCGAAGTTGCCACACTCAACCTTGTTATCAAGGCCGACGTGCAAGGTTCACTCGAAGCCGTTACTGAAAGCTTGCGCAAGCTCGAGCGTGACGAAGTCAAGGTTGCATTCGTGCACCGTGGCGTCGGTGGTATCACCGAAAACGACATCACTCTTGCTGCTGCAACGAACGCAACACTGATTGGTTTCAACGTTCGTCCCGACCGCAAGTCGCGCGATCTAGCTGAAGCCGAGAAGGTGGAGATTCGTACCTACGAAATCATCTACAAACTGCTGGAAGACATGGAGCGAGCAATGCTCGGTCTGTTGGCACCAGAGTTCGAAGAAGTTGTTACGGGCGAAGCAGAAGTACGCGAAATCTTCCGTGTGCCAAAGCTTGGTGCCATCGCAGGTTGTTTCGTTCGTACCGGTGTTGTCACACGTGGCACAAAGGTGCGCTTCCTTCGCGAAGGAACCATCATCTGGAAGGGCTCAATCCAGTCATTGCGCCGCTTCAAAGATGACGCTCGTGAAGTGCGCGAAGGTTTCGAGTGCGGTATCGGCTTGTCCGACTTCCAAGACCTCAAGCCGGGCGACATCATCGAAACCTTTGAGGAGCGTGAAATCGCTAGGGTCTAGCTATGGCTGATCTCGATTTCTTTTTCGATCCTGTGTGCCCTTGGGCCTGGATTACATCACGATGGGTGGCTGAAGTTCAGTCACTTCGCAACTACGACGTGTCGTGGAAGTTCATCTCGTTGAAGTTTCTTAACGAAGACAAGATGGATTACTCCAAGATGCCTGCTGGCTATGCAGATGTACATGCATCTGGCACCAAAGGTCTTCGCGTTGCTGCGCATGCACGTGCCGTATCCGGCAATGAAGCGGTGGGCAAGGTGTACACCGCACTCGGCACCAGCATGCACAACAGGCAAGAGCGTGAACTCTTTGTTGCAGACACCGAAGGACACGTTGCTTCGTTGTTGAATGCTGCAGGGCTTCCAACTGAGTGGGCGAAAGCCGTGCACGACGAATCGTTTGATGCTCTTATTCGTGAAGAGACACAACTCTGTCTCGAGCGCACCGGTAAAGATGTGGGCACGCCCATTCTCACGTTCCACCCAGGTGGTGCGAAGGAAGCATCATTCTTTGGGCCGGTCATCGCCAACATTCCTCGGGGTGATGAAGCATTGAAGTTGTGGGATGCAGTGGAAACCGTCGCCACCACCAGTGGCATGGCCGAGTTGAAGCGTTCACTTCGCGCACGACCAAACTTCGATTAAGTACTACATGCAAAAGGCCCGGGGATTTCTCCCCGGGCCTTTTGTTTTTGTTCTTACGCCTTCTTCAGCGCGTCGATGATGGGAAGCCAGCGCTCAGGGTCTGCCTTGTATGGGGCATAGAAGCTGATGCGGCTAATCACGTCGCCATAACGAGTGGTGAGCTCTGGTGCGATTCTTTCTGGCTCACCCACAACAGCGAATGTGTTCAAGATTTCGTCGGTGATGAGGTTGCCCATGTCAACCCACTTGCCCAACTTCGACAATGAGTTCAACTCTTCTTGCATTCCGCCCCAGCCGTGCGCCTCAAGAACGCCCTTGTACGCAGGAGTTGAACCGTAGAAAGCGATCTGCTGACGAGTGCCAGCAGCGGCCTTGGCCAGTTCTTCCTCGGTGGTGCCAGTAACAACGAAGCTTGGTCCAACAATTTCGAACCCTTCCATTGTTTTGCCAGCCTTTGCGCGACCACGAGCCAATGCAGGAATGGTGACTTCACGCAAGTACTTCTCGGTAGTGAAACCGTGACACAAGAATCCGTCGCACACTTCGCCAGCAACCTCAGTCATAAGTTCGCCCACGCCAGCAAGATAAATCTTCGGTGGTCCGAATGGCGACAGTTCCTTTGCATCAGGTGTGAAGAACGGAGTCATCAAGGTGTGTGTGTAGAAGTCACCACGGAAGTCGAGCTTCGTGCCGTTCTGCCATGTATCCCAGATGGCGCGCATGGCAAGAATCATTTCGCGCATACGAGCGGCAGGCTTGCTCCACTCCATGGAGAAACGCTTCTCAATATGAGGCTTGATTTGTGAGCCGAGACCCAACATAAAGCGACCTTGCGAATATGACTGCAGGTCCCAGCCGATGTTTGCAAGAGTCATAGGGTTGCGTGCAAACGCAACGGCGATTGATGTGCCCACTTCCAATGTCTTGGTGTGTTCGGCGCCGAGAAGAAGAGGGAAGAAGGGGTCGTGTGCAGTTTCTGCTGTCCACGCACCGGAATAACCGGCTGCTTCTAGTTCCTTGGCTGCCTCTGGCACCTTTGCAAGATCGGATCCGAATCCGCCGTCTACTTTCATGTCAATTCTCCGGTTGTTGGTCGCGCAGGAACTGCTCGACTTCGGCTGCTAATTCATCCACACTAGGGATTTCCACGGGCTCGTCTGTGGTTGTGCCTTTGCCCCCGTGAGTTTGGTCGTAGGCCTTTTCTAATTGGCCCAACATCTCCAGGTGCTCAGGGTTGTTTGCCACCAATTGATCAAGGCGCTCACGTTGCACCCCTGCATCGCGGCGCAGTTGGGCGGTATCAATGGTGAGACCAGCTTCAAGGCTGACTGCATCAACTAAGCGAGCACTAGCGGCGGGGTAGGCCATGGTGGATACGTAATGCGGAATCTGTGCCCACATGGTCATCGCTTCGATACCAACTGCGGTCATTGAATGTTCGAGCACAGCCGACATTCCTGCGGGTGCATCAAGTGTGTTGCGTGCAAAAGACAAACGTTCAGCAATTTCAAGAACGGGAGTTGTGGCACTGAGACCTACTGGGCGAGTGTGCGGTGCGCCGAACGGATATGCGCCAAGACCAATCATTTTCTCAACACCCAATTGCAGGGCAAGTGCTGAGACTGTGTCGGCAAAGTGTCGCCACGCTGAGTCTGGTTCAGGGCCGGCAAGAAACAACACATCGGTCCCTTCAGAGTCAACGCCCATTTTGATGTGCGGCACATTCCACACAATGCGCGTGTTGAGGCCTTCGCGCAATTCCATGACTGGACGACGTGCGCGGTAATCCATGAATGTGTCGCTATCAAACTCAATGAGAGTGTTGGCTTCGGTGGTAGAGAGGAGATGTTCCATCGCTGCACTTGCCGCACCACTTGCATCAATCCAACCTGTCATCATCACAATGAGCGTTGGCGCATCAAGTTCGGGCAGTTGGCCATTGACGGTGAAGGGGAGTCCGTCGCGGTTGCTCATGACATTTGGCTCAACAAATCTGCAGCCTTTTGCGCCGCTCCATCTACTTGAACTTTGAAGTGTTCAAATTCGGACGGATCAAGATTGCCCAAAGCACCACCGACATATCGCGCGTACACGCCTTCAATAATGCACGCGAGTTTCCAGTAGGCGAATGCCACATAGAAATCGAGTTGTGAAATGTCGCGGCCAGACTTTTCTGCGTATCGCTTTGCAAGGTCTGCACGGTTCATGAAACCTGGTGCTGTGCACACGCTGTTTGACCACGCGCTTGCATCGTCGTCGGGGCCGGTCCAATAAACCATGAGAAGGCCCAGGTCAGCCATGGGGTCTCCGAGTGTGCAAATTTCCCAGTCGAGAACTGCGATGACATTTCCACTCGAATCAACCATGGTGTTATCAAGTCGATAGTCGCCATGAACGATTGTTGCGTCACCCTGTTCGGGAATGCGCTTCAAGAGGTCTTCGTACACACTGTCCACCAGCGGAAGATCACGCGTCCGTTGCTCAAGAATGTTTCCGTGCCAACGCTTTAACTGACGGGCGATGTATCCCTCGTGCTTGCCTAGATCGTTAAGACCCGAAGCAGTGAGATCAACAGCGTGAATTGCAGCCATTGTGTCAACAATTGACTCGCTGGCGCGACGACAACCAGCTTCGCCCAGAACTGCCTGAGCAGTTGCCTTGTCGCGCACCACATGTCCATCAACGAATTTCATGACATAGAAAGGCAACTCGTTGATGGATTCATCTGTACAGAGGCCTAGAGCTGGGGCAACGGGAACATTGGTGGAGGCAAGACCAGCAATGATGCGATGCTCGCGGCCCATGTCGTGTGCGCTTGCAAGCCGATGGCCCAAGGGGGGACGGCGCAAGACGAATGCATTTCCTGCCGCGTCATCGACCTTGAAGGTGAGGTTGGAGTGCCCCCCTGCAATTTGGGTGTACGAGAAAGGGGCGGTGGCGCCAGGAATATTGGCTACCAGCCAGCCCTCAACATTGTCGCTGATGCCTTGTGGAAGTGTCACGAAGTCAAAACTACTTGGCGCAGGTTCCAACGCTGTAAGGCAGATATCCACATTGGCGCCATGGAAATACCAGAATGGCCAGAAATCCGCGATCGAGCACGGCATTGGATTGCGTTTGTCGGTGCACGCCGCCTTCTCATCGGTTCTCTCGTGGGGGCAGTGGTGCTCATCGGGGGTTGGCTTCTGGTGCGTCCATCGGGGCCACCCATTGAATCCACGGTGCCCCGTGTGTCAGGTGCTGGTGCAATGGTGAATGCTCCTACCGTTGCACCGGCACCGTCCACCATCAAAGTGCATGTCACAGGTGCGGTGCATCGCCCGGGCGTGTACGAATTGTCGTCGCAAGCTCGTGTAGTTGACGCCGTTACTGCGGCTGGTGGAGCAACATCAACCGCAGACCTTCAGCGCATCAACTTGGCGCAAACAATCATTGACACTGAACAGGTGTATGTACCCACTCGAGCAACTCATGTTGTGCAACCCACAGTGGCACCACGGTTGCGTCCATCGCGCACTACGTTGCCGCCAATTACAGCTCCAGGTGCTGCGCCACCAATAACTCCCTCAGCGTCTACCACTGTTGTTCTGCCACCAAACTACACAAGCAACAAAGTGAATATCAATACGGCAACAGCAGAACAACTAGATACGTTGCCTGGTGTTGGTCCGTCTACGGCGAAATCAATCATCACCTATCGAACACAGAAAGGTCCGTTTAAGAAAACTAGCGACCTTTTAAATGTTCCAGGAATTGGCCCTGCCAAATACGACGCAATGCGCGGTCAAGTAGCAGTGTGAATCAGAATGCGCCGAGTGCAATCGCACCAATAATGAGACCACCGGCGGCACCGATCCATAATCCCAATCCAAGAATGACGAACTCACGCAACCATTCCTTCCAGCCAACAACTGGTCGTCGCGAAACACGTGCTGCAACAACTTGGCCAAGGAACCACCACATGGTTGCACTGATTGCCATGGCGAGATAAAGGCGAGAACCGCCACCCGATGCGGGCATTCCAAGAATGGGCATCACGGGCATTGCAATCACCATGAACATGAATGACAACGCGCCGCCAATAGGTCCCGACACAATGGCGCCAGCAATGACGCCGAAGAGCCACAAGGAGAATGCAACACCAATCCCCACGAATCCGCCAACACGTCGAATTGACCGACGAGTGGCAACAACGCCTCCGGGCATTACCTCGCGCCGGCGCACTGTGGAGGAACGATTGGTCACTCGTTCATCGTATGGCGCCAGACCGGTGCGAAAGAGGCATCGCTTCTCGTTATCAGTGAAGTTGTCTTTCGTTGCAATGCTGCTGTGGTTGTTTCTGTGGATGAATGAATCATGGGTGTGGGCACGAGCGGCATTGCCAATCAATGGAGCCTGCGCAGGTGTGGCAACTCTTGTTACCGACCCCGCCCCGCAATTCAATGGAACATCGGTGGTGCTGCGGTTTCATGAGCATCGTTATCAAGTGAATGCGTATGGACCTCCAGCATGGAGATTGAATTCGCGATTAGCGGGGGAGATGGTTCGATTCCA
This sequence comes from Acidimicrobiaceae bacterium, assembly GCA_947447175.1. Lineage (GTDB taxonomy): Bacteria > Actinomycetota > Acidimicrobiia > Acidimicrobiales > Ilumatobacteraceae > UBA2093. The sequence continues at coordinate 1,630 of CANFIM010000029.1, read as the reverse complement.
GGGAACATGTGGCAACCTCACAGGGCGATACGTTCGATCGCAACGTATTGCACACGTAGTGGGGCGCATCACTCTTGCGCATGTGTCGGAGGAGTTCGGCGAGGGTTCGCCAGCTGTGCGAATGGCAAATCGCATTCGTCGAGCAATGGTGCGCGGCGTATCAGCCATGCCGCATGAACTGCGCGCCCTTTTTACTGGGCTCGTTATTGGCGATGATCGTGAACAACCGCGTGCCATGGTTCTTGATTTCCGCAGCAGTGGACTATCGCACCTCACCGCAGTGTCGGGTCAAAACGTGGCCTATCTATTGGCAGTGTTATCACCGTTGTTTGTGAGGCTCTCGCGTGGCACTCGGTGGGCAGTCACTATGGGCGTGTTGCTGTGGTTTGTGTTGCTGACGCGCGCCGAACCATCAGTGTTGCGCGCTGCTGTGATGGCGGCCATGGTGACAACGAATGCAGCAATTGGTCGACCCCAAAATGCGCGCGCAGTCATTGCCGCAACTGTCATTGTGTTGTTGCTTCTTGATCCGATGCTCGCGTGGAGCGTGGGTTTTGCGTTATCGGTGGGCGCAACGTGCGGACTTGCATGGTTCTCTGCACGCCTCGCAAAAGTGGTGGGCGGACGGGGTGTTATTGCTGCCACACTTGCCGCACAATTGGGTACGGCGCCTGTGTCGCTTGCTGTGTTTGGTTATGTGCCCGTGGTATCGCTCATCGCAAACCCACTGGCACTCACCGTTGCTGGTGCGGTGATGATGTTCGGATTGCCCGTGGCTTTGTTGGCGGGCATGTTTCCTATGTTGGTAGGTCCGGTGTCGTGGCTCATGACAATCCCGGTGGGATATGTGGCATTGGTGGCCAATGGCGCTGCCCGAATTTCACCGCACGGACTTCTCAATGTGTTTCTGTGGATGTGCGTGCCATTGTTTTTGTGGCGTCGGCACAGGCAATCTGCGGTGCGACCCACGGCTGTGGCAGGGTAGAGGGAATGGCCACCTACATCATCTCCGGAGATCAGACGCTCATCAGCCTTGAACTCTCGAAGTTGCTTGATCGTCTCGTGGGAGACGGTGACCGGTCCATGATGGTTGACAGTTTCGACTGTGATGAATCTGAATTTGAAATTGGTGGAGTGGCCGATGCTCTCACCACTTCATCGTTGTTTATGGACCACCGAATTGCGGTCGTGCGCAATGTGGGCAGTCTTTCTGGCGATGCCGTTGACACATTTGTTGCCGCAATCGATGAGTGCATCCCCGATGTTGACCTTGTCATCACGGTCACAGGCAAATTGGTGAAAGTGATTGCCGATGCGTGTAAGCGGGTGAAGGCAGAAACAATTGGTGCTGTTGCAGTTCGCAAAGATGCAGACCGCATTCAACAAGTAGAAGCGGCGTTGGTGGAAGCAGGCTTCACATTTGTTCCAGATGCCGCACGTCTCATTGCGCAATGGTTCGGTGGAGACCAAGCACGTGTGGCTGGGTTGTTGGCCACCTTGGTGTCCACATATGGCGAAGGAGCCAAACTCACACGCTCAGATATTGAACCATTCCTTGGTGAAGCAGGCAGTGTGGCGCCATGGGATCTCACCGATGCTGTTGATGCGGGCGATGCCAATAAGTCGTTGC
>CANFIM010000028.1 GCA_947447175.1 Acidimicrobiaceae bacterium | reverse complement strand
TGATGTGAGCAGGTGGATGATTGCGTTGACTTCATCGTTGATGGAGATCCAGCTTTGCCACTGCTTGCCGTTGCCGAATTTTCCGCCTGCGCCCAACTTGAACAATGGCAACTGCTTCTTCAGTGCGCCACCCTTTGTGGAAAGAACAATGCCGGTACGAAGAAGAACCGTGCGAATACCTGCGGCTGCGGCGGGTGCAGCTGCGGCTTCCCACTGCTCACATACGTCTGCAAGAAATCCGGTGCCGTGCGAACTTGATTCATTCAATGTCTCATCGTGACGGTCGCCGTAGATGCCGATTGCTGAACCTGAGAGAAAGACTTTTGGCTTCACGGTGAGTTGCGCCATTGCGTTTGCCAACGTGCCTGTGCCCAGTGTGCGGCTCTCGAGAATTTCTCGTTTGTAATCGTTGGTCCAACGCTTGTCGCCAATGCCAGCACCTGCGAGGTGCACCACTGCATCCACGCTGTCGAACGCCGACATGTTGATCTGGCCGGCTGTGGGGTTCCATTGCACTTCGTCGTTACGGCGAGGTTCGCGACGCACGGCTGACACTGTGGTGTGGCCCTGCTTGATGAGTTCCGCGGTGAGCGCGGTGCCAATGAGGCCCGAAGCGCCAGTGATGAGAATTTTCATAGTGCTTGAAGTCAACCGCCGAGGGGGTGGGAATGTTCCGCCGTAGCCTGAGAAGTGACATGAGCACTCGCAAACTCATCCTCACCGCACTCATTTGCGGCCTCGCCATCATGCTGGCCGGTGGCGCAAAGCTGTTTCTCATGGTTCGTGACGATGTCACGGTGTCGGTTCTCGAACTCGGTACATCTCACACTTTGTCTGAAATGACCGTTTCAGTCGACAAAGTGGTGCAAGACCCCGATGCCACCTATGTCTCGGTCACCATGCAGGGTGTCGAGGGGGCAAATGCCACGGAAGGCTGGCGGGTATTGGCTGGCGGTGAGGTCATCTCGCCATCGGGCGAGGTGCCGAAATCTGTTGGTGTGGCTTGTGGCACTACACAAAAGACCAGCGCCACCCATTGCGTGGTTGCTTTCCCAGTCACTGAAGGCTCGGTCACCGTTGCGTACCTCCGTGCTGGCACGCAATCTCAGTGGGCTGCCTAACTCAAACGGCTACCGTTATATGCGCAGATACAGCGTCGTGTCTGCGAAGAAGGAGATGATCCCCCATGGCTGAGCAGTTCGACCTCGTCGTTGTCGGTGGCGGACCTGGCGGCTATGCGTCCGCCTTCTACGGTGCATCGGCTGGACTCAATGTCGCCCTCGTCGAAAAAGACACTCTTGGTGGCACCTGCTTGAACCGCGGATGTATTCCTGCAAAAGCTTTTTTGGAAACCGCAGCGGCGCGCCGTCATGTGCAGCACGCAACAGAGTTCGGTATCGATGCAGTTCTTGGTGATACCGACTTTGCAGTCGCACAAGCACGCAAGCAAAAGATTGTTGACGGACTTGTGAAGGGCCTCACCGGTTTGGTGAAGGCAAAGAAGGTCACTTACTTCCTCGGAGTTGGCGCGTTGAACGCCGACAACACAGTCACCGTGACTGGCGCAGAAGGCACCACACAGTTGACTGGCCACAGCGTTGTGCTTGCAGCCGGAAGTGTGCCACGCGTGATTCCTGGTTTCGAACCAGGTGGTCCAGTGATGACCTCTGATGAAGTGCTCATGCTTGATCGCATTCCTGCACGCATTGCAGTGATTGGTGGCGGTGCAATTGGTTGTGAATTCGCATCAACGTTTGCTGACCTTGGCGCACAAGTCACCATTCTTGAGGGCTTGCCAAAAATTCTTCCTGGCCTCGACGCAGACCTTGCCAATGTTGTGGTGCGTTCCTTCCAGAAAAAGAAGATCGACATCAAAACCGGTGTTGCAGTGAAGAGCCATGCTCCAACAGGGAGCGGTTCCACTGTTATCTCGTACGGCGAGAACGAAACTCTTGAAGTTGACGCCGTCATCGTGTCTGTCGGACGTCGTCCATTTACGGATCAACTTGCACTCGGTTCCACCAAGGTTGCTGTGAGCGATCGTGGATTCGTTGAAGTTGACGAATACTGCCGCACGTCTGTTCCCGACGTGTACGCCATCGGTGACCTCATCAATACGCCACAACTTGCACATGTTGCATATGCAGAAGCAATTCTTGTTGTGAAGCAAGTGCTTGGCGAAACAGCAATTCCAGTCAACTACAACCGAGTGCCCTGGGCAATTTATTGCAGCCCTGAAGTTGCGTGGGCTGGCCCAGGTGAAGAAGCAGCAAAAGCTGCTGGTTACGACGTTGTTGTTTCGAAGCACCAATTCCGCGCAAACAGTCGCGCAATGATCATTGGTGAAACAGATGGTTTGGTGAAAATCATCGCCAAGAAAAATGCAGACGGAACAGCCGGACAAGTACTTGGTGTGCACATGGTTGGGCCATGGGTTACCGAGCAATTGTCTGGCGGATATCTCGCAGTGAACTGGGAAGCAACCGTTGAGGAAATTGCCCACTTCATTCAGCCACACCCAAGCCTTTCCGAATTGTTCGGTGAGACAGTGATGGCACTCACCGGCCGCAGCATCAACGCATAATCAAGGACACCCCATGGCAGAGATCACACTCCCACAACTCGGCGAAACAGTCACCGAAGGAACCATCACTCGTTGGTTCAAGAAGATTGGCGAAACAGTTGCTGCTGACGAGCCATTGTTCGAAGTATCAACCGACAAAGTCGACACCGAAGTGCCATCACCGATTGCCGGTGTGCTCACAGAGATTCGCGTACAAGAAGGCGACACCGTCGCCGTTGGCACCGTCATCGCCGTCGTCGGAGATTCTGTGACTGCGAGCGACGCCTCTGCGACTCTCGCAAGCTCGAACGTCGCCGAGGCATCCTCTCCGTCACCTGTCGCCACAGCGCCAACACCTGCCGAGGCTCCTCAAGTAGTGGCATCCTCTCCGGCGCCAGCTCCTGCTCCTGCTCCAGCACCCGTTGCTGCAGCCCCTGCGCCGGCAGCCCCTGCACCAACTGCTCCTCCTGCTGGTGGCGCAGGAAGCGTAGGCACCGGAGGCTCGGCGGGTGTTGTGCTGTCGCCGGTTGTGCGCAAGTTGATTTCGGAGAATGGTCTCGATGCGTCACGCATTACGGGCACAGGTCCTGGTGGTCGCATTACACGCGACGATGTTGTAGCTGTGATTGAGCGTGGCGGTGCAACATCAGCACCGGCAGCGCCCGTTGCATCAGCACCTGCTGCCGCTCGCCCTGCAGTGTCTGCGCCTCGCGCAGTTGCCGGTGCTCGCGATGAAGTGGTGCCGTTGTCGAAGATTCGCCAAGCGACTGGTGCGCACATGGTGGCCAGTAAGGCCATTAGTCCGCATGTATTGAGTGTTGTTGAAGTTGACTTCGCAAATGTTGACGCAGTGCGCAACAAGGTGAAAGAAGAGTTCAAGGCAACGGAAGGTTTCAGCCTTACGTACTTGCCGTTCATTGCGCGCGCAGTTGTTGACGCACTGGGTGATTTCCCACATTTGAACGCTTCTGTCGGCGACCAAGACCTCATCGTGCATCGCTTTGTTGATCTTGGCATCGCAGTGGACATGGATTACCAGGGTCTCTTGGTGCCAGTTGTGCGCGATGCAGAAAGCAAGCGTCTTCGTGCACTTGCCCGCGAAATCAATGACCTCGGAAATCGTGCACGCACACGTCGCGTTACACCTGACGAAATCACGGGCGGCACATTCACCATCAGCAACAACGGTTCTGCTGGTTCAGTGCTCACCATGCCGGTTATCAACCAGCCACAGGTTGCAGTGTTGTCAACCGATGCAATTGCAAAGAAGCCAGTGGTTGTAGAAATTCCTGGCGGCGGCGAATCAATTGCAATTCACCCGGTGGGCAACTTGGCAATGGCATGGGATCATCGCGCATTCGATGGTGCGTACGCTGCTGGTTTCCTTGTGCGCGTGAAGACAATTCTTGAAACACGCGACTGGTCGTCTGAGGTCTAAGAAGACCTTGAACGTAGTGGCGGTGTTTGAATGAACTCTCCACTTCATGTTCGCTGGCTAGGCACTGTTCGATACGCCGAAGCGTTGGCGTTGCAAGAATCCATTTTTCGCAACGGCACTGATAATCGTTTGTTGTTGCTGGAGCATCCGCACGTTTTTACATACGGGCCATCTGCCGAGTTGGAGAAGAATCTTCGCTGCGACCCTGCACTAGTAGGTGCTGATTTTGTGAGCGTAAAACGCGGTGGTGACATTACGTATCACGGTCCTGGACAACTAGTGGGGTACCCACTGCTTACATTGCCTGCAAAGCACGGGGGAGAAGGCCCTGCTGATTCCACGGCGTATGTGCATCAGGTGGAACAAGTAATCATTGATTCGCTTCGTGAAATTGGATTAGCCACTGCTGATCGTTTCGCCGGGTATCCGGGAGTCTGGCTTGATATCCGTACGAACCCTCGAAAGATTTGTGCCATTGGTGTGCGCGTGGGTCGCAATCGCACCATGCATGGTTTTGCAGTGAACGTGCACACCGACCTCGATTACATGAGCACCAACATTGTTCCGTGCGGTATTGCGGAGTATCCCGTTACATCGATTGCGGCAGAAGGCATTGATATTTCAATGTCTGATTTCGTTGACGTTGTTGCCAAACATGCATCCAACGCATGGGGTAATAGCGAGATGGAACGGCAAGACGTTGCTTGGAAACAAACACCTGATGACCTCAGTGCGTTTTCACGCGGCGAAGGCCCCGGTCAGCCAGTGCGTATGTTGGGTCGGCTCGCACGCGCAGGCGTTACCGATGGCATTGAACTCAGCGAACGCAAGCCCGATTGGATTCGCCCGCACGTGTCGCATGGCGAAGAAGTGCTCACGTTGAAGAAAACACTGCGCGAACTGTCTCTAGTAACCGTGTGTGAAGAGGCTGGCTGTCCGAACTTGTCGGAATGTTGGAGTGACGGCACCGCAACATTCATGGTGTTGGGCGAGCGCTGTACCCGTGCATGCGGCTTCTGTTTGATTGATACGCAAAAACCGTTATTGCCCGATGCAGAAGAGCCGGCACGAGTTGCTGATGCCGTAAAGAAAATGGGTCTGCAGTTTGCAGTGCTCACCATGGTGGCGCGCGACGACTTAGCTGATGACGGCATGGCTCACGTTGCAGAGTGTGTGAAAGCCATTCGCGATCTTGACCCCAGCATCAAAATTGAGACGTTGATTTCAGATTCTCGCGGTGGTGAGTCACTTGACCTCATTTTGAACGCTCGCCCCGATGTTTTGAACCACAACACTGAAACTGTGCCGCGATTGCAGCGGGCTGTGCGTCCGTCTGCGGGATATGCGCGAAGCCTCAGTGTGTTGGCCCGTGCGAAAGCAGCTGGGCTTACAGTGAAGTCCGGGCTCATTGTGGGCATGGGTGAAACCGATGAAGAAGTAGTGGGTGTGTTGCGCGACCTCGCTGCTGTTGGCGTTGACATTGTCACCATCGGCCAATATTTGCGCCCCACTACGAATCACCTGCCCGTAGCACGATGGGTTGAGCCTGAGATTTTTGAGATGTACAAACGAGAAGGCGAGTCATTTGGCATTGGCCATGTGGAATCAAGCCCGCTCACTCGCTCGAGTTATCACGCAAAAGAATCTGAGGCACGTGCTGTGCCTGTCACAATTGGAACACGATGAACGACACCACTGCTGAATCTGTGTATCTCGACCGCATTAGTCGCGTGCGCAAAGAAATGACTCGTACCGGAGTTGATGCTCTCATCTTGTCGTTGGGTCATGACCTTCCGTATCTCACGGGCTATCTGGCTATGCCACTTGAGCGTCTCACACTGCTGGTGGTGCCACGCGATGGTCAGGTATCGCTCATCATTCCGAAACTTGAGGCGCCACGAGTGCGGGCAATGCCTTCGGTGTTCACATTGGTGCCGTGGAACGAAACAGAAGACCCAGTACTGATTGCGCACCAACTGCTGGGTTCTGCACGCACCATTGCAGTGGGCGATCAAATGTGGTCGCGATTCCTCGTTGATCTTTTGTTGCATCGTGCCGATAACCACTTTGTTCGTTCAGTTGTGGTGATGGAAGCGCTGCGTTCAAGGAAAGACAACGCAGAAATTGCTGCGCTTATTGCTGCTGGCGCCGCTGCAGACCGTGTTGCTGCTCAACTTCACGCCGGTGACATTCCGCTTGTTGGTCGCGCCGAAGCGGAAGTGTCGGCGGATATCTCTGCGCGACTCATTGCTGAAGGTCATCAGAAGGTGAACTTTGCAATTGTTGCTGCGGGTGAAAATGCCGCGAGCCCGCATCACCATGCAGGTGACCGCATCATTCGTCACGGCGAAATTGTGTTGTGCGATTTTGGTGGCACCATGAATGGCTACTGCAGTGACATCACTCGTTGTGTTCACATTGGTGAGCCACCAGCTGACATTGCTGCTGCATACGCGGTTCTGATGCAGGCACAAGCTGCTGGTGTTGCCGCCGGTGCAGTTGGCACATCATGCGAAAACGTTGACTCTGTCACGCGTGCGATTATCGATGCAGCGGGCTATGGCGAATACTTCGTTCACCGAACTGGTCATGGCATTGGCATGGAAGAGCATGAAGACCCGTACATGGTGTCGGGCAATATAACTCCCATCGCCGCTGGCCATGCCTACAGCGTGGAGCCGGGTATTTATGTGCCAGGTAAGTGGGGCATGCGTCTTGAAGACATCGTGGTGGCCACGGAGAACGGACCTCAAGCTGTGAATCATGCCAACCATGCCCTTGTAGTGCTCGACCGTTAGCCCGGTTGCTGTGGTGTCATAGGGTTGGTGCAGAGTCACCACCCGGGGGAGGAACCCATGGCACTTGATCTTGCAATTGTTGGCGGAAGCGTTGTCGACGGCACTGGAGCACCAGCGCGAAAAGCCGATGTGGGCATTAAAGATGGTCGCATTGTGCAAGTGGGCGAACTCACTGACTCTGCCACTGAAACGATTGATGCAACAGGGCTCGTCGTGTCGCCTGGCTTTATCGATTTGCACACGCATTACGACGCACAGGCATTTTGGGATAACACGCTGAGTCCATCTCCCATGCATGGCGTCACCACTGTGATTGGTGGCAACTGTGGTTTCACTATTGCGCCACTCACGCCGCAAGACGGCGATTACCTCATGCGCATGTTGGCGCGAGTTGAAGGTATGCCGCTTGAGTCATTGCAGAACGGAGTGCCCTGGAATTGGAGTTCCACAGCTGAATATCTTGATGCGCTCGACGGCACGTTGTTGCCCAACGCGGCATTCCTTGTTGGACACTCGGCATTGCGCCGCGTAGTGATGCATGACGATGCAAACAAGAGAGAGGCAACGCCCGAAGAAATTGATCAGATGGTGGCGTTGTTGCGCGCCGGCCTTCAAGCGGGCGGCATGGGATTTTCATCCACGTGGTCGTCGAGCCACAACGACCACACAGGTGTTCCGGTGCCGTCACGTCACGCATCGCGCGAAGAACTGTTGGCGTTATGTGCTGAGGTGCGCAATCACGAAGGAACAACACTTGAGTTCATTCCTGCTGTTGGTCAGTTCAGTGATGAAACATTTGAACTCATGGGCGATATGAGTGCCGCAGCAGATCGGCCACTCAACTGGAACTTGCTGCAGGTGTATGCGCAGAACTGGGAATTAGTGCAGCATCAATTGGCTGGTTTCGACATCGCTGCAAAGCGCGGTGGCCAAGTTCTTGCGCTCACGTTGCCCGACACATTCCGTCTGCGACTCAACTTCAAGAGCGGTTTCATTCTCGACATCTTGAACGGTTGGGACACGTTGATGGCATTGCCCGATGCGGAAAAATTGGCCATGTTGCGTGATGCAGATGGTCGCAAGAAGATGAATGACCTAGCGCAGTCCACTGCGGGTCCTACAAAGTCGATTGGCAACTGGGGCGGCTATCAGTTGCTGGAGACCTTTAGCGAAAAGTGGAAGCCGTTTGAAGGCCGAATCATTGGCGATATTGCTGCGGAACTGAAGACAGACCCATGGAACTTGTTGTGCGACATTGTGATTGACGACAACTTGAACACTGTGATTGCAAACCAAGACAAGGGTCAAGATCGAGAAACGTGGGAGAAGCGAGTGCAGGTGTGGCGCGACCATCGCGCAGTAGTAGGCGCTAGCGACGCAGGTGCACACCTTGACATGATTGACAGCTATGCATTCAGCACCACCATGCTTGCTCGCGCTGTTCGCGAACATGAACTAATGCCTCTTGAAGAGGCGGTGTATCACCTCACTGATCGACCTGCGCGTTTGTATGGTCTGAAGAATCGTGGACGCATAGCCGAAGGATGGGCAGCAGACATCACGGTGTTCAATGCCGAGACCGTGGGGCCAGGGCCTGCCGAAATGCGTTTTGACCTTCCCGGTGGCGCTGGCCGTGTGTATGGCGAATCAATTGGTGTGGAACATGTCATTGTCAATGGCGTGCCAGCAGTGCGAAATAACGTCGCTCTCGATGTGCGTCCTGGTACCTTGCTGAGGTCCGGACGCGACACCGAAACAGTGACAGCACAGTGATCAGACTCGACGCAGCAACAGTTCTTCTCCAATGGGCCACCGGAGGTCTGTTGTTTTTGTGGTTCACAACTCGCAAACACGAAGTAAGTGCGGGCTACGGCTGGATGATTCGCCTGTCGTTCATTGTGATTGCAGCGGGCGGCGCTGCGGCTGGCATCATGAACGACTTTTTACCAGTGCGCGATATTTCCGCCATCGCAGTTGCGGTTGTTTCGCTCGTCACCATCAAGCGCAAGAACGTGACTCTCGATCTTGTGGCTCCCATCATTGGTTCTGTGGGGCTCATCGCTGCAGCGGTTGACGCAGCACATGGCACGGGCGGCACCATTGTGAACTTGTTGCGGGTGTTTGTGGGGCTTGTATTCCTCGGTGCAGTGAGCGATGCCATGTTGTTGGGTCACTGGTACTTGGTGCAGCCAGGTATGCCGCGCAGCATTCTGAACGAATTGGTTTCTTCGTTGCGGTGGATTCTTCCGTTTGAAGTTGCGGTCATGTTGCTGCCCACTGGCATGGTGAGCGTTCTCAACGGCAGCATCAGCGATGGATGGAACGGCACGCTGGGCTGGTTCTGGGTGGCATGTGCCATCACCACCGGAGCACTCATCGAGGTCACGCGTGCTGCTTTGCGTGAACGTAGCTATTCGGCGGTTATGGCCGCCACGGGCCTCATGTATTTGGCCATTCTCACTGCATTCGGCACCGACCTGGTGGCCCGTGCAGTTCTCGCGTAGAGCACTTACTTAACAGGGAGAATTCTCCAGGGGTGGATTTTGGATGGTTCTAAATGGATGCAGCCGTGCGGTTGGACTGCATCCCAGTTAACTGATTCAGTTAGGACTGAATGAAATTCTTCATCTTTTGCCATAAGCCAGTTCTTGAAAGTTGACTTTCCTATACACGTTTCTTGAGATTTAAGTATTTCCCAATCTGTCAACAAAATTATCCAATTTTCAATTGTTGTATGGCCGGAACTGGCCACCATTGAGCCCTGAACTGTTGTGGAACTTGAAGTAGTTGAAGTCTCAATAGTTAGTTGATGAGGCTTCGGAGAAAAGTGAATTGAGCCCAATCTAAATAGAACAACGAAGAATCCAAGCGAAACGAGAAGCAGGCTTTTTCGTAGAGATTTACGTTTTGCAGTCGGAATGGTATGTGAAAATAATGTCTCTAGAAGTACATCCGAATTTGAAGTCAGCTCAGAATCGTCGGGTCTATACGATTTAAGAACTTGAAAATCGTTATTCATAAAACTCCTGCATAAGTTCGCGGATCTGTTGCCTGACCCGCTGCATCTTTTTTTGGGCGGTCGGCAGCGAGCAATTTCGCATAATTGCGATTTGCTGCGCACTTGCATCCTCCCAGACAATTAGGAGGGCAATCATTCGGTCGCTTGGATTCATATGACCGACAATTTGGTCGATTAATGAAGACATGATCGTCTGGTCCTCGATCTGGGTTGATGGTTTGAATCCCTGATTTCTAAACAATTCGAGTTTGCGAGTAAGTCGTCGTTCGCGACGGAGAATATTCGACATTTTTCGAGTGAAGACTCCACACAGCCACGAAAAATGTTGATTGGGCTCGAGGTCGTGTAGCACAAATTCGAATTTTCGCCAAGTTGTCAAAAAAGTTTCCTGCATTGCCTCGTCGAGAAATTGAGAATCTCGAAACGAACGAACGGCGTATGACCGCAGTCGAGGTTCATGACGACGGACAAATTTTACGAAATCATCGTTTTTCTCCGATTTGGATAAATCAACCACTTTGAATTGCCTATCAGATTTGTTGGACAAAAAAGGATTTCCAACTCTTGTCCGAAGTTAAATGATTCTGGAGACCTACTATTCATGCAACATAAAACGGTCAGAAATTCAGTTCTCTTCATCGCTGCAATAATCATTCCAACGATTGCGGGCCAAGTCGGTTTTCAGTCGTCTGTTAAGGCGTCACGAGCCGTAAACATTGGACAATCAGTAGGTGGCGATTCTCCGAACTGCGCAAAGCCTGGAGTCTCAGTAATAAAAGTCGTTACTACGCAATCAAAATCTTCTAATGACGTCCACGATTCAAATATCAATTGGCTCGAAGGCTCGCAATCCCAAGCTGCAGTAGAGAAATTCTGGTCTGAGATGGATGGAGATAAATCAAGTTTTGTTGGAGGAGATGTTGATTTTTCAAACAGAAAATTGATTTATGTTTTCGATGAAACTGTTGATAGAGACCGTCTAAATTTTGCATTAAGTGATTTACGGAAGGAAATTCAGGTTGATTTGATAGTTGGTTGTCGATTAAGAAGTGAATTGCAAAGTACTTTAGAAGAACTTTTGACAGTAATTGATAAGCAGAAGATCACTTCTCAATATCAAGCAACAATTGACCCCCTAACGAGTTCTGTGAAAATTTCTGTAGGAGAATTAACTGTTGCCGACGCTATTCAACAAATTGAATTAGTTGGCGGGGTACCCATCCGGATTGAAATTACAAACCAACTCATGAAAGCAACTTCTCGTTGTGGTGACTGGCCAGCGTACTTCGGAGGAGCGGTTTTCAATCCAGTTGGGGCATGTGTAGCAAGTTGCACGTCTGGCTTCAAGGTCAAGAGAAACTCTGACGGGCTTGTCGGTATGGCGACTGTTGGACATTGACGCGCTCAAGATTCTGGGTATTCAGGCAATTTGTATTCAGGTGCGTCTTACTATGGGGCTTATTCAGATTGGAGATATGGCTGTGGGTCGCTCAGCGATTGGGGCTTCATAACGGGGAGTACTTATTCGCCTACCTATTACACGGATCCGTGTTGTCCAAGCACTCGAGTTTCGACGGGATCAGCAAATGCCGTAGTTGGGAGTGTTTTGTGTATTTCTGGATCAGTAACTACCGCCAGATGCTCAATGGTTGTCACGAACACCGCCGTGTACGACAATGATGGTTGGGGTTCGATTCTCAACGTTGCGGCGACTCGTTCAGATGGGACTACTGCCTGTCAGTCGGGCGACTCTGGTGGACCATGGTTCAGTTCTGCGACAAGCAAGGTATACGGAGTGCAGTCGTTTGGTTATCCCGGAGGAGGAGCCGATTGTCATTACAACGCCGTGTCGAGAATGATTTCCGCTGGATTCACAGTTATGACTTCTTGACAAATCTTTTGGCACCGATCTGGTTGCCCGCGCAGTTCTCGCCTAGAGCGTTTTTCGCCTAGTTTGACTGGCGTGGAAAAGTTTGAACGCACTATTTACAACGCCGACCACGAAGCCTTCCGTGCTTCATTTCGTGCATGGCTCGACAACAAGGTTGTTCCGAACCACGAAGAGTGGGAAACCGCAGGCATTGCTCCGCGTGAAATTTGGTTAGAAGCCGGAAAGCTCGGTTTTCTCGGCTACCACGTGCCAGAGCAATACGGCGGTGGCGGAGTCGACGACTATCACTTCGGCGCCATCATGCAAGAAGAAGTGTCAGATGCAGGCGTCATTGGCAGTGCCAATGGCATGACCCTGCACAACGACATTGTGTTGCCGTATTACCTCGGCCTCGCAACCGAAGATCAGAAGCAGCGGTGGTTGCCTGGCATGGTGAAGGGTGAACTCATTGGCGCACTCGCCATCACCGAACCCAACACAGGTAGCGACGTTGCTGGTGTGAAGACAACGGGTGTGAAGAAGGGCGGCGCCTGGGTCATTAATGGTTCGAAGACTTTCATCACTAATGGCATCAATAGCGACCTTGTCATCACCACGGTGCGCACAGACCCGAATGCGGGCCACAAAGGATTCTCATTGTTCGTTCTTGAACGCGGCATGAAAGGTTTCGAGCGCGGTCGCAACCTGAACAAGTTGGGCATGCATGCGCAAGACACTGCAGAACTCTCGTTCAATGACGTTGAAGTACCTCAAGAGAACATGCTGGGCGAAGAAGGCATGGGCTTTGTGTATCTCATGCGGAACTTGGCACAAGAACGTTTAGGTATGGCAGTCGGTGGCGTCAAAGTTGCCGAGGCCGCACTGCGATGGACGCTTGAATACACCAACAACCGCCAAGCATTCGGTCAGTCGATCTCGCAGTTTCAGAATTCAAAGTTTGCTCTCGCCGAGATGGCAACCGAGATTCAAATCGCTCAGGTCTATGTAGACCGTTGTATTGAATTGCACTGTGAAGGCAGGCTGTCGGCAGAGCAATCAGCTGCTGCAAAGTATTGGGTCACCGAATTACAGAATCGCGTGGTGGACAAGTGTCTGCAGCTTCATGGCGGGTACGGCTACATGTGGGAATACCCCATTGCGCGTGCGTGGGCTGATAGCCGTATTCAAACCATTTACGGTGGCACCACTGAAATCATGAAAGAAATCGTGGGCCGAAGCCTCACGAAGTAACTCATTACATGACTATCCGCGCGATTGAACTGGTGCGAGCCAGTATCGATTTAGTGACACCGATGCGCACGTCGTATGGGGTCAATGCGCAACGTGATCTGTTGTACGTGCATGTCATCGGAGATGACGCCGAAGGTTGGGGTGAGTGTGTTGCGCTCACACACCCGGGGTACACCGACGAATACGTTGACGGTTGTGAAGCAGTGATTCGTTCACAGTTGTTGCCATTAGTAGGTGCCACAACTACCGCCGAACAGTTCATTGAATCGTGCTTGGGAATTGAACGTAACTACATGGCCAAAGCTGCTGTGGAGATGGCGCTGCTTGATTACTGGCTACGTGTGGAGAAAAAATCCCTCGCCACGTTCTTGGGCGCAACACAATCTCGTGTTGTTGCCGGTGTCTCGATAGGTATCTATTCAGATATCGACGAATTACTGAATGTAGTCAGTGGTTTTTGCGCCGAGGGTTATTCGAGGGTGAAATTAAAAATTGAGCCAGGGAACGACATAGAGCCAGTGCGAGCTGTTCGCAAGGCCTTCGGAGATGACTTGTTGCTGCAGGTTGATGCAAATTCGGCGTACTCCATTGAAGACGCGCAACATCTTGCACAACTTGATGAGTTCAATCTGTTGCTCCTCGAACAACCGCTTGCGGAAGACGATCTTGCTGGACATGCTGAACTCGCACAGAGAATCTCAACGCCGTTGTGTCTAGACGAATCAATCGTTTCTCTTGCTTCCGCACGCAATGCACTCGATATGGGCGCGTGTTCCATCGTCAATCTCAAGGCAGGTCGTGTTGGTGGTTTCTTGGAAGCAAAAAAGATTCACGATCTCTGCTTCGAACGAAATATCCCGGTGTGGTGTGGTGGCATGTATGAAACTGGCATTGGTAGGGCAGCCGCACTTGCACTGGCTGCGTTGCCAGGTTTTACGTTGCCCAGCGACTTATCGGCTTCGAAGAAGTATTTCCTTGAAGACGTCACCACTCCATTCGAGTTAGTTGACGGCTGTTTAGACGTGCCAAACACGATGGGAATTGGCGTGGCACCAAATCAGGGCACACTTCAGCGCATCACAACGCGCACGGAAGAATTTCGACTTTAGAAAATCACGCCAGCTGCACGAAGCACTGTGGCATCAAGACCGAGAGCGGAGACGATTTCATCGGAGTGTTGACCCATAGTGGGCGCATGATCGGGCAACTCAGT
>CANFIM010000027.1 GCA_947447175.1 Acidimicrobiaceae bacterium | reverse complement strand
GCAAGCGGTGACTTTGGCATGTCGTGGTTCTTGCCACGCATTGTTGGTGAGGCACGCGCAAAAGAGTTGATGTTCACGTCGCCACGTTTGAGTGCAGCAGAAGCCCTCAACCTTGGAATCGTGAACAAGGTTCTTCCACAAGAGAACTTCGCAGATCATGCGATGAACTACTGCCAAGACCTCGCAACACGTGCACCGATTGCTCTTCGATACATGAAGGAAAACATCAATCGTTCGCTTTCAGTCACTCTCGAAGTTGCACTTGACGCCGAGGGTTCTGCAATGTCGCGCACCATGTCTACGGCTGACCACCGTGAAGCTGCCGCCGCTTTCGTTCAAAAGCGTCAGCCCAATTTCACTGGTCAATAACTAATTTGGTTCGCGAGGAAGCCCTAGGGCTCTCTCGCCGATGGTGTTCTTCTGAATCTCATCAGTTCCGCCACCGAGAGACATTCGCGGTGCATTCAAGATGTGATACATCCAGAAAGCACCTTCTTCATCACCGTTTTCGTATGCGGCTGCACCACTCAGTGCCAACTGTGCGGCTACTGATGCAACAAATCGCGCTTGTTTTGTTCGCCACAGTTTCCCAACACTCGGGTGCACCTTTCGCTGACCAACCCAACCCATAACTTTCTCGCCCGCATACGCACGCGCTAATTGCTGGCGAATTGTGTGATCTGTAGTGCGCCCAACTTGCCGAGCAATATCTAACAAGTAATGCACAGGAAGAGCGGCGGAACCGTTGGCCTCACGCTTTTCGTCTGCACCCACTTTTCCAAGAGAACTTCTCTCATGGGCGAGAAGCCCAGTGGCAGCGCGCCAACCATCATTTACTTCGCCAATCACCCAATCACGAGGAATGCGCGCATCAGTAAAGAACACTTCGTTGAATTCAGCTTCACCAGTCATTTGGCGAAGTGGCCGCACTTCGACACCTGGTTGGCGCATAGGAATCAGCAGCATTGAGATTCCCTTGTTGCGCGGTTCATCTCCGGTTCGAGCCAGCAACACGCCCATGTCTGAGTTCTGCGCGCCCGAGGTCCACACTTTTTGACCATTCACTACCCATTCGTCACCATCGAGAACAGCGGTGGTACGCAAACTTGCAAGATCACTGCCTGCTTCGGGTTCTGAATACAACTGGCACCAAATGTCTTCGGCACGAAGTGCGCGCGGAATGAAATGCTTCTTCAGTTCTTCTGTACCGAATTGCATGATGATGGGCACTGCCATATTGAGGCCAATCCCTAACAGACCCTCTTCGGCCGGCATTCGACCTTGCGCAGCTATTTGAAAACGTCGAGCACCATCGGCAATATCTGTGCGGCCGCCATAGACCTCGGGAATTCCAAACCCCACAAACCCAGCATCAGCTTGTGCTTTGCGGAGCACCCGCACACGTTGTTCTGCACTCTGTCCTGCATTGGCCATCACCGACGCCAACGATGCGAAAAATGCCTCTGCTTGCTGCTCGAATGCGTCGACCATAAGGGTCACACTATTCGTTAGATACGGTCATAGAGACATGAGCGCACACGATTCACCCCAGCAATCGAACCCACGCCCCCTTGAAGGCATCCGCGTGCTCGACTTCACCCGCGTGTTGTCGGGGCCACACTGCACTCGCATGTTGTCTGACCTTGGTGCAGAAGTCATCAAGGTGGAACCACCCGAGGGAGACCTCACCCGATTCGCATTTCCGCGAGTCGGCTCAATGTCCACTTATTTCGCACAACAAAACATTGGCAAGCTGAACATCTCACTCGACCTCAAGCAGCCAGAAGCAATTGACCTCATCAAGAAAGTTGTTGCTGAGTGTGATGTTCTCGTTGAGAACTACCGCGGTGGCGTGATGGCCAAATTGGGTCTCAGCTACGACGAACTTGCAAAAATCAATCCACGCATTATCTATGCATCAATTAGTGGCTACGGAAATTCAGGGCCGTGGATGCATCGTCGTGCATACGCCACGGTGGTGAATGCAGAAACTGGTCTCACCGGAATTCAAGCTCGTGCTCGTGGTGTGTTTCCTAGCAATGACCCACATAGTCACGCAGATGTGTACACCGGTATGGAGACCGCCGCTGCTGTGCTTGCAGCGTTGTATCAGCGCACATCAACTGGGGTTGGCCAATACATCGACGTATCAATGGCGCAAACCATGTTGTATGTGAACGAACATGTGCAAAACGAACTCTTCGAAGGTGATGTTCCGAATGATCAAATTCGTTCATTCCAACCTGGCGATTACCCCATTCTTGAAAGCAAAGATGGCTTCCAAATAGTTGTGAGTGGTCATCCTGCAGAGCGCGGCACATTTGATTTGTTTGTTACCGCAATGAAGCGTCCTCATATGTATGACGACCCGCGCTTTGCTGATGTGGCATCACGATTAGAAAATCTGGCCGCCCTTCAAAATGAACTGCGTGAGTGGGCGCGCGAGCTCACAGCACAAGAAGCAGAAGATGTGATGGCGGAAGCCGGACTCGCTATGGGCATCGTGCGCACAATGGATGAATTAGCTCACACCGACTGGGCGAAAGATCGCAACGTGATCGTGAATGCTGATGACCGTTCGGGCTCTTCGTTCCGTGTACCGAATTCACCGTGGATGTTCTCTGGCTCAGACACGGGTACGCGCGGTATTCCTAAGTTCCGCGGTGAAGACAACGAAGAAGTGCTGTCTCGTTTTGCAGGTCTCTCTCACGAAGAAGTGGAACGCCTCACCGCAGCAGGTGTGCTCTCCATTCGATTACCGAAGAAGTAATTAACGACCAGAGTGGCCGAAACCGCCGCCGCGATTGTTTTCGTCGAGCGAATCAACTTCAATCCATGACACGTCTTCAACGCGCTGAATCACAATTTGTGCAATGCGATCTCCGCGATTCACGTGATACGGACGAATGGGATCGGTGTTCAGCAGCACCACCTTCAATTCACCTCGATAATGCGAATCAATCAAGCCGGGTGCATTCACCACACTGATGCCATTATTCAAAGCAAGACCACTACGAGGCAACACGAAACCTGCATAGCCCAAGGGAATAGCAAGTGCGAGACCAGTAGGAATGAGCAAGCGACCACCAGCGGGTGCCAGAACACCATCAATTGCGGCGTATAAATCAAGACCGGCGTCGCCAACATGCGCTTGCTGAGGCAATGGCAGTTCCTTATCGAGGCGCATGATCTGAATATCGGGCATACAGACACGCTATGTCGCTTCCCCACTGCCTGCCGAATCAAGTGCGCCGAATAGATTAGAGAAGTGCTGATTTGGATGGACTTGGAAATGACGGGGCTGAACCCAGATATTCATGTCATCGTGGAAATTGCCACCCTCGTTACAGATGACGATCTCAACATCATTGCTGAAGGTCCCGATCTTGTTATTTCGCAGCCTGAAGAACTTCTCGTGCACATGGACGATTTCGTCACCAAGATGCACACGTCGTCGGGCTTGCTTGAGATGATGAAGGCATCCACCATCACTGAAGCTGAAGCAATGCAGCGCACGCTTGACTTCATCAAGGAACACAGCCCGGAGCCAATGAAGATTCCGCTGTGTGGCAACTCAATTCGTACCGACCGCACGTTTCTCGCAAAGTACATGCCGGACATCGAAAACTGGTTGCATTACCGATGTGTCGATGTGTCCACGGTGAAGGAATTGGTGAAGCGTTGGAACCCGGGCCTTGAACACGCTCGACCAAAGAGTGAAGGCACTACGCACCGCGCAATGGATGACATTCGCGACAGTGTTGCCGAACTCAAGTTTTATCGTGATCGTGTTTTCCGTTCAGCAGAAGAAACGAAGAAGTCGCCAACGTGAGCACCGAAACACCACGGCCAGTGAAATCAGAGCAATTACAAGCCACTGATGAAATCACCGAAGTGGCGCCCAATGTGTTGCGCACACAACTCCCTGCAAACATCACTGGTCTTGGCCACGTGAACATGTACGTAATGGAAGACGACAGAGGTGTCACCGTTGTTGACCCTGGTATGCCCACCAAAGAATCGTGGACTGCTCTGAATAAACGACTCGCAGATATTGGCGTGCCCTTAAAGCGTGTTCATTCAGTAATTGTCACTCACAGTCACCCCGACCACTACGGCGGGGCAGCACGAATTCGTAATGAAACCGGTGCAGACATCATCACGCATCGCTTGTTCCGCACGTTCTACGACCCCAACGAACCACCAGACGTTGATGCCGAAGAGCTTGCAATGATGATGCGCAGTCCGTTTGATGCTCCACCATGGGGTGGGCCCGCCATGGATGTTCCGTGGAAGCGCCGCATTGGAATGCGTATTGGTCGCACCTTTCCAAAGCTCATGAGAGTTCCTTCGCCGTCTGTGCGATTGCATGAATCGGACCGCATGAAATTCGCGGGGCGCGACTGGATGGCAATTCATACGCCTGGCCACACACATGACCATTTGTGCTTATTTGACCCAGAAACAGGCACTCTTTTGAGTGGTGACCATGTCCTGCCTTCCATTACTCCGCACATCAGCGGTCTCACTGCACACGGTGATCCGCTCACGTTGTTCTTTGATTCACTCGACAAGGTGGGTCGTTTTGCAGACCAAGTGAACATCACACTTCCCGCACACGGCAACCCATTCACAAATACTGGCGAGCGTGTACAGCAGATTAAAGATCACCACGCGGAACGACTACAAAAACTTCGCGATGTGAGTATTGAACTCAACAAGCCAGCAACGGTGATGGAGTTTGCCCAGCATTTATTCTCACCACGTGCGCAAGGTTCAATGGCCGACAGTGAAGCGTATGCACACCTCGAACACCTACGTATTTTGGGTGAATTTGAACGCCGAGACAACAACGGCGCATTTGAATACGTGCTGAACGACTAAGCAGTCTTTCCACACCACATTGCGGCGTGAATGGTGGTGCCCACCATTAATTGCAAATCAAAATCACCATTACTGGAATCAATGCGCCGAACAAGTTGTTGTCCTGGTTCTACTTGCACAATATGTTCAACAATTGCGCGTAATGGCTCACGAAGTTCTGAATGTGCAGCAAGGTGCTCTTCAATAATTTCCCAATACGACGCATTGTTCATGTGCTTCACCACGTCGAAGTCTGTGAATCGCAATGACCATGGCAGTTGTGTGTAATCAACTTCTGCAAAGAGTTTGGTTTTCAACAACAACTTCGCACCAACTTCGCGTCCACCTGATGAAGAAGTGAGGGTTGCCTCAACATCATCAGGAACTCGACTTGGCATCAACGTTTCAGAATCAACATGCACCCACAACGCTGCAGCATCAAGAAGAACTTCGCCATCTAATGCGGTGACCTGTGTGCGTCGTTCTGCCCAACGAGAACCAATTCCTCCACACCACGTGGTGAGATCAATTTCTTCGAGATATTTCGGGAAGCGATACACATCAAGAACTGTGCGCCGCACCACCCACCAGTCGCCATCACTCCACGCGGCATCACGTGTGTCGTCATTGGAAACATCTTGTAAGTACCGAGCTGCTGCATCGAGACGCAAACGCCCATTCGGCGTTGCATCACCCAGGCGTACACGACGCCGTGCTGTGAATTCTCGGCCAGCACCGGAGCGCGGAACCATTTCAAATGAGACCGCAGCTTCTCGAAACGCCATGAAGCCACCCTACTTGTGAAGCGGAAACCCTTGAAAATAAAGGGATTTATTAAATCGGTTGACTCTGGCTGAGAAAGGTGGTTTCCTAGGAACCTCATGCGTACAAATCTCACCACCGCGTTTACCACCACCACGGCAACAGCCGTGGCGGTCGTCTATGCGTCAGCGGTGACCACCCGTGCGTTTGCCATGTGGTCTCCGTCGGTCGTGAAGCATTCGAATAAGCGATTCACCCGGCAGCCCAGTGGGGTTGTGAACTAAATAGTTCACACACTTTCTCTCCAGAGGCCGCCGGGTTACCAACCCGAGCGGCCTTTTTGTTTTGTCCGAAACCCTCAAGCTCTCCCCAACTAACCAGAAGGAAGAAAAAATATGTACACAAAGATCAACATCGACATGGGCGGCACAGCCCTCATCGAACAACCAGTTGCCATCTCGGCAAAGCGTTGCAGCGACGGCAACGGCACTTTGAGTTACCTCTTCTTCTCTGAGGAGTGGGTGGATATTCAGCGCGCCAAGGCCATTTGTTCAAAGTGCACAGACCGTGCCGAATGCCTCAGCGGTGCTCTCGAGAGGGAGGAGCCCTGGGGTGTCTGGGGCGGAGAAGAACTTGAAATGGGCCGTGTGGCCGCCGTTCGGCGCCCACGTGGCAGGCCACCTGTGAAGACACGGCCCGTGGCCCCCATTGATGAGGTACCTATTCCACGTCACCTCGTAGCCTGAGTACATGCAGTGGAACCGGCGAAAAACAGTTCTTGCGGTTCCGCTCTTTGTACTACTTGTCAGCGTTGTCGGGGGATGGACCCTCAGTCGATCCTCCGACGACGTTGACGCCCATCTCAAAACCCCCGGAACACAAACCTTTCCACCTGACACCGTTGACGCCAATCTCACAAAACCGGGACTTCAGTCCTTCCCCACAATTGGTACAAACACCAAGAACACGGGAAAGAAGTTCACGTTTGTACAACTCACTGATGTAGCGACCGGACAAAAGGGCACCATTACCCCGTCTGGTCGCTACATGGTGGTGAACTTCTGGTTCTCCACATGCGAGCCATGCAAACGCGAAATGCCGGTGCTCACCGCAGCAGCAGACAAGTTTGCGAACACCGTTGATTTCGTTGGCATAAATCCGAACGACACATCAACCTCTGCAAAAGCCTTTATGAATAAGTACGGAATCACGTACCCCACGTATCTGGATAACAATGGCGAGCAAGTAACCGCAGCGGGTGTTGCCAATTTCCCCGCCACATTCATCTTGGATGGAGACGGCGTGATTGTGAAGCGCTTCGCAGGTGAAGTCACAGCCTCCAACATTGAGAATGAACTGGTGAGTGCAGGAGCGAAAACTTGATTGCACTCGAAGGCAACTTTGCGTACAGCTTCTTGCTCGGAGTGATGGCCGCCGTGAATCCGTGTGGCTTCGTGCTGTTGCCCACCTATCTCATCTATTACCTCGGAATGGAGATAGGTCGAGAGGATGAGCCACCTGTTTCAACATTGCGTCGATCACTTGTTGTTGGTGCGTCTGTATCTGCTGGGTTTGTTGGATTGTTTCTCATTGTTGGCATCATCTCTCGTGCGTTCACCACAGTGATTCGCGATAATGCCAAATATGCGGCATTAGTCATTGGCCTTGGCCTCATTGTGATCGGCATTGCAATGTTCCGTGGATGGAAGCCACCAGTCGCCCAGCCTGACGTATCTGTTGAACGCAAACGCACTGTATGGAATATGGTCACATTTGGTGTTGTGTATGCCATCGCTTCCATCGGTTGCACGATTGGCTTATTGATCTCCGTCATTTTGGGCTCAGTGAATCGTCACGGTTTCACTAGTGGCGTTATCAGCATTGTTCTCTATGGCGTAGGAATGGGGCTTCTTGTTACATCGCTCACGGTGGCTCTTGCATTTGCCCGCGTTGGTCTAGTGGGCGCACTGAAGAAAAGTTTGCCGTGGTTTGATCGTGTATCAGCAGGTTTCGTTGTACTGACTGGTGTGTATCTCAGTTGGTATTGGTTCGGTGCAATTACCAATCGTGATTCCGATGGCGTAGTGAGTCGTGTTGAGTCATGGCAGTCGAAGGTTGCAGATTTTCTCCAACAACGCGGCGCCATTCCTTTGGCTCTTGTTTTTGTATGCGTCATTGCAGCCGCCGTCTTCTTTAGTCGTCAACCGCAGAAACGTCAGTAGCAATGGAACTCTCTGAACTTCTGGCGCACGACGATGTGCAAGAACATTGCACAATTCGTTCTCAGTTCGGATTCATGGCTTTTCATGGTGGAGCGTTAGAAGAAGTCACCGACGTGATTGCCAGTCGTGCTGCAGAACGTGCTGGTGCTTCGTATTACGGAATACAACTTCCTGACAATCTCGAGTGGCATATTCCGTCGCATCGAGTCACGGCAGACCAATCGCCCGTGCTTGCTGAGTTTCTCTCTCACGTCAACATCGTGGTCACAGTGCATGGTTTCGGACGTGCTGGCTACTTCACATCACTGTTATTGGGTGGACGTAACCGCAGACTTGCCACACATCTCGGCGATCACTTACGCCGACACCTGCCTGCATACGACATTCTTGATGACATTGATGCAATACCCAGCAACTTGCGCGGCATGCATCAGGACAATCCTGTCAACGTGGTGGAACACGCCGGCGTGCAATTGGAATTGCCTCCTCGAGTTCGTGGTTCCAGCCCCATGTGGTGGGATTGGGAAGGTCCGGGGCTCACCCCGCACACCGAATCACTCATTGATGCCTTGGTGGATTGCGCCACCACATGGACGCACTAACTATTCGGCAATAGAAACAGCAGGAATGCTGATGGGCAATGGCTCAATGGCTTCCTTGACAAACTCAACATCGAGGCCGGCTGCTGCAATCTGTTCGAGGGACCGGCGGGCGCCAAGGG
Organism: Acidimicrobiaceae bacterium; assembly: GCA_947447175.1. Classification (GTDB taxonomy): domain Bacteria; phylum Actinomycetota; class Acidimicrobiia; order Acidimicrobiales; family Ilumatobacteraceae; genus UBA2093. Next base: position 5,677 of record CANFIM010000027.1, on the reverse strand, counting down.
TGCGGAACACTTCAAAGTCTGATACTTCCCAAGAATCAACAACGCTGGCGTCAAGTTTTTCACGTGAATCAATGATGTTCTTCATGAAGCCGACACCCACCTTGACTGCCGCTGAATCACGACTTCCGGGCTTGCCCACAGCATGTCGAACATCATGCTCGTGCGATGTCACATCAAACACCATTTGCGACAACCCTGGTTGTGGAATGTTTGGGAGCAACATAAAGAAATCATCGGCTTGTGCTTCCCATTTATCTGCCAATGCAGAAAGCGTGAGTCCACGATGGCGTTCTACTTGACGTTGTGTCCATTCGTCACTTGCAATGCCATCAAAATCTCCAGCGAGAAGCGCATCGGGAACTCCGACCATGTGCGACACAGTTTCTTGCACGGTCCAAGCTGGGCAATGAGGCACGGTGACATTCGCGACTTCTTCGGGTAGTTCACGAAGGAATGCAATCATGCGGTCACGCAGCTCAACGTACGCCGTCACTACTTCTTCAGCGTCAACTAAATACGACATGGAATTCTCCTTATGGGGCCAGGCGCACCACGCGCCACACATTGTTGTGACAAGTGTAGAGAAAACGATCGTGCAGCCGGCTAGGGCGACCTTGCCAAAACTCCATGGAGTCAATGGACAACACATAGCCACCCCAATGCGGCGGGCGTGGCACGTCAATGCCTTCGAACTTCTCTGTGAATTCCTCAACGAGATCATCTAACTGTTCACGGTTACCAATGGGCTCTGACTGTGGAGACGCCCATGCACCAATTTGTGATGAACGAGGTCGTGATGCAAAGTACGCATCACTCACTTCATCAGAAGCTAGGGAGATGCTGCCGCGAACTCGCGCCGAGCGATGCAACTGCAACCAAGCGAAGGTTGCAGATGCTTGGGGATTCAAGGCAATTTGCTGTCCTTTGGCACTGAGGCGATTTGTATAAAACGTGATGCCGTTCTCACTTATGTCTCGTGCCAACACTACGCGTGCGTCAGGAAATCCATCAGCTGCAAGAGTGGATACCACCATTGCATTGGGTTCTGCAGCACCCGCCTCTTCTGCTTGGTGATACCAAAGGTTCAACTGATCAGCAGGATTGGCCAGTAGGTCATCAATCTCGAGGCCGGCAGTTTCATACTGAATACGACGATCAGCAAGACCCATTAGTTATGCCTTGGGCATGATGTGCGTTGCGCCACGCATGTAGGGCAACAACACATCGGGAATCTTCACGCTGCCATCGGCTTGACGGAAGTTTTCACAAATAGCAGCCCATACGCGCGGCACAGCAAGAGCTGAACCATTCAGTGTGTTCGCAACTTCTGTGCCCTTTTGTCCGGTGCGCTTGAAGCGAATATCACCACGACGTGCTTGGTAATCGGCAAACCACGACACACTGCTCACTTCTAACCAGTTGTCGCAACCTGGCGCATACACCTCAATATCGAAACTACGGTGATGGCTTCCGCCCATGTCGCCAGTGCAAATTTCAATGATTCGATATGGCAAGCCGAGGCCTGCAATGAGAGCTTCAGCACGATCACGTAATTCGATCAGTAATTCAGGTGACTGCTCAGGTGTTGCAAGAGCAAGAATTTCTACCTTGTCGAATTCATGTGCGCGCAACATACCGCGCGTGTCACGGCCAGCAGAACCAGCCTCACGGCGATAGCAACTGCTGTACGCCATGAAGCGTGCTGGAAGATCGGCCTCTTCAATGACTTCACCTGCATACAACGATGTGAGGGGAACTTCAGCCGTAGGAATGGCCCACAGGTCGTCACGTTCAATTGCATATGCATCATCAGCAAACTTGGGCAACTGCCCGGTTGCTGTCAACGTTGCCGTGGTAACCAACGACGGAGGACGAATCTCTTCGAACGCATCGGCATTCATATCTAATGCGTATTGACACAATGCGCGAGACAGCGTGGCACCTAGACCACGTTGCATGGTGAACATTGCACCTGAAATCTTTGTGGCGCGTTCGTTATCAAGAATGCCCAGCTCACGAGCTGTATCCCAGTGCGCCACTCGCTGATGATCTGCAAACGATGCAGGCATGTTGACGGGGCCCTTGATAACGGGGTTATCGGCATCGCTCGCGCCATCGGGTGCATCGGGGTGAGGCAGGTTGGGGATTCGCAACATGATTTGGCGCAATGAACCCTCAATTGCTTCTACCTCGCCCTGAAGAACTCGTTCGCGGTCGCCCAAGGCACGGCTGCGCTCTTGCAATGCCTCTGCCTCTTCTACCTTCTTGTCTTTGCGCAGCTGCCCCACCTGCTTGGAGACATCGTTGACTTCTGCTCGTATGGCGTCTCGCTCATTCGCAATTTCACGTATTCGCAGGTCGAGAGCCACGGCTTCATCTACTTGAGCCAGGAGGTCTGGCTTTCCACGACGCGCCAGGGCAGCCCTGACCCCATCAAGGTTGGTTCGGAGAAGGCGGACATCAATCACAGATAATCAGGCTACCCGTCTGCCCTTTCCCGCCCTGAGTGCTATTCCGTTTCGTAGTGTTGAGCCATGTCCGTTGTGGTCGAAAATCTCACAGTCCAATACGGCGACCTCACTGCGGTGGATGGCGTCTCGTTCGAAGCCCCCGCCGGAGCCGTGACTGTCATTCTTGGGCCCAATGGCGCAGGGAAGACCAGCACCATTGAGGTGTGCGAGGGATTCCGCCAGGCAGCTTCTGGCTCCGTGCGCGTTCTTGGTTTAGACCCGGCCTCGCAACACCGCGCACTTACCCAGCGCATGGGAGTCATGTTGCAAGGCGGAGGTGTGTACCCCAGTGCTCGTGTGCAAGATGTGCTCGCGCACTTCTGCGCACTGCACGGCAAGGGTGTTGATGCCAAGGCGCTCATGGAACGTGTGGGGCTCACTGCACGGGCCAAAGGAACATGGCGACGTCTGTCAGGCGGAGAACAACAACGGGTGTCGCTGGCACTTGCGCTTGCAGCACAACCCGAAGTTGCGTTTCTCGACGAACCAACGTCTGGTGTTGATATAGAAGGTCGTGACGTGATTCGCGACATCATCAAAGAACTCTCAGAACGAGGCACCACCGTGGTGCTCGCTTCACACGAAATGGCCGAGGCCGAAAAGGTGGCAACGCATGCCGTGTTCTTCAAACAAGGTCATGTTGTTGCTTCTGGTGAAATCACATCACTACTGAGTATTCGAAAGCATCTTCGCTTCACTTCAGTTGACGGCATCACTACAGCTGATATCGCGATTGCCGCCGGTAGTCCGGTGAAAGCACTCGGAGACGGCAAGTACGAAGTTGCATCAGAGTCAACACCACAGATGGTGTCTCGCATTACATCGTGGCTCAGCACACAGGGGTATCCACTCTCAGGAATTGACATGGGCATGGAAACGTTGGAAGACGCATACCGCCGAATTGCGGGGACAAAGTGATGAAACGAATTCGCACACAGCTTCGCGCTGAACTCATGCTGATTGCACGAAATGGCGAACAGCTTCTGCTGACACTTGTAATACCCCTGATTTTATTGGGTTTTTTCGGTTCAGTTGATGTTCTGCCCGCCGGCGGAGATGACCCACTTCAGTTCTTGGTGCCAGGTGTCTTGGCTGTTGCAATCATGTCCACTGCAATGGTGAGCCTTGGTATTGCCACCGGATTCGAACGTTCGTACCTCGTCCTCAAACGGCTGGGTGCTACTCCACTGACGCGTGCGGAATTGGTGATTGCCAAAATTCTCAGTGTGTTTGCTGTGGAAGTTCTGCAGGCTGCCGTGTTACTGCCGCTTGGTTATGCCTTAGGTTGGCGAGTCAGTGGTACTACGTGGCCACTTGCCATTGCCGTAGTTCTGCTGGGTACTTCATCTTTTGCCGGCGTAGGACTGTTGTTGTCCGGTCGCTTGCGCGCTGAAATCAACCTTGCTGCCCAAAACGGTTTGTACCTCATTCTGTTGTTGCTAGGTGGCATGATCATTCCGCGTGATTCATTGCCTGGATTCCTCAGCAATGCAGCACAAGCATTGCCATCAACGGCATTGGCAGATCTACTGCGTTCAACGTTGAACAACGACGGTCATGCACTCATGGTGCCGTTCATTGTGTTGGGCGCATGGGGGCTTGCAGTTCCTGCAATAGCCGCTAAGCGTTTCCGTTGGAGTTAATCCTCAACCGGTGGCTTCACCCGTTCAAAAGCTTTCTCTACTTCTGAATACATGAGTGGTTGATCGGTACCAACAATTTCATTGTCGGGCATGGTGCTGTCGTGTGCATACGACTGCTGCTTATAGAAGCCACGCATAAAGCGTCGCGAGAAAATGAAGATGATCAAAACCCACATGAACTGTGAGCCACCCAGCTTCATAATGCCGCCGGCTGCTTGCTGATCACTCAGAACCGACATTCCCCAGACGCGAACGTTGGTGTCATAGTGCTTATAAACGGCACCCTCGGCAAAGGTGAGCCACCCAGCCGGAATCGTGGGAATGAGCGACGTAGAGAAGAGATAAATCATCTTTCCGCCATAACTCAACTGGAATTCTCGCGCCGGACTACAGATACCCATCCAGAACATCAGACCTACCGTCACAACGAGCACATGAATGGAATAGTGCAGAGGGCCACCAGCGGCACTGCGATTCACCACTTGAGGAATATGGGTAATGAGCACAACGCCGTTAAATGCGATGGCGGCAACGGCGGGGCGTGTGAGGAACCTCACTACTTTGTAGACGCGTCCTTCTCCGATCAGCAGTCGGAATAACCATTCAGGTGTAGCCAGCAATGCCAAAGGCGGAATGAAGTAGGACAACACCATGTGCTGCACCATGTGCACCGAATAGAGATACTCCTCAGCAATGTCATGCATGGGCCAATCGCTGGCCAACCACAACAACGAAATCATCAATACGAAAAGCGAGATTTGCTTTCGTGAGATGACTTTCCCTTCGGGGGCAACTTGGGGCCCAAGAACTCGAACAGCATAAATAAATGCGGCCACAAGACCGATAACAAGCATCCACACTTCTGGGTGCGGCTGCCAACGCCACGGGTCGGTATTCGTTGTGGGGGCTATTGCTGCGATCAGCACGGCTGACCTATCTCATGACTATGCGATGAAGAACTTGAATGTAGCCAAGGCCGTGAAGTACACGAACAACGCAAGCCCGAGGCCAACATAGAAAAGGAAGCTGAACAGTTTGTTATCGAACTTCAAGTGCATGAAGTACGAAACAACAGTTACAAACTTGATAACCATCATGATGAGGAGCGCTGGCATAAAGAGTGGCCCAAAGTTCACGTAGTACGTGGAGACTTCAAGCGCCGTAATGGCAGCAAGGATGAGTGCAATCTTTACGTACCCGGAATCAGACATTCCGTGCTCGTGGTGCTCAGTAGCTGTGCTCATAATTTCCCCTTGATCAGGATGGGATCAGGTAGACGAGCGTGAAGACCACAATCCACACGATGTCCACAAAGTGCCAATAAAGACCGATGAGTTCAACAACTTCTGCCTTGTCGCCGGGAATCTTGTTCTTTTTAATCATGCCAACGAGCGACAAAAGAAGAATGATGCCGACAGACACGTGCACACCGTGGAATCCGGTGAGTGAGTAGAAGCTGGAACCAAACAAGCTTGTGGTGAAGCCAAGACCTTCGCGATAGAAGGTGGTGAATTCGTATACCTG
>CANFIM010000026.1 GCA_947447175.1 Acidimicrobiaceae bacterium | reverse complement strand
TGAGTACGGCCCTCAGCGTCATCCCAGTGACGAGTTTCCTGACGAATGACTCCACCGCTATCAAGAACGTCAATTTGACGACGTGCTTCATAATCAATGGCTCGTCCAAGCGCACGAATGGAGTTCACGTTTTTGATTTCACAACGTGTGCCAAATGGAGTGCCCAGCTTGTGCACCGACACGTTGGCGTCAACGCGCATGGAGCCTTCTTCCATCTTTGCGTCAGAAGCGCCAATCACTTCGAGAATCGCCCGCAACTCGGCAACATATTCCTTGGCGTGTTCGCTGGTGCGAATGTCGGGACGCGACACAATTTCCACCAACGGAACACCTGCACGGTTGAAGTCCATCAGCGAGTAATCACTGCCGTGAATACGACCAGTAGACCCACCAACGTGTGTGCTCTTGCCGGTGTCTTCTTCCATGTGCGCACGTTCAACACCAACACGAGTACCGCTTGGTAGATCGAGGTAGCCGTCTGCGTTCAGTGGAAGGTCGTACTGACTGATTTGATACGCCTTTGGCTGATCGGGGTAGAAGTAGTTCTTGCGGTGAAAGATGCACTCTTGGATAGTGCAGTTCAATGCAGCGCCAATGCGCATAGCTAATTCCACTGCATGCTTGTTCAACACAGGCAATGCACCAGGCAAGCCCAAAGTGACAGGGTCGATGTTCACGTTTGGCTCATCACCAAAACGGTTCGGTGAACCACTGAACAACTTTGTCTTCGTTGCAAGTTCCACGTGAACTTCCAAACCAACAACCATTTCCCAACCACCAGGAAGCATCTGCTCTTCAGTGGCAACTACGGAACTCAGTGTGCTGTCGCTCATTGCGCGCCTCCTGCTGCCGCTTCCAATGCTCCACCAACGCGGAACATTGCTTCTTCGCCCAGTGCTGGTGCCAACACTTGAATACCGACTGGCAAACCATGTGCCCCTGTTCCGAATGGAACGCTCATGCCGGGGTGGCCGGCGAGATTTGTGGGGATTGTGTAGATGTCGCACAAGTACATCGACATGGGATCATCTACTTTGTCACCGAATTTAAACGCGACCACTGGCGATGTTGGCGTAAGAATTGCATCAACTGATTCATATGCACGGTTGAAATCTTCTGCAATGATGCGGCGCACTTTCAATGCCTTGCCGTAATAGGCGTCGTAGTACCCAGCCGACAATGCGTATGTACCAAGCATGATGCGACGTTGCACCTCATCACCAAAACCTGCGGCACGTGTAGCGCCATACATTGCATTGGTGTCTGCGGCATTCACGCGCAAACCAAACCGCACGCCGTCAAAACGCGCAAGGTTGCTGCTGGCCTCTGCTGGCGCAATCAAGTAATACGCAGTGAGTGCATACGACAAGCTGGGCAATTGAACATCAACAATGGTGGCGCCAGCTGCTTCAAGTGCGGCAAATGCTGCATCAAGACGAGCTTGCACCTCGGGTTCGGCACCTTCGGGCAAGTCAGTGACACGTCCGATACGCATGCCCTTCACGCCTTGAGCAGCAGCAGCAACGAACGATGGAACGTCTTGCGGAATGGATGTGGAGTCATGCACATCGTGGCCAGCAATTGCTTCGGTGATGAGCGCAGCATCGGCAACTGTCGTTGCAAACGGGCCAATCTGATCGAGTGAGCTTGCATACGCCACCAAGCCGTAACGGCTGACGCGACCATATGTTGGCTTCACACCAACAACACCGCACATGGCAGCAGGCTGACGAATTGAACCGCCTGTGTCGCTACCCAAACTGACTGGCGCAAAACCTGCAGCAACTGCTGCGGCACTGCCACCGCTTGAACCACCAGGTACACGCGATGTATCGAGTGGATTACGCGTTGCGCCAAACGCAGAATTCTCAGTGCTGGAACCCATGGCGAATTCGTCGAGGTTGGTTTTGCCCACCACGATTGCTCCGGCCTCACGCAACTTCGTAACAACGGTTGCGTCGTATGGAGGCTTCCAGCCTTCAAGAATCTTCGACGAACATGTTGTCTCCACACCGCGGGTGCACATGTTGTCTTTCAATGCGATGGGAACACCTGCAAGCGGACCAACAGGTCGACCAGCAGCAATGTCTGCGTCGATTGCGTCGGCTTGTGCACGAGCAGAGTCGGCCATCACCAAGTTGAAGGCATGAATGTCGGACTCGCGTGCCGCAATTTGTGCGAGATACGAATCAATCACTTCGCGAGCACTGATCTGCTTCGAAGCGATGGCGGCAGCGATTGCCGATGCAGTGGTTGGCACAGCACTCATGTGTTAGCCCTCAATTCCGATGATGGGCGGAACACGGAAGCGACGTTCTTCGGCGGCCGGAGCGGCAGCCAACACTTCGTCGGTGTCAAGCGTGGGCATTTCAATGTCTTCACGCATCACGTTGACCAGCGGGTATGGCTGCGTCATAGGCACGACACCGTCGAGATTCAACGCATCAATGTCGGCGAAGTGGGCCATCACTTTGCCGAGTTGCTCGGTGAAGTGTTCGATTTGTGCGTCATTGATGTCAAGCCGCGCTAATCGCGCAACTTTGGCTACATCGGCCGCGGAGATGGGGCTACCTGATTGGGTCACGGCTCCTAAGCCTACGAGCCACCTGCGGGACCGCCCCCGCTGATTCCCTATGCCTTGGGGTGGACAGGTGGGAATTCAGGGGCGCGCTTCTGCAAAAAGCTCTGCACACCCTCTTTGAAGTCGGGTCGTGTGAATGATTCGGCCATCAGACGCAACGCGTCTTTGCTGGCTGTTGCCACGTCTTTGCCGTAGTCGCCATAGACCTGGCGCTTCATCACAGCCATTGAAGACGGCGACACATTCATCGCCAACTCGGTGGCGTATGCCATCACAGTTTCCATCAACTTGTCGTCGGGCACTACGTGGTTCACCATGCCAAGTGTCAACGCTTCGTCGGCCATCACGATGCGGCTCGACATGAGAATGTCGAGAGCAGCGGCTTGACCAACAAGTCGTGGCAACACCCACGACATTCCGTATTCGGCAATGAGCCCACGCTTTGAGAATGCAGCCGTGAACTTTGCTTTGTCAGACGCAAAACGAATATCGCACATCAGCGCTTGCACCATGCCGAGTCCGGCTGCTGCACCGTTCACGGCTGCGATGACTGGCTTTGTGAGTCGCGTGATCTCATCTTGCATGCGGCCTTCAATGATGCTTGCGCCATCATTGTTCTTCGATGAGTCACCTGACGGAATTGCCTGCAATGTGCCCATGTCTGCACCTGCGCAATACCCCTTGCCCGCACCTGTCACAACAATGACGCGCACCTTTGGGTCGGCTTCGGCCTTATCAATCGCGTCGAAATACTCGTTGCCCATGCGGCCAGTCCATGCGTTCAGGCGCTCGGGGCGATTGAACGTAATAAGGCCGATACCGGGCTCAACGAATTCGTACAGACATTCACTCATGGTCACTGACCGTAGACGCTTCGGAAGCGTTCGGAGAACGCCGAGCGTCAATCAGTACGAAAATTGCCGCCGCAGCAAATACAGCAAGTGATACCCACTGATTCAGACGTAATCCGCCCGCTTGGTGAGCAGGGTCTATTCGGAGCCCCTCAATGAAATAGCGCATTGCGGTGTATCCCATGGCGTACCAGGCCAACAGTCGCCCTGGCCGTGGAGCAATGCGTGATTCGAAGTGAATTAACAGATAGGCCAAGAGCAAACAACCCATTGATTCGTACAAGAACGTGGGATGAAAGAGCGTGCCCACCGCATAGCCCGCTTTCTCTGTAATGGCATCAGATACGCGCAAACCCCAAGGCAGCGTTGTGGGTCGACCAAACAATTCTTGATTCCACCAATTGCCCCATCGTCCAATTGCTTGCGCCACTGCGATGGCAGGCACTGCACATGACAGAAGTGCGAGCACGTTGAGCTGCAAAACACGTGCACGCCACAAGCCCACAGCAACACCAAGCGCAACGCCACCCCAGATACCGAGGCCGCCTTGCCAAATTTTTACAACATCAAACCAATGGCCGCGGAACAATTCGTAATCGGTCACTACGTGATAGAGGCGTCCGCCGATGACACCCGCTGGCACTGCCCACATTGCGATTGATGAAAAAGCATCAACGCTTCCGACTCCGCGTTTCTCTGCGCGTCGACCAGCAATGCGCACAGCCACGATGACGCCCAGGGCAATCATGAGTCCATAAGCATTCATCTTCAATGGGCCAAGATGAATTGACCCCGACGACGGACTAGGTATCGACGCAATCAGCGCCGTGAGATTCATGCGCCGACGCGACGGGCAAACGCGACAGCACCTTCAAAGATGATGCCCTTGTCGTAATCCTGTGTTGCAACGTGATAACTGCGCTCAAGTTTTACTTGCTCTTTTGCACCGCCGTATGCGGCCATGAGTGCATCGCTGTCGGTAGGCGTTACTACGTGATCTTGTGTTGAGGTGAACAACAGCAATGGCATCTTGATTGAGCCGTACCGCTGAGAAAGCGGCGTCAGACCTTCTGTTTGGAATGAATACATCGGCGCGAGAGGCGTACCGGAATACGCAAGTTCAACAACACCTGGTTCGGCAATGTCGCTACCAATTCCGTCCATCTTGTCGATGCCACCGTCAATCATCGCCTTCAGTCCTTCCATCACTTCGGCGACCTGAGGCTGCGTTGCAGGGTTCACGCAAACGAGACCCTTGACTTCGGGGTGTTGTGCACCTGTCCACAAAGTGAGTGAACCGCCCATTGAAAGCCCCATCACCACAATGTTCTTTGAACGAGCAGCAAGTGTTTGATACGCCTTTTCAACATCGGCAGTCCAATCCGCCCAGCCGGTGGGAATCATGTCTTCCATCGCCGTGCCATGGCCAGCAAGCAGTGGCATTTCAACGTGGAAGCCAGCGGCCACGCATGCATTGGCTAGTCCACGCATCGAACCGGGGTTCCCAGTGAATCCGTGAAGCACAAGAGCACCAATGTCTGTGCTGCCTACATGGGAAAGTGGTTCTGCGCCGGGGATGATGGGTGCTGTCATATTTGCAGTGTAGGTGACACGCAGAAATGGCCTTGCACGGAACCCAAGGACTATTGATGGTTGACCTAGCACCTCATTGCTGGTGGACTAGACAGCGTGCCCCGTACTGATCGACTCCAGCGTCAACGCCGAGTCGATGGTTATGCAGTGGCCGCCATTGCCCCCCTCGTGGCTCTCATACCCGCATGGCTCATTGCAGTTGCAGCATTTTGGTCAGTGGTGCAGCTCTTCGTCTCCATTTCGTTGGCACTCTTTGCCGGCGTGTGGTTTCTTCTTGGTGCACTTCTTTTTCTTCGGCCCGTACAACGCGTGGTGTTATCACGCTTGCTTGGTGCACGCACACCAACGCGAGCAGAGAGAGACACATTGCAACGGTCATGGCAATTGGTGGCGCAAGCAAACCACATTCCACCCGGACGCTTCGTGCTCGCAGTTGCAGACTCTGAAGATTTGAATGCGTTCGCTTCAGGTGGCCACTTGATGGTGGTATCAAGTTGGGCAATCAACAACTTGTCATCCGATGAATTGTGTGGAGTTCTTGCACACGAACTCAGTCATCACCTGGGCATGCACACCATTGCACTCACCGTTAGTCAATGGCTCACCATTCCCATCGTGTTGTTGGCACGAATCGGATTTGTATTGCAGAACATCGCACATGCAGCAACCGATACGTTTGCTCAGCGAAGCGCATGGGGTGCATTCATTGGACGCACTGTTGCTGGCGTTATCACCATCGTGTCGTGGTTGTTCCTCGCCGTCATCACCTTGTCGCAATACATCGGGAATGCTGTCGGCAAGGGCGCTGAATTTAAGGCAGACGAAACCGTGGTGGCAATGGGATTCGGCAAACAGTTACGGAATGCGCTTCGCATCGTGATTGAAAGCGGCAATGGAGAACGGGAACATCGTTGGCAAGACCGACTGATTACAGCCCACCCTCCCGCTCGCACCCGTGTGGCTCGAATTGACGCTCAATTGCGGTCAAATTCCAGGCGCTGAGCCCCTCCGATAGCGTTGGAGATGTGACCAGTCTCCCCGGCGATCCATTCCTTGCGGCCGCTTCGGGCCAGCCCCACCAGCGCACTCCGGTCTGGTTCATGCGTCAAGCCGGACGCAGCCTTCCTGAGTATCGAAAGATTCGTGGCGAGGGCAGCATTTTGGAAGCCATCAAGCAACCAGAGCTTGCCGCTGAATTCACGTTGCAACCTGTCCGTCGTTACGGCGTTGATGCAGCAGTTCTCTATTCCGACATCGTGGTGCCTCCACATGCGGTGGGCTTTGGCATTGATGTTGCCCCAGGTACGGGACCCGTTGCTGCACAACCGCTTCGCACCAGTACAGACCTTGCCCGTCTTCGACCACTGCAACACGAAGACATCACTTACGTCACCGACACCGTGCTGCAACTTGTGCGCGAACTGAAGGTGCCACTTCTTGCATTTGCAGGCGCACCATTTACTGTTGCGAGCTATCTCATTGAAGGCCGCCCCAGCAAGACCTATCAAAACACCAAGTACATGATGCACTCAGATTCTGTGTTGTGGCACGAAGTAATGGAACGCCTCACACAACACTCGGTGGAATTCATCTCTGCTCAATTGAACGCGGGCGCAGAAGCATTTCAAGTGTTTGATTCTTGGGCCGGTGCTTTGTCTCGATCTGATTACGACACGTTTGTCAAGCCACACACCACAGCTGTGTTCACACAAATCGCAGAGCGACATCCGGGCGTTCGGGGAATTCACTATGGCGTTGCGTGTGATCACCTACTTGAGTCGATGAACTCAGTGGGTAATGCAATCATCGGACTCGACTGGCGCACAACAATTACTGATGCACGTCGCCGCCTTGGCAAAGACACAGTGGTGCAGGGAAATCTTGATCCAGCACTCGTACTTGCAGGTGCTGACATCGCCGTTGAAGGCGCACGCGCGGTCATTGCTGACAACGCTGGGCACCCCGGACACATTTTTAATTTGGGCCACGGCGCTCAACCAGACATGGACCCCGGTGTTCTTGCCGCGGTTGTCGATTTCGTTCACAGTGAAGGTTCACAATGACTACAACACGCACAGCAGTAGTGCTGATGGCCTACGGCACACCACGCACAAAGGAAGAAATTCTTCCGTACTACACAGATATTCGTCGAGGTCGCGCACCTACTGACGAACAACTTGCTGATCTCACTCAGCGTTACGAAGCAATTGGCGGATTATCTCCACTCAAACAACTCACTGAAGCCCAACGTGATGCACTGCAACGCGAGCTTGATGCAGTTTCCCCTGGCCAATACACAGTGTTCTTGGGACTCAAACATGCAACGCCATTTATTGAAGAAACTGTGGCAGAGGTAGCTGCTGCTGGCTTCACACGCATCGTTGGCATTGTGCTTGCACCGCACTATTCGTCGTATTCAATTGGTCAATACATCGGACGTGTTCGCGAAGCCGCCGCACCACACAACATTGAAGTAGTTGGAGTTGATTCATGGGCACGTGAAGAAGCATTTATTAACTTCCTTGCAAATGACATGAAGCAAAAACTTGCTGGCATGCCTGAACGGACCAAGGTTCTCTTCACGGCGCATTCACTTCCACAACGCATTATCGACGGCGGCGACCCATACCCCGATGAATTACGAGCCACAGCTGAATTGGTAGCGGAAAGGGCCGGACTTTCGCGATGGTCACAATGGTCAATTGCTTGGCAGTCAGCAGGTCGTACACCTGAACCATGGATTGGTCCCGACATTCTTGAAGTCATCGACCAGATCGCTACAACGCGAAACACTGACGAGCCAATTGATGGTGTGCTTGTTTCTGCCTGCGGTTTTGTTGCAGATCACCTTGAGGTGTTGTACGACCTTGATATTGAAGCATCACATCGCGCATCATCACATGGCCTCGCATTCGCTCGCACTGCTTGCGTGAACGACAACCAAACAGTGATGGCGGCGCTTGCACAGCGCGTGGTGAATGCATGAGTGAACAGCGAAACGTCGTCGTTATCGGCGGTGGAATTGCTGGCCTTACTAGTGCTTTGTCCGTACTTGTTGATTCACCAATTCCCGTTTCTGTCACGGTGCTTGAAGCATCAGATCGCGTTGGTGGCCTCATCAAAACCTCACCATTTGCAGGTCTTGACGCAGTCGACGAAGCAGCAGATGCTTTCCTCACTCGAGTTCCCTGGGCCTCACAATTGGCTTCCGAACTTGGTTTAGGTGCTGCTATTACTTCCCCAACGGGAGCACATGCAAACATCTGGCACAACGGCATGCATTCAATTCCCGGCGATGTGCTCATGGGTGTTCCTGCAAAAATGCGTGCCTTCGCCACAACAAGTTTGTTCTCACCAGCAGGCAAATTACGTGCAGCAATCGAGCCGCTCCTTCCCACAACAACCGACGATGATTCCATCGGGCATTACATTCGTAAACGGTTTGGTCGCGAGATTCACGAACGACTCGTTGACCCTCTCGTCGGCAGTATCTATGCCGCCGACACCGATGCATTTTCTATGGCTGCTGTTCCCCAAATCGCCGCTCTCACTGCCTCTCGCAGTGCACTTCTTGCAGCCGGAAAAACCAGGAAAGCCGCAGCAAAGGCTCCCGCTTCGCCCATCTTCGGAGTTCCATTGCGGGGCATGGGTGCGTTAATTGAAACGCTCGCTCAACGAGTCGTATCACTTGGTGGAACCATCATCACCGGTGCCCGCGTGTCAGATATTCAGCGCAACGGTGCCAGTTATGGCATCGCATCTACTTCCGGTGAATTCACTGCCGACTCAATTGTTGTTGCCTCCCCCGCAAAGCACAGCGCACCGTTTTTGACTTCAGTTGATGCTCGCGCAAGTGAACTACTCGCTAGTTGGGATCATGCATCGGTGGCACTCATCACAATGGCTGTTCCTGCACACCAATGGCCGTCGCATCTCACAGGCAGTGGCTACTTGGTACCAAAGCCTGATCAACGATGGGTTACTGCCGCATCATTTGGTTCGAACAAATGGGCACATTGGCGTCCTGCTGATGGATCAATGATCCTTCGTGTTTCACTGGGCCGTGATGGTCTCGACGTCATGCACTTTGACGATGACCACCTCATCAATCTCGCTCTTGCTGATATGAAACTTCACCTTGGTGTTGACCTCACTCCAACGGAAATTCGAATGAGTCGATGGCAGGAATCGTTCCCTCAATATCGCCCTCATCACTTTGCCAAGCTGGCAGAAATTGAACATTCGCTCAGTGTTTCGGCCCCAGGGCTTGTCTTTGCAGGCGCTAGTTACCGCGGCATCGGTATTCCCGCGTGCGTACAACAAGCACGTCTTGCCGGCGAAAGTGTTGCCTTGCACCTCGCCTCACTGACAGACTGACCACGTGCGTCGCATTCTGATCATTGCTTCATTAGTTGCAATGGCATGTGTTTCGCCGAACAGTGCGCACGCACAAACCCAGCACGTTCAATCATTCGAACAAGGCGTCCCTCGCGTTGCTCCAAATACTTCAATTGTTGGCACTCTTGCCATACCCCGACTTGGTATACGCGCTGCAATTTATTTAGGCGTCACTATGGCGAATTTCGAAAAAGGTGTTGGTCAATGGCCCGGCTCACCTCGCCCTGGGCAAAGAGGCAACATCGTGTTAGGCGGGCATCGCACATCTGCCCCGAAACCTTTTGCTGATATCGACAAACTCGTTAATGGAGACATCATCACGTTGTCTTCGCGTGGCAGCACATTCCGGTATGTCGTTACCGAAAGACTCATCGTGAAGCCCACAGCGTTATGGATCACCGATTCCACACGCAAGCCCACTCTTACTTTGTTCGCATGCCATCCCAAAGGTAAAACAACCTTGCGGTATGTGGTGCGCGCCGCACTCATTCAGTGAAACGAATCATTTCTCCACTCATTGCCGGACTATTCGTTGCGGCCTCAATGCCTCCGTGGGGTTGGTGGCCAATGGCACTTGTCGGCATTGCTCTGTACGCACGCATCGCCATTGATCGTCGAGAGACAGCACCGTTCAGCACAGGCTTTTTCTTCGCTCTCGGATGGTTTGTACTGCCATTGTCCTGGATGCGTTTTCTCACAGTGCCCGGCTTCATAGCAACGTGCCTCATCTTTGCATTCATGCACGGCAGTGCGTCATACATTGCTGCGCGAGTGTCAACGAAAGACCGCCATCATCGCCAAGCGCTCATTGTGTGTCATTCGCTGGCAGAAGTACTTCGACTCTCGTGGCCATTTGGTGGTGTACCTCTTGCAACGTTGGCAATTGGTCAAGCGCGAAGCCCTATCGCATCCTTAGCGCCGCTGGCTGGCGTGATTGGCATCACTGTTGCCA
Organism: Acidimicrobiaceae bacterium; assembly: GCA_947447175.1. Taxonomy (GTDB): domain Bacteria; phylum Actinomycetota; class Acidimicrobiia; order Acidimicrobiales; family Ilumatobacteraceae; genus UBA2093. The sequence goes on along the minus strand of CANFIM010000026.1, from coordinate 5,154 downwards.
CTTTATGGATAGCAATGTCGTCAAAACGACTGCGTGCAATTCTCGCAGTAATAGTTCTCATTGGTGTGACATCGATTGTCAGCAATGTTCGTGACACAGGAAAACAATTGCACATCACATTTGTTCAAGGCGGCGGAAAACAGGGCACACACGCTGTCTACACGGAATCGCATGATGTTTTCAATCGCCACCTCGCTCTCACGAAGTCACTGACACCGAACAGCAATCGCAACGTGGTCATTTGGCCAGAGAACGCAATCAATGTCACGCGAGAAGGTCTCTTTGTCGACAATAAGGACTACGTCGAATTAGCAGCTGAGGCAAAGAGACTGAATGTGCCGATTGTCGCGTGCATTACAGAAGATGGTGGTCCAGGTCGCTTCATGAATGCTGCAGTGGTTATTGAACCTGACGGTCGCATATCAGGTCGATACGACAAAGTGCGGCGCGTGCCGTTTGGTGAGTACATGCCAATGCGTTCTCTGATTGAAGCTCTCGGTGCACCAACACACCTCGTCCCTCGTGATGCACGCGCGGGTGACGCACGTGGATGGCTTGATGTGGCTGGCACGCGAGTAGCGGTTGCCATTTCCTGGGAAGTGTTCTTCGGCGGACGCGTCAACGAAGGTGTTGTTGATGGTGCAACGTTCATCATCAACCCCACTAATGGATCCAGCTACACCGGCACCATCTTGCAAACGCAGCAGCTTGCATCGTCGAGTATCCGTGCGCGCGAACAGAGCCGATGGCTTGTTCAGGCGGCACCCACCGGCTTCAGCGCCTTTGTTACCCCAGAGGGCGAAATACTTGACCGCACCGATATTTCTCGTTCGGCAATTGTTGATCGCACAATTTCCCTACGTTCGGGGCGCACTGTCTACTCCTACATGGGAAATAGTCCTTATATTTTGGGACTCATCGCCCTCTTGCTGCTGTTGATGCAGCGCCGCTCACGAGCCTTTCCACGGCCTGCCAGTTAGCCTCCAACGCCTATGTCAGGCGCTTACGATCCGAACGGCCCATTGCGCATTGCCTACCTCACATATCGAGGCAAACCGCACGTTGGCGGTCAAGGCGTGTACACCCGTCACCTCACCAAGGCGCTTGTCGACCTTGGTCACTCGGTCGAAGTGTTTGGTGGTCAGCCATACCCAGTTCTCGATGACCGCATTCCAATGCATCAGTTGCCCAGTCTTGATCTCTTCAATGACCTATACCCCGGCCGACTTCCCGGATATTGGGAAATCAAAACATGGCCAGACTTTGTTGAATTCACACGACTTCTTCGTGGCCAATTTGCAGAACCGCTCACATTCTCAAAGCGTGTCTACGGCCAACTCAAAACACGAGTTAATGATTTTGACCTCGTGCATGACAACCAATGCCTTGGCTACGACATTCTGAAGATTGACAAGATCATTCCCACCATCGTTACGTTGCACCATCCCATCACCCGTGACCGTGAATTGGAAATGACACACGCTTCAACACCAAAGCGTCGCCGTTCGCTGAAGCGTTGGTATTCCTTCGTAGAAATGCAAGGCGAAGTTGCAAGCAAAATGCCACGCATCGTTGTGGTGAGCGAAAACAGCATCAATGACATTCATAAAGACATGGGTGTTTCACGCGACCGCATGCGTTTGGTACCGGTTGGTGTTGACCCCGACCTGTTCAAGCCATTGCCCAACGTGGCACGGAAACCAGGGCAACTGATCACCACTGCATCTGCCGACGTTGCGTTGAAGGGTTTGTCGTTCCTGTTGGAAGCAATGGCGCAGCTACGTAATCAGGGCCGCGACATTCGCCTCACCATTATTGGCAAGCCGCGTCCTGGCCACAGCATGGACCTCATTGAATCTCTCGGCCTGAAGCCTCATATTGACTTCGTGTCCGGTGTTCCTGACGAGCGCATTGTGGAGTTGTATGCAGAGGCAGAACTTGCAGTTGTGCCAAGCCTTTACGAAGGGTTCAGCCTTCCTGCCATTGAGGCAATGAGCACAGGCATTTGCCTTGTTGCAACTGACGGTGGCGCTTTGCCTGAAGTCACGGGCACCGACAACGACACTGTTCTGCAGTGTCCTGCAGCAGATGCAGCAGCACTTGCAGCAACCATTGCTCGCGGTCTCGACAGCGCAGAACTTCGTGCACGCGTGGGTGAAGCCGGACGTCAGCGCGTGGTGTCGCGTTGGAGCTGGCGCCATTGTGCATCGCTCACGGTTGACCAGTATCGCGAAGTTCTCGAAATGCCCAAAAACCAAGCCCTCTTAGCAAAGCGACGCTGACATGCTCACAGTCCGATTCAACAAACTGAACCTCAAGCCTGGTGCAATGTTCCTTGATGCCGGCGCCGGTTTTGGTCGTCACGCATACGAAGCCGCACGCCAAGGCGCCAAGGTATATGCACTCGACTGGGCACACGACGAAATGTCAGGTACGCGCGCCATGTTCGGCGGCATGATCGCTGAAAAGGAAATTCCTGCTGCCAACTTTGGTGGTGTGTTGCGTGGCGATGTCACTCGTCTCCCATTTGAAGACAACACATTTGATTGCATCGTCACCTCCGAAGTGCTTGAGCACATTCAAAACGATGTCGTAGCAATCAGCGAGTTTTACCGCGTATTGAAGCCAGGCGGCACACTTGCCGCCACGGTGCCTACGTGGTTCCCAGAAAAAATCAACTGGATGCTCTCTGACGAATATCATGCGCCAAAGAGCGTGGGCGGACACGTGCGTATCTACTCCGCAACAGAGTTGAAGGCGAAATTGCGCACCGCTGGTTTCGAAGTGCGCGACAGCCACCATGCGCACGCGTTGCATTCGCCATATTGGTGGTTGAAATGTGCCGTTGGCCCTCGCAATGAAAATCATCCGTTGGTCACCAAGTACCGCAAGTTTCTTGAGTGGGACATCATGGAAGGCCCTGCAGCAACGCGCATTGCAGAGCGAGTGCTGAGCCCCATCATGGGCAAGAGTTTCATCATCTATTCCACCAAGGGCAACGCGTGACTCAGCGCGCCATGCCGCACTTGCCGGGCATTTTGTCCACGGCGGACTTGGCCAAAACGGCTGATTCCATTGAGGCTTTGCAGCTTTCCAACGGAATGATTCCGTGGTATCCGAACGGACATTGTGACCCGTGGAACCATGTGGAAACCGCAATCGCTCTTAACATCATGGGCCGCGATGACGCAGCACTTGCCGCGTATCACTGGCTCGCTAACAATCAAGATGCTGATGGTTGGTGGTTCAACTACTACATGCCCGATGGCTCCATCGAAGATGCAAAACTCGATACCAACGTCAATGCATACATCGCAGTAGGCGTATGGACACATTGGCTGTGCACGCGTGACACTGCAGCGGTGTCTGCGTTGTGGCCAACAGTGCGCAAAGCACTTGATTGGGTCATGAGCATGCGCCGCGAGAATGGTTCCATCATTTGGGCGCGCGAAGTTGATTCCGCCCCATGGGATTACGCCTTGCTCACCGGTTGTTCCAGCATTCGCCACGCATTGCATTGCGGTGCAGCACTCGGCGACCTTCTTAATGATCCACAGCCAGAGTGGACAAAGGCCGCCGACGCCATTGACCAACTCATCGGCACCCAACTCTCAGCATTCGAGCCAAAAGACCGCTGGGCAATGGACTGGTACTACCCCGTTCTCACTGGCGCAATGACAGGCGTGCGCGCAAAGGCTCGCATGGCCGAAGGGTGGGATCGTTTTGTACTCGATGACCGCGGTGTTCGTTGCGTGAATGACGAACAGTGGGTCACCGCTGCTGAAACCAGCGAATGCTCCATTGCTCACTGCGCCATTGGCGACAAAGAAACTGCAAGCGAACTGTTGTTGTGGACCATGCCTCATCGTCGTGAAGACGGCGCGTATTGGACGGGCATTGTGTACCCCACCGACCCCGACAAACTGATGGAACATTTTCCAGCCAATGAATACAGCGCGTACACCGCAGCCGCCATCATCATGGCCGCCGATGCAATCAGTGGTGGTTCACCGGCATCAACGTTGTTTACTCAGCCGATGCCACGCCGCAACGCACACCTGCACGCCCGCGCGCTCTAAAAGACTTAGAGCCCTGCAACGGCTGCGTTAAAAGCTGGCCGCAACCGTTGAAGGTTTTCGAGGTCAAACTTATGCGCCAATTTCCAACTATTTAGCGCTGATTCCTCTGCAGCGGAACGAGACGCAGTCATACCGACTTGGCGGTCGCATGCGATATCAACACCTTTGGCCTTCAATTCTTCGTTTGAAATCCTGCTGCGACCTTGAAAAGCCTGGGCCAGATCATTCCGGTTTTCATAATCCAAACCTTGATTAGCCATGCACGAAGACCACTTACTTTCTAGTGGCTTTTCGGCCGCTTTTCCTGGTTCGGCGATTGATTTCATCACGTCGTTGATGACGCGATCAAGTTCCGTGGTAAAAGCCACGACATCGCCCAATCCATACGTGGATTTATTCGCTTCGGGCGCACAGGTTTCTTCCAGCATTGACTGATACTTAACATCGCTCGATTGTTCAGGCTGTGGGAAGTCGGTTTGGGGATTGTGGTAACCAAATTGATTCCCCCACTTTTCGTCCAGCGGATTCCAGTTATCAACCCAGCTCTCGTCGTAGTAAACACCTGGTTCGTATTTGAATCCGTTTTGTTCCATGCAATTTGACATGCCATTCTGCCATGCATCGTAGAGAGCTTTGTTTTGTGCAGTTGTGGGCAAAATGTTCAAAGTACTTCGCCAGTTACGTCCAACCTTCACAGTTGGCACATCAACTCGCATATTTGCATTCCATGCTGGCACTGCTGCTCCAGCTACTCCCCCGCATCCAGCAAGCAGGATCGAACAGATAGATAAAAATTTCCAATTCTTCATGTCGTTCTTCCTTAACAATATGCATTAGAGGTCGAAAGTACCTATTTACCATTTGCGCAAGTTCATTAATAATTGCGTCTTGCAATTTTCAACTAAATACGACGAAGAACGCGTAGTGAACCCGTTGCACTCACATCTTCAAACAAGCCGCTGTTGATGGCTGGAAGATAAATGTTTTCGTATGGTGGTCGTCCGCCGTCCGCCGGATCTGGAAACACATCGTGAATAGCGAGAATGCCGCCGACTGCAACGCGTGGTGTCCATAG
>CANFIM010000025.1 GCA_947447175.1 Acidimicrobiaceae bacterium | reverse complement strand
GCAGAAATTCGGTCATTATTTGCTGAATTAGTATTCCAATATGAGTCGCTTGGAATCTGTTGAAGACGCCGCCCACACGCCATGGCATTTGCGTGGCAACTGGGAACCCATGCAGGTGGAGATCACAAGCACGGATCTTCGTGTTGACGGAGTGATTCCGCCAGAGCTCGATGGCCTCTATGTGCGCACCGGACCTAACCCTGCATCGGGCACCTCGCCGCATTGGTTCTTTGGTGACGGCATGTTGCACGGTGTGCGCATTCGCGATGGCAAAGCAGAGTGGTACCGCAATCAATATGTGAACACGCCCAATGTTGCGCGCGCTCGCAATATGCCATTTAAATCCACTCCGGAGTTGGGTAGAGGAACGGGCAACACGCACGTGTTGCCACACAACGGAACTCTGCTTGCTCTCGAAGAGGGTCACTGGCCATGGAAAATTGATAGCAACCTGCAGACGCTTGGTTACGAAAATTATGACGGTGCTCTCACATGTTCAATGACGGCACACCCAAAGGTGTGTCCGATCACCGGCGACCTTCTTGCGTTCAGTTACTTCTCGTTTGAGCCGCCCTATGTTCACTACATGCGCATTGGCGCAGATGGAAAGTTGAAACAACTCGACGCCATTGATGTGCCGAATATGGTGATGATGCACGACTTCAACATCACGCAGAACAACGTGATCTTCATGGACTTGCCCGTGGTGTTCGACCTCGGCGAGCTGGCAAACGGTTTCCCCTTTAAGTTCAACCGCGATGCAGGCGCTCGACTTGGTGTAATGCCGCGTAACGGGCGGGGTAGCGACACGCGTTGGTTCGATATTGATCCGTGTTATGTATTCCACCCCGTGAACGCATACGACGATGGCACCAACATTGTGCTGCACGTGTCGCGTCAGAATGAAGCGTTCGGTTCCAGTTCCGACGACTATGCCGAAGTGGGTCGTCTCTACAAATGGACCATCGATACCGTGACGGGCAAGGTGACCGAGGAAATGGTCGATGATCGCCCTGGTGACTTCGGCCGGGTGAACGACAAATACGTGGGGTCCAAAGCGCAATTCGCGTATCTCATGTCGTTAGGTGGCGAAGGCAACTCTGAAGAGCCGGTGTATGGGTCTTCTCTGTGGAAGTACGACCTCTCGACGGGTCAATGTTGGGAGCATCATTTGGGCGCAACCACTCGCGGCGGTGAACCTGTATTTGCGCCATCAAAGACCGATGGGGCAGAAGACGAGGGATATGTGATGACAATCGTGCATGACACCGCAACGGAGAAATCCCGACTCGTCATCATCGATGCTCAGAATTTCAATGCTCCACCAGTGGCAACAATTCATTTGCCACAACGTGTGCCCTATGGCGCTCACGGAAGTTGGGTGCCATCCGGCGTCATCGCGATGTAAAGCGACCAATGTAAAATGCTGGTCTAGTTGTGTACGACATACACAAAATTTGTAGAATCTTCCGAACTGAGATTTCCAGACATCTCGGTTTCTAGGAAGGTTGGCGCAGGGCATGAAGCGACCAAGAGTTCTCAAAATTCGATCGCAAGTGATTGCAGTGGCCACGGTGTGCGCATCATTCACAGTTTTCGCCGGGCCCGATGCAAATGTCTTAGCTGTCACGCAGGGGGTTCAAAGTGTTGCTGGTCTCGGGAACACCTACGTTGACACCACCACTGACGGTGGTGATTGGTATCTCGTTGGTTACGGCGCAAGCGGAAACGTTGGACGTATCGATTCCCAAAATGGAACTTTCAATGCGTCATCCAGAACTGGTTCCGCCACCCTTGATGCTTCAACATTTGTGCAAGGTGCAACGGAGATTGCCTTCGCGTGGACCACTGCAGGTGGTTCGTTGCCAACTGGCGGTTTGACCTCATATGACAAAGCGGTCTCGTTTGTGCTTCCCAATGCGTCAACGATGACTCTTACTGGAGCAGCAACTCCGTCCTCGGGAACTTCCGAATCTAACTTTTCGACCAATGGAACTTCGGCTGATCAATCAATGATTCGCGCTAGAAACATTGTGGGTACTTCTGGAATGCCGAAGTACATGTTCATGCGAAACAAAACATTCGGAGTGCGTAGTGGAACTGCTTACGGTGTCGTAGCGAATCCATTGATCAACAATCAACTTGATTGGACTCCTGACACTCAGAATTACAGCGCAATTTATGCAGGTCACAACGGTTCCAATGGCTATGTAACAACTGGCGGCACAAGCAACGGGTACGTGCCAGCAACGATGTCAATCTGGGTGCGCAAACCTTCCGAATGCACCGAGACGTCGACAGCAAATGGTTCACGCCGCGTTGTGAAGTTCACTCGCATCGGTACTTGCACCTGGACAGCACCATGGGGTGTTTCAAGTGTTGATGTATTGGCTGTCGCAGGCGGTGGTGGTGCTGGTCATGGCGGTGGTGGTGCTGGCGGTGTCATCAGCCAGTCCAATGTTGCGGTGTCCGGTTCGGTGTCAGTGACCATCGGTCAAGGTGGCGCCGGTTCTCGTTTCCACTACCAGCGAACAAATGACAATGGGCATAACAGTAAATTTGGGTCTCTCAATGCAGTTGGTGGTGGCGGCGGTGGCCATTGGTACCCAGGTGCCAACCCTGGTGCTTCAGGTGGATCTGGAGGCGGTGCAGGAGCCGATTACACAAACTCTGCAAACATTTCACTTGGTGTTGCTGGTCAGGGATACGGCGGTGGAGTCTCATGTTCTGGCAGTTATGGCGGTGCCGGCGGTGGCGGTGGTGCCGGCGGTGTTGGCCAAAACGGTGGCCCAACGGCAGCAGCAAACAACCAATGCAACGGAACAAACACCGGCCTGAACCCAACGCTTGGTGGCAACGGTGGCATTGGTATTCAGTCCTCCATCACTGGAACTGCAGAATGGTACGGCGGCGGCGGTGGTGGTGGTACAAACACGAACTCTGGGCCCTCTAACACGGGCGGTTTTGGCGGGCAAGGTGGCGGCGGTAACGGTTCATGGTGTGCCAACTGCATTGGTGAAAATGGAACCGACGGCACAGGTGGCGGCGGTGGCGGCGGTGACTGTGAAGGTCAAGGCGGCGATGGCGGAAGTGGCGTTGTCATCATTTCCTATGTTCAGCCAGCTGCAACCACTACAACTTCAACAACCACCACCACGGTTGCTCGCTCTGCAACAACAACGGTTGCTCCTGCTTTAGACATTGTGGTGAATGCCCCGACAACAACGTCGGCACCGGTGGGGCAGAGTGCAATTCCAAAGGTGAATTCATCATCTTCAACAACATCAACGCCGGGTTCATTGGCGGTGCCTGGCTCTGCCACGACTACCACCACGCCGAGTGAAGCTGCTGAAAAGGTGACGCCACCTGCGCCAAAGATTGGCGCGGTTGCGCCAGGCGAAGCTGCGGTGATGGTGGGCGACAAGGCCGAGACAGCAACAGTGAAACGTGCTGAAAATCAAGTCACTGTTACTGCGGGTGCTCTTTCTGCCACGTTGGGAAGTCTTGATTCAAAGGGCGGAGTTGCCGCTCTTGATGATGAAGGCAATGTTCGTTTGAAGCCTGGCGACACTGTACGTATCAAGCTTGCTGGGTTTCAGCCCGGGTCAGATGTTGAGGCATGGTTGTTCTCAACCCCGCAACTTTTGGGCACTGTGAAAGTGGGAGCCGATGGCGTTGTTGTCGGAACTTTTACGATTCCGAAGAATGTTGATCAGGGTTCACACCGCATCGCTGTAGTAGCGAAAACTGTTGACGGAAAACCTGCAACGTTGACAGTGGGAATCAAAGTGGGCGAGTGGAAGAAAGAACGCTCCATCGCTTTGTGGATCATTATTTTGCCCATCGTGCTTGCTGTATTCGGAGCATTGTTGCTTCCAGCCACGCGGCGTCGCAAGAAGAAGATTGCGTAGTCGAAAGTTGGCGCGACGACGGCAAACTATTTGACCGAGGCAAACACCAGTGGTTGCGCCATTAATTTCTTTATCTTTGCTTCGCTGAGTCCCAATGTCGATATCAAAATCGCGAATGCAGCCTCTGCTTCTGTAGGAGAGAGTTCTTCGGTCACATGCACTGCGGTCATGATTCCGGCCAAACCCCAAGAGGCCAGAAGAAGGCGTTTTTCAATATCTTTGTTTGAGATTTCTCCCGCCTCTGCCAACATTCGCAAAGAATGAAGCCCGCTCTCTCGTGTTGCAGCAATGATGAATGAGGGGCTGTCCAGAGAATTCTGAAGAATCCTTGCAAGTTGGGGATGTGTTTGCTTCATCCAAAAAAGCTTTCGAGAAGAATTCAAAAGAGCCTCAAGGCTTTGACCAGCGGGCACTCCGTTGTACGACCAGATCACCCATTCTCCCCATGCTTGAGTCATGGCCTCGGAGAACATGCGGTCCTTGGTTTCGAAATACTTGTAAATGGTGGTGGGGGAAACCTGCGCCATGGCGGAGAGTTGCTCAATGGTTGCCGACGGTCCAATCTCAGCCAACACCTCTAAGGCGCTCTGCAGGAGCTTTGCCCTATTGCGGGCCGTGTATGCAGCCTGACGTCCGCCCTCTGGCCTCGGGGCCTGCTTCTTTGCTGCCATGAGTCAACTCTAGAACTCCGGCACATATGTGGCATGGAGGGTGACATCTGGCAAGTTGCTCAAACTATGGCAATTTCTTACAAAAGTGGCGTAATCTTTCAAGATTGGAAAACCTATCCATACTTCACTGCGGAGAGTCATGAATATGCACGGTCCAGTTCAACTTCGTCACGGTCGAAATATTCGACTTTTGATGACTGCATTGGTGGCAACTCTGTTGGTACAGATCGGTGGGATTTCACTACTCGAGATTCGCCCAGTTCTGGCTGCGGCCGGACCCGGAAGTCTCGTTGTGACCGGCAATGGAGGGTCCGTCACATCGCCCTGTGGGGGTCCCGACAATCTTGTGTCATTCACATTGCCTACAGGTAAAGAAATTAGTGAAGCATCTGCGTACACCGTCGAGGCATGGGTAAAGGTCGATTCAGCTACCAACCCAACCGGAACCTTCGACCAAACATGCGGCGGCATGAAGCTGCACACCTCAGAGTTCACGGGTCTCACTGACAGTTGGAATCAGCGAGGCGCCTTTAACGGCTCGGGCGCCAGTCAGAGGTCTTCCTATTACATCTCTAATAACGGTGTAGTTCAGGACCCACGATGTGACGTATTCCAGACACTCGCACTCTGCCCACTTGTTACCATCGGGCGAGGGCAGTGGCAACATCTCGCATTTCAGAAATCCGTAGTTGCGGGCGTTACCCGGCTCACGGTGTTTATTGATGGGAAAATTCTCACGTCGCGCGTAGTCGGAGGCAACAGTGCTTCAACCATGCTCAAATACGTCACGATTGGCGGGTTGGGTACTTCGCGTACGGGAAAGGTCTCTTACGGTCAGATGCGTATTACATCTGGTTCGCTCTACCCGACCGACGGAACAACAACCTTTGCACCAACGTATGACTTTTCTTCAACGGTTTCCGGTGGCACGGTTTCTTCGGGAGCAAGTGTTATCTCACTATTCAAGCCACAGGATAACTCAACGATTGCAAACCTCGTTGACCTCACGAGCAACGGCACCGTTATCAAAACCTATGTTGCCTCAAGCCTTGTAGCGGCATCTTCCGATTATGCATCACCGCCACCACCGGCGTTTTCGTACTCATCAGCAACCGTCACAACAACTACTGGAGTTGCCATTACTGCGAACAATGTTGTTTCAACTGGTGGCGATATCAACAGTTTCTCTATTAGTCCTGCGTTGCCGAACGGCCTCATGCTCAATACAACTACTGGCACTCTTTCGGGAACACCTACTGTGTATTCAGCGACGACCAATTACGTGGTGACCGGTACGCAAAATAGTTCCGGACTCACAACTACGGCCACGGTTTCAATTACGGTCAACAAACCATCCACTTCTATTTCGATTGCATTGGCCTCGGGAAATGTGCAAGTTGGCGTGGTGAACACAATTACTGCCACTACATCTGTGGCCGGAACGGTGTCATTCCAAACAGATCAGGGAGTGATTTCTGGATGTTCATCAATTGCTACAACTGTGTTGAGTTCGTATACCGCCACTTGTCCGTGGACTCCGACGTCGACTTACTACACAATGAATGCAACATTGACGCCAACCTCAAACGATTTAGCGCAGTCAACTTCCGCACCCTCGCTCACAAATATTCGAGGCAGCCTTTCGCTCACGTCAACAGGAACGCACGTCTATCCGGATGGTTCGGGAAGTCTGAGCACAAACAACTCAGTGTTATTCACTTTTCCAGAAAACGAAGGCCTGAACTCTTCAAAGTCCTTCGCAATTGAAACGTGGGTCAAAGTCGCCAGTTCAACTCTCAATATGAAAATGAGTGCGTCGTTTGGAAACAGTTTCTACCCCGATCGCGGCGAAGGGTTCATCATTGATCAAGGCGGCACTCGAATTGTTCCGTTTGTCAACACTGGTTTCATGGGTTATAAAACTGTTTCAGCAGTCTCTGCTGGCACGTGGCAGAACGTTGTACTGCAACGCACCATAGTTGCAAATCAGCCGAGCCAATCCTTTGATTCCATATTTATAAATGGACAGTTAATCTCTCAATACGGAAATATCGGTGGAGGAATTGCTCAATCCATAAAAATCGGACCGTTCGTAGGAGTCACTCAAGTTGGTCCTACGCAGGTGCTCACCAATACAGCGCCGTATCCAGTTTCGGGTTTCGCACCTTCAACTACTTATACATTCGGGCCAAACACCTTGGCATTGTTCCAGCCGAGTTCGACGACGTGCGGGTCCACTGTGATGGCGCCCGCCACAGTGACCGTGAGTTATCAAACAGCCACCACCTCATGTTCGTCAGATTTTCCGGTTGCTTTACCGTCTGTTTCGTCGGTCGTATCAAGCGAGGGTCCAACTGCCGGAGGAAATACTGTTGTGATTTCTGGAAGCAATTTCGTTGGTCTCACAGGTATCTCGTTTGGCGCTACAGCATTAAATGCTTCAAATTACTCAGTCAATACCTTCGGAAATCAAATCACCGCTACTGTCCCTGCCGGCACCGCGGGAATAGTGGATGTGAAGGTCACTACATCAGCAGGAACATCATCAGTTGTTGCGGCCGACAAGTACACCTATGTATCTGCTCCATCAATTACTGGAATCAGCAAATCCACGGGTTCTATTAATGGCGGAACGTCCGTAGTGATTACGGGAAGTAACTTCACGAATACATCGGCTGTCACTTTCGGTGCATCTAATGCATCGTTCTACAGTGTCAATAGCGCCACACAGATCACTGCTGTTTCTCCAGCGGGGAGTGCAGGTGTTGTCGACATTCGTGTGACTACAACTGGCGGTACGAGTGCGATTGTTGCGGCTGATCAATTTACGTACACAAGTTCTGTGACGGTGACAGGAATCAGCCCTGCAAGTGGGTCTACGTCCGGTGGTACGGCTGTTGTTATCTCTGGTACAAACTTTACAAATGCCTCGACTGTCACGTTTGGTGCGACAAATGCAACGAGCTTCTCTGTTGATAGCGCAAATAGCATCACTGCTGTTTCTCCAGCGGGGACTGCAGGCGTTGTTGATATTCGTGTGACGGCGCCCGGGGGTACAAGCGCAATAGTTGCGGCTGATCAATACTCGTATACAAGTTCAATCACTGTTACAGGGATCAGTCCATCTTTTGGGTCCGTTGCGGGCGGGAGCTCCGTCGTGATTACTGGTACAAACTTGGCTGGTGCAACGGCAGTCACATTCGGATCCATTGGCGCCACTAGCTTCGTCATCAATAGCGCAACGCAGATCACTGCAGTTTCCCCAGCGGGGACTGCAGGTGTTGTCGATATTCGTGTGACGGCGCCCGGCGGTACGAGTGCGATTGTTGCGGCTGATCAATTCACGTACTACCCAATACCCACTGTCTCCAATATTGGAACCTCGGCTGGTCTTACAGATGGGGGTACTTCAGTAGTCATTACAGGTACAAACTTTGCGAATGTGTCCGCAGTTACTTTTGGTTCCAATAACGCCTCTAGTTTCACCGTCAACAGTGCAACACAAATCACAGCAGTTTCGCCATCTGCTTCTGCTGGTGTTGTTGATGTAAGGGTGAACACTCTCGGAGGTGTTTCACAAATCATTTCTGCCGATCAATTCACCTATTGGGGATTACCTACTATTTCTGACGTTGCTCCAGCATCGGGTCCTACAGTGGGCGCCACTTCCGTAGTGATAACTGGAACAAATTTCTTGGGCGCAACATCTGTCACTTTCGGCACAACCAACGCCACGAGTTTCACCGTTAACAGCGCAACGCAGATCACAGCAGTTTCACCTGCGCGTGTAGCTGGAAACGTGGACATCAAAGTTGGCAACCCAGGTGGGATTTCTGCTGTGTCGTTATATGGGCTGTATGGGCAATTTACGTATTTGTCTGCACCAACTGTGTCGGCAGTTTCTCCCAGCACCGGTTCAATCACTGGTGGGGTGGCCGTCACGATTACCGGAACTAATCTGAGCAATCTTGTGTCCAACGGGGGAGTCATGTTCGGCTCTGTTCCGGCTCAGAGCGTGCTGTTGGTTGACCCAACGCACATTCAAGCGGTAGCCCCTGTTACTACAGCCACGGGTGCAGTCCACATCACTTTGACAAACGCAAGTGGAACTTCTGCGCAAACGTCTGCTGACCTATTTACATACACCCGATCCGATGACGCAAGGCTTTCTGCACTCACCCTCTCTGCAGGAACACTGTCACCTGTATTTGCATCGGGCACTACTGCGTACACCATCTCGAATGCCAAAGATGGCATGAGGGTGACGCCAACTGTCAATGCAGTAGGTGCAGTTTCGGATGTGAAGGTTGGAAGCGGTTCCTTTACTTCTGTTGCTTCGGGCACGGCATCTTCGCCGCTCAGTTTGGTACTCGGGTCAAACACCATCACTGTGCGGGTCACCGCTGACGACGGCACAACGATAAAGACCTACACAATTACGGCCACGCGACTATCAAGTGTTGCAACGTTGAGCGGTGCGTCTTTCAAGGGGGTGAACGCGTCGTTGGGAACTCCGAGTGACACGATTGGTTCCGAAACGGCAGGTTCGGTCACGTTGACCACTGCACAGGGCACTGGCAGTGCCGCCAGTACGTTTACAAAAACCGATGCTGGTGCCACGATCACCAAAATAGTGAAGTTTGCTTCTGGCACTACCGAGAATTCAGCGAATTTCGCGGCCGCCACTGCGTTCACGAATGGTGCTACAACTCAAGTTGTTGATGGTGATTTCTTTGTTGTTCAGGTGACTGCTGCTGATGGCACCGTTAATTACACGCGCGTGAATGTGACGGTGAATTCGAATGTTGCAACGTTGAGCTCTGGAGTGGTGAAGGGTCAGTCTGGAACGTTGGGTACGGCCCATGGAACTATCGGTTCTGAAACGGCCGGTTCAATCACGTTGACAACGGCACAAGGCACTGGTTCATTAACCACAAGCTTTACCGCCACCAGTGCTGGTGCCACGATCACCAAGATTGCGAAGTTTGGCTCTGGCGCCACTGAAAGTCTCTTTTCTTTTACGGCTGCCACTGCATTCACAAATGGTGCAGCAACTCAAGTTGTTGATGGTGATTTCTTTGTTGTTCAGGTGACTGCTGCTGATGGCACCGTTAATTACACACGTGTGAATGTGACGGTGAATTCGAATGTTGCAACGTTGAGTGGCTCATCTGTCAAGGGCATCACCGCATCGTTGGGAACTCCAAGTGACACGATTGGTTCTGAAACAGCTGGTTCGGTCACGATTACAACCTCGCAAGGTGCTGGCAGTGCGACGACGTCATTCACGAAGACTCATGTTGGTGCCACGATCACCAAGATTGCGAAGTTTGCTTCTGGTACTACCGAAAATTCAGGGAATTTTACGGCCGCCACCGGATTCACGAATGGTGCTTCAACTCAAGTTGTTGATGGTGATTTCTTTGTTGTTCAGGTGACTGCTGCTGATGGCACCGTTAATTACACGCGCGTGAATGTTGTCTTTGCTGTCAGTCCATCAACCCCACAAAACTTCACAGCTTCTGGCCAACAAGGTGGCGCAGTTTTAACGTGGGATGCACCAGCATCGGATGGCGGATCTGCCATCACTGGCTACGTAGTGCAAAAGTCAATTGACGCAATCAATTGGCTCGATGCTGGAACAACTAACGCAATCACAACTTCGTATTCGGTAACGGGACTCTCAAACGGAACTTCATATTTTTATCGCGTGAGAGCAACGAATGCGTCAGGAAACCTCAGCTATAACTTCGCAACCTCAGAGGCAACTACTACTGATTATTTTGTGTTTTGCTCAATCAGCGGAAGTTTCTATGTGAGAGGAACAACCATCCCTTCAGCTGCGGGCAAAGATTGCGCCGGAACGGCAAGCATTCCGCAAGGAATTATTGGAGTTGCCATCAATTCATTTGCACCTGGAAGTGGGGCGACGTCAACGAATCGCGCCCTGACCGGACTGATATTCCCAGCAAGTGGATTCAAAAATATCGATCAGGGCGGATTCAGAAACCTTGGTTTGACGACTCTGGTCATTCCGGCGTCAGTAACAATGGTTGGTCTCTCTGCCTTTGAGAACAACCCTCTGACAACTGTCACCGTTACTGGTGGATCAGGTGGAGAATCTACCTATCTAAGTCAAGGTGCCTTCAATAACCAAGATCCCTTGTTCGGGCTGTCAACATCCGTTGCACTCACATTCGGAAGCGGAAAGATTGAAATTGGATACAACTTCGGGTTCTCCACGAAGTTCTCAACAGTTGATTTTGGGTCGGGTATTTCCAGCATTGGCGAAACAGCTTTTAAGGCAAATGGAATACCATCGGGGTGGATTCCAACGTTTCCCTCCAACATTACATCAATTAGTAGAGACGCTTTCACCTCCAACCCGAACATTAAGACCATCAGATTTGGTTCGAGCACAACGTCTGCAATCACGTCAATTAGTGATTATGCATTTGATACTGCAATCACGGATGTTCAGTATTGCGGTCCAGGTGGAACTGTGTTGAGTAATTATCTTGCACGGCGTTTGCCATCTGCCGTGATCTGGTGTTCGACAGAAGTTCCCAATGCTCCAATTTCCCTTAATGCATCCGCAGCAAGTGGACAGGTGGCTTTGACCTGGACAAGGGGTGCGTTGCGAAATGAAGCGCCAACATCTGATTTCTTGGTGCAATATTCTTCAAACAATGGATCAACATGGAACACGTTTTCACATGCTGCATCTCTGCTCAACTCAATCACTGTTACGGGTTTGAGTAATGGAACCAACTATTTGTTCCGCGTGGGGGCAGTGAACCTCTTTGGAACAAGTGCCTACTCTGCTACTGCAAGCGCAAAACCACTTGGTCAGTCATTTACTCCCATATTTGGTGCGTCAACTTCAACCGCAAACGGCTTCACGGTGAGCATCACAAATTTTGACAGTTCGTTCGTATTTGACTCTCCAACGGTGACAGCGGGTTCAGGTTCCGTAACGATCGGGAATCCAATTGGTGGAGTACTTCCAATCACCGTTACAGGAATGCCGGCAGGGTCTACCTCAACCATTTCGATTAGGTCCTCTAAGCAAGGTGTGTCAGATGGAATTGGGTACGCCTCAGGGAGCGCGTTACAGGCCGCTCTGATACCACTCATTGACAATATTGTCTCCACTACCGGAGGACTGTTGGCAAGGATTGCGAATTACGACGCGAATGTCTCATGGACTGCAACCGCAACCCCAGGAAATGTTGCTATCAATTCAAGTGGAATCATTTCAGTGTCTGGAGTTAGTTCATCAACACAAATTGTGTTGACAGTGAACACGTCACGGTCGGGTTATGTGTCGGGAACTAGTTCAACAACGGCTACGACATTGCAGTTGTTACAAGTTCTCTACGATGGGAACGGTGCTACCGGTGGGGCGGTGCCCACGGATTCTCTGCAGTACAACTCGGACGACATTGCGACGGTATTGGGAGTTCCGAGTAGAGGCGGCATAAGCCTTAACGGAAATACTTTTGTGGGTTGGACCACCAATCAGAATGGAACAGGCCCTATATACCAAGCCGGCTCATCACTTCAGTTGGCGTCAACGACCGTGACGATGTACGCCAAGTGGTCACTCATTCCATACAAGGTGACATACAAGGCAAATGGAGCGACAAGCGGTTCGGTTCCTATTGATCAGGCTTCCTACACGATTGGCCAGGACGCGCCGATCTTTGGCAACACGGGAAATCTTGCACGGACGGGGTACTTGTTCATTGGTTGGGGATACAACTCAACAGAGACAGATGTGCTGTACAGGTCGGGAGATCCGTACACAGTTGGTACAAGCAACATCAGTTTCTGGGCTCGATGGACGCCAGAAACCTACGCCGTTACATATGACACAAACGGCGCTTCTGGTTCGCCGAGCAAATCATCTGATGTTTATACAACTGGGTTAACGCCGATTACCTTGCCAACTGTAGGAACGATGGCCAAGACCGGATACACCTTTGCAGGGTGGGGGTTAGCTCCGGTATCAACAAGTGTTTCTGATTCGTACACCGTCTCTGAAGACACAAAACTGTATGCGCAGTGGCATGTTGTGAGTTATTCGGTCACATATCTGCCGGGTACAAACGGAATTGGTACGCCTCCCACCCAGGTCAACGTGAACTACGCCAGTTCATTCTCTGTAGCTACGTCAGTTGGCCTCAGCGCTAGCGATGGAGTAAACGACTATGCGTTTGTTGCATGGAGCGACGGTACGAGGACGTATTCGCCGAGTCAGACTTATCTCATGGGGGCTTCTCCTGTTGTTCTCACGGCTCAGTGGACCCGTATTTACAACGTGAAGTATTCGTTCAACGGTGGAAATGTGTCAACACCAATTGCGGACCAGCAGAAGGTGTCGGGCGATGTTGTCGCTGTTAGCTCAGTGGTTCCTGCTCGTGCTGGCTACGCCTTTGTGAATTGGAAAGACCAGAGCGGCTCAATAGTTTCTGCGGGAGATGCATATACGGTTTCTGATGGTCATTATCTCTTGTACGCACAGTGGAGAACCATCTCGTACACCGTTACCTATGACGTTAATGGGGGAGACTCAGAACCATCAGAGACGAACCACGTCATCGGTGACACCTTCAACGTTGCGGCTGCGCCTGCTAAGACCGGTTACGACTTTGCATATTGGAGTGATGGCACAAATCACTACAACGCAGGAACCTCATATCAAGTAGGCGCTGCTGACGTGAGCCTGCAAGCAGTTTGGACACCGCAGGTGTATCAAATCTTGTTCGATTTCAATGGAGGAGTCGGATCACCAATCTCGCCAATCAACTACACGTTCAACACAGCTGCTGCGAATTTGCCAACCACGGGAATCAGCAGGCCCGATTACGCATTCCGCGGTTGGTCTACAAGCGCCGCTGCCACAAACGGCACCTCAACGTTTACGCCCAGCGGAGATGTGATGCTGCGTGCAGTATGGGTTCCGTCTGTTTATCGTTTGACCTTTAACCCGGGAAGCGGTTATTCCGACCGTAATTCGGAAAAGGTGATCATTGGACAAGCGACAACACTGCCATCCGCCACGCGAGCCAATTACAACTTGTTGGGTTGGTCAACACAGGAATCTGGTGGCACCACTTTGCCTGCTGGTGGAACGTATATACCCACAGCTGATGCAACTCTGTATGCGCGGTGGGCGTTACAAGTATTCACCGTTACATATGACGGTAATGGAGGTACATCGGCTCAGGGTTCCGACACAATGACGTACGGATCGCAGGCACCAATTGTGCTACCAAACGCGGGCCGATTGAACTATGTGTTCAACGGTTGGTATTCCGCTTCACGTGGGGGATATTTGCTGGGTGTTGCCGGAGCAAACTATTCGCCCACTACTTCACTCACTGCATATGCACATTGGATTCAGGGCTCACTTGCAGGAATGGGCCCAGCAACACAGATTGCTCAAGTGACAGTTCACGCTGGGTACGACGCATCGTTTACTGCGGGAAGCAATGGAAGCACTGCCACGGTAAGTTATGTTGCCGACTCGTTGCCTGACGGCACAGTCATTACTGCGTTTGTTGAGACTTCAACTGCGCGAGTTGCTCCGTTGCTGTCGACGCCTGCAAATCCAATTCTTACACTCATCATTTCATGGGTTGCACCCGATGGAACCGTGCCAAACACGGCAACGGGTAAGCCAATCGTGATGACTATCTTGAATTCGAACATCACAGCCGGCTCGAAAGTGTATGGGCTTATCGGAAATGCTCCGGTGTATTTAGGTACATCAGTGGAGGATGGACTAGTCCAAGTTGCAATTTCAGAAGACCCAGCTGTGATTGTTGCATTGGTCACGCCAGATGCGCCAAGGAATGTCATTGCTACTGAAGTGGATGCAACAACGGCCAGAGTTTCATGGACAGGACCAGTCAGTAATGGGGGCTCTGCAATCACGCGGTTCACCGCCACATCTAATGGTGGGCAGAGCTGTAGCTCGACTACGGGAAGCTGTGTCATTGCGGGACTGATGTCCAACGTTGATTACACGTTTACGGTGGTTGCAACAAACGCCATTGGAAATGGTCCAGCAAGTAATGCTTCGCAGGCCATAAGACTTGGGGTACCTGTGATTTCGCCCACTACGTCCGCTCCTGCTGTTGTATCTGCGTCTCCTTCGTCGGGCAATGTGGCTAGCAATGTCAATGCAGGCACCACCACGAAGGTGCAGCAAGACAAAGAGGCTTTAGAAACAGCGGGCGACGTGCTCACAGCAGTGAAAGACAAAGCTGCCGAGGATGCTCTTCATGCACTTGAGTCCAAAAATGGAAAGGACAGTGCAAATTCAAAGGAGAAGCCAACTAGCGAAAAGAAGGCTTCCGAAACCAATTCGGGAAGCAGTCAGGATTCTCAGAACAATGCGCTGATTGTTCTTCTTGTCTTGATGGCTTTGCTTCTTGCAGCATTCGTTGCGAGAAGAACTTTCGCTAAGCAGACCTAACGATGACTGAGATTGAGCAGTTGTCGACGCAACATGATGCCGTCACCTGGGCCAAGAATCAGTTTTTCAAATAGCTTCCCAAAAGGGAGGTGTATGTGTGATCGCATCCGCGTTACTAAGCGAGTTCCTGCTGGGTCATCGCGCAGTTCGTAGGCAAGTGTGAAATGAAGGCGTGGCTTCTTCTTGCCGATGCCCCGAATTTCTAATACGAAGTGACGTGGTGGCTCAACAATGGTGGCCACAAAAGAAATGGGGCCGGCAGGAATGAGGTCACCTGATTGCACTGATTGCCATTCAGGAAGAATCGATGTCGCGCTTTTGCGCCCCAGATTGTCAAGCCAGTCGTAGCTGTACCAACCGGCGCGACCAAAACCCATTTGGCGAATCCACGGAAAAACATCTTGTGGTGGGGCAGAGATGGTGATGCACCGAGTTGCAGTCAATGTTGCTTTGGGGCAGAGGTCATCGCCAATGATGTGGCTGTTGATTTCATCTGGAGTTGCACCCCAGTATTGAAAGATCATGTGGTGATTATGGCAGCAGTGTGAACTCGGGGTTCACAAATGTGAGCAACGAGCCCGTGTCGACGCCAACGCCAGTGAGAATTACCTTGCGACCCAATTCGAGACCGCCAATGGTGCGACGGCCAGTGAATGTGGCCGTCGCAGTGCCCGTTGCGTCGGTTACTGAAATAACAACGGTGGGCAATGCTTGTGCGGGGCGGCTTTGCATGCGCATGACCTTGCCGCACACGTTGATCTTCTGACGTCGCGGAGCATTGGCAATGGGGGTGCACTCAGGAAGAGTGACGGCCCCTACTGG
>CANFIM010000024.1 GCA_947447175.1 Acidimicrobiaceae bacterium | reverse complement strand
TTTCTGCCGTATTGCAGGTCAACCATGCGACGGAGAATGCTGCGTTGGTCGTAGTCAACTCCAACGTGCAGTTCCAGTAATTGACCTTTGTATTCCTCAGGGTCACCCATGCCATAGATGCACGACACACTGGCCACCACAATCGTGTCCGGGCGCGTGAGCAGAGCAGCAGTGGCGGAGTGTCGAAGGCGATCAATTTCCTCGTTGATAGACGAGTCTTTTTCGATGTATGTATCGCTCGAGGGAATGTAAGCCTCTGGCTGGTAATAGTCGTAGTAACTCACAAAGAATTCCACGCGGTTGTTGGGAAAGAACTCTCGCATCTCTTGTGCAAGTTGTGCAGCCAAACTTTTGTTCGGAGCCAAAATCAATGTGGCTCGTTGAGTCTTTTCAATGGTCCACGCAATAGTGGCTGATTTACCCGAACCGGTGATGCCGAGAAGTGTTTGAAACCGCTCGCCTGCATCAATGCCCTCACTGAGGGACGCAATGGCCGTTGGTTGGTCTCCTGCAGGTTGGAAGGGTGAAACAACTTCGAACTTCTGCATGGTGTGAGCGTAGCGAGGCGAAGTTCTATGCCTCGTTGGTTCGCTCCCCAGCGTCTTCGGCTGCCGGTGGCAACGTTTGAGCCCACGACCACACTTCATCAACCTGCACGGCAAGTGAATTCATATCGCCGGAATTGTCGACCACTCGGTCAGCAATCTTGATGCGCTCTTCACGGGTTGCTTGTTTCGCAATGCGAGCTCGTGCATCCGCCTCATCCATGTTGCGGAATTGAACCAACCGTTGAACAGCAAGATCAACGGGTACATCAACAACAATGACGCCGCATAAGCCCTTACGAGGGTTCTCTGCCAACAACGGAATGTCCAACACCACCACATTGTTGGTGTTGCGTTGTTCCTTCATTCGGCGGTCCATTTCGGCGGCAATGGCCGGATGAATGATCTTGTTCAAGTTCTTTAAAGCGTCAGCGTCGACGAAAACGATGGCTGCAAGAGCCGCCCTATCCAGCGCTCCCGCTGAATCGATGATGTTGTCGCCGAAAGCTTCGGCCAATACAGACAACAGAGGTGCCCCTGGTGCTTGCAGTTCGCGAGCAATGGCATCGGCGTCAATAATGACAGCTCCTCGCTCCGCAAGGAGCGAGGAGACTGTGGACTTGCCTGAGCCAATCCCGCCGGTGAGACCGATCAGGATCATGCGATGTGATGGAACTAGGCCTGCTCGGCTTCAGGTGCAGGTGCTGCACCTTCTTCGCCTGGCTGACCGTATTCCTTGTAGTACTCGGCCCAAGCAGCTTCGCGCTCGGTGTCGTCGCCACCCACCCAGTTGCCGTGTTCGTCAACTTCGAACTGGCCCTGGTATTCGGCAGCGAGCTCGCCGCCTTCAGCAGCCTGCTTGATAGAGATTGAAATACGACGGCGTGCGAGATCAAGATCAATGATCTTTACCCACAACTCTTCGCCAGGAGCCACGACCTGCTCTGCAGATTCAACGTGATGTGCTGACATTTCCGAAATGTGTACAAGACCTTCAATGCCGTCGCCCACCTGGACGAATGCACCAAACGGAACAAGCTTTGTGATGCGACCGTAGACAAGTTGTCCAACTTCGTGGCTGTTCGCAAATTCTTGCCATGGGTCTTGCTGTGTTGCCTTCAACGACAAGCTGATGCGCTCGCGGCTGAAGTCAACGTCGAGAACCTGAACTGTTACCTCTTGGCCGATTTCCACGACTTGTGATGGGTGCTCCACATGCTTCCATGAAAGCTCTGACACGTGGATGAGTCCGTCCATGCCACCGAGATCGACGAATGCACCGAATGCAACGACCGACGAAATCTTTCCGTGGCGGATTTCTCCGGACTTGAGATTGTTCAAGAAATCGTCGCGAGTTTCCTTCTGGTTTTCTTCGAGGAATGCGCGGCGTGAAAGAACAACATTGTTGCGATTGCGGTCAAGTTCGATGATCTTGGCGTCAATTGTTTGACCCAAGTACGGCTGCAAGTCGCGAACGCGACGCAATTCAACAAGCGATGCTGGCAAGAAACCACGAAGGCCAATGTCAACAATAAGTCCACCCTTGACAACTTCGATGATGGTGCCATGTACAACGCCATCTTCTTCCTTCTTCTTCTCGATGTCTGCCCAGGCCTTTTCGTACTGTGCGCGCTTCTTCGAAAGAACGAGGCGACCCTCTTTGTCTTCCAACGTAAGAACGAGGGCTTCAACCTTCTCGCCGATCTTCACAATGTCGTGTGGGTTGACATCATTCTTGATGGCAAGTTCACGAGTAGGAATAAAACCTTCTGTCTTGTAACCGAATTCGAGGAACACTCCGTCGCGATCGATTTTGGCAACTGTGCCAGTGACGAGTTGCTGCTCTTTTACGACAACCATTGTTGCTTCGAATTCTTCTTCGAAGCTCTTGGTGAAGTCACGATCGACAATCTGTCGAGGCGTGTAATTGTTTTCCGCATCGAAGGTGCCCATTGCGGAATTAAGTGTTGTATCGGACAAGGAAGTTGGTCTTTCGGGATGGATAAGAAGTTGATATCGAGTGAACCCACAAGTGGGTGCCCTACCGGCGGAAGGGCGTTGCAAACGCTATCAGCAGATATTCCGGACTCTCCAAAGACGGGGGCTCGTATCCGTACCCCCCTGGCTCAACGCTTGAAATAGACGACACCGACAGACCCACGGTTTCCATCATGAGGCGCAACTCCCGAGGGGTGTAACAACCAGTCCATAGGTCTACGGCCTTTACCTCTCCGAGTTGGTTGCGGATATCGGTGGTCTCATGTGCCACTCCGCTGTCCGCATCGAAGGTGGCGTTCTCGTGGTATTTCACAGCGAAGTAGGCATTGAAGGCCGACAGTGCCACAGCGCCAGAAGGCTTTAGCGCCCGCGCAATTCCACTCAGCACCTCGCGGTCGTGACCATTAGCTGTCATCAAACCAAATGCACCTTGACACAGACAGATCACAGCATCGAACTCCGTATCGAACGTGAGCGCTCGAGCATCCATGCGCTCAAACGTTGCCCCTGGCGGCGCAGATGCACGAGCGACATCGATAAAGGTTTGACTGATGTCAATGCCATGACATTCGATTCCGCGTCTCGCCAATTCGTACGCGTGCCTTCCAGGCCCACAACCCACATCAAGCACTTTCATGCCTGGCTGCAACTTCAGAGCCTCAACAATGTGGTCAATCTCTTGCACTGTGCCCATTGTGAATGTGTAGCGAAGATAGGCCGCACCCATGTGGTCTGCCATTGCTTCAAACCAATGCGAGCCGATCTCAGATGAACTCATCTCACCCTTTTGCATCTGCCCAGGTGTCACCCCATGCAGCGTTCACCTCAAATGGAACTCGCAGGTCAGCGGCGCCCCGCATGGTGTCGAGAATGAGCGGACCCACCACTTCCTTTTCGGTATGCGGCACTTCAACAATCACTTCATCATGCACCTGCAGAACAACACGTGACTTCAACTTCTTTAGTTCAAGCAAAGCATCAATTCGAACGAGAGCAATTTTGAAGATGTCAGCAGCCAAACCTTGAATCGCCGCATTCATCGCCTGACGTTCGCCTGCTTGTCGTACACGGAAGTTGTCACTCAGCAATTCAGGAATAGAACGGCGACGTCCGAACAACGTTTCGGTGTACCCCAATTGTCGAGCCTGCTGCACAGCGTCGTCCATGTATTTCTTTACGTTAGGAAACGCATCAAAGTACGCATGCAAAATTCCGGCAGCTTCATCCACGGGAATAGCAAGACGCTGACTTAGGCCGTACGCCTCCATGCCATAGGCAAGTCCGTACGACACCATCTTTGCTTTGGATCTTTGATCATGGGTGACCTTTGAAGGGTCAACGCCGAACACCCGGGCTGCAGTGGATTGGTGAATGTCTTCGCCAGCAGTAAACGCCGCAATGAGTCCTGGGTCATCGGCCAAGTGTGCAATACAACGCAGTTCAATTTGGTTGTAGTCGGCCACCAGCAGCGTGCTGCCTTCAGGGGCAACAAATGCAGTTCGGAAAATTCGGCCCTCATCTGAACGAACAGGAATGTTATGAAGATTCGGCTGATCGCTGCTGAGACGACCGGTACGCGCAACTGTCTGATTAAAAGTGGCATGGATGCGACCATCCTCAGCAACCTCGGCCAGCAAACCTTCGCCATATGTAGATCGAAGTTTTTCAATCTCTCGATATCGCAACAGTGGACCAATGAACTCTGGCCACTCGTCATGAAGTTTCTCAAGCGTTGCCGCATCAGTGCTGTACCCGGTCTTGGTCTTTTTGCCCGGAGTGAGGCCATGTTCGGTGTACAAGATTTCTCGCAATTGCGTTGGTGAATTGAGGTTGAATTCTCGACCAGCAATTTCATGCAAAGACGCAGTGAGCGAAATGGTTTCTGCTGTTAGACGATCGCGAATACCGGCCAGCGCTTTCTTATCAACCGCCACGCCTTCGTGTTCCATCTTTGCCAGCACTCGCACCAAAGGGTTTTCGATATCTGCATAGAGGGACTCGTTGTGAATGTCCGCTATGCGTTGCGTAACTACGTGCGACAGTTGATACGTAATCCACGCGGCTTCTGCACATGTGCGCGCAGCATCAACGCCTTCTGTTCCTCCAAAATCGAACTGACCATCGTTCTCCGATTCCGCTTGCGGCACAACACCCAACATGTCAAGAGATACGTCGGCCAATGAGTAACTGGAATGGGAAGGATTCACGAGATATGCAGCGATTGCTGTATCCAATTTCAGTCCACGAATGTCTATCCCATCACTCAACAACGACCGCATAAGTGGTTTTGCGTCATGCACTACAACAGAAGGGGCCGATTGAAGAAGATCTGAAATCAAAGGATCAAGCAACTGCTCACGCGACACATACAGCACAGACGCATCGGTGGCGTTGGTGACAATTGACAATCCGGCAACAGCGGATCGTCCAGGTTCTCCGTCAAACGAAGCGGCAATGCACCATTCCTGTATGTCTTTCAAAACAGAGACTGCAGATTCTGCCGTCTTGGCAATGGTGACGTTGCCAAGATCTCTCACGGCAGGCACATCGGCTGCGATTTCAGGAACAACCGCATCGTTGCCACGTGTGGTCCAGTTGAAAGTCTTCACAAGATCAGCGAGTCGCTTCCCCATTGTCTTGAATTCAAGGAACGTAAACATTTGAGTCGCCGCCGCCATATCTGGCTGAGGCGCAAGATGAACCAAATCAACGTTGATTGGCACATCACGTCGAAGCACCATCATCTCTGCATTGCGCTTGACACGTTCCCCGTGTTCCAGCAAACCTGCCTTCAGTTTGGGCGTCTGTGCCTCAGCAGCGGCAATCACTGCATCAACAGAGCCGTACTGCACCATCAGTTTTGCTGCGGTCTTTTCACCCACACCGGGAATACCAGCCAAGTTGTCGCTCGGATCGCCACGTAATGCTGCGTAATCGGCATATTGCGCAGGCGTGACTCCGGTTCGTTCAAGAATTCCCGCCTCGTCATACAACGCATAGTCGCTGACGCCACGTTTGTTGTACAGAACACGAATATGTGGGTCGCGCACCAACTGATAACTGTCGCGATCACCAGTCACCACAATCAAGTCGTGCCCTTCAGACTCTGCGCGCTCGGCAATGGTGGCAATGATGTCATCGCCTTCAAAACCGCTTTGTTCTAACCATGTGATTCCCAAGACATCAAGCAACTCGCGAATCATTCCCAGCTGTTGAATCAGGGTTTCTGGGGCCTTGTCTCTTTGAGCCTTGTACTCAGGGATGGCAGCATGACGAAAGGTTGGCTCTGGACGATCGAACACAACAACCACACCATCTGGTTTGTGATCTCTCAGCAAAGTCAGAAGCATTGTTGTAAAGCCGTACACAGAGTTTGTTGTTTGACCACTTGCGTTGGTCATGTCTTCAGGCAGAGCGAAGAAGGCTCTGTACGCCAGTGAGTTTCCGTCGAGCGCCATTAACAACATGGCTCTACCGTACGCAATCAGGCAGGCTTCAACTCACCTGCTACCACCATGTCCGCCACAGCCTTCATTGTGGTGCGGTGGTTCATAGCGCCACGTTGGATGAATCCGTATGAATCCGCTTCCGACATTCCATACTGGTCAATTAGAATTCCCTTGGCACGGTCAATGGCTTTTCGGGCTTCAAGTTGCTCCCCCAAGAGTTCCACTTCACCATTCAGAGCTTGCATTTCTCGAAAACGACCGATGGCTACTTCTATAGCGGGAATGAGGTCGCTCTTTTGGAACGGCTTCACCAGGTAGGCCAAGGCGCCTGCGTCGCGGGCCTCTTCAATCACTTCGCGTTGGCTGAACGCAGTGAGCACAAGTACACCGCAAATTCGATCCTGTGTAATAAGACGAGCAGCCTGCAAGCCATCCATACCCGGCATCTTGATGTCCAGAATTGCAAGGTCGGGACGATGTTCGCGCACCAAGTCCACTGCCTTGTCTCCGCGACCGGTTTCGCCCACTACTTCATAGCCCTCTTCTTCAAGGGTCTCCTTCAGATCTAAGCGAATAATGGCTTCGTCTTCGGCAATGACAACTCGAATGCTCATTGAGTGGCTCCGTTCATACGGTCTAATAACTCGTTCATGCGCTTATTAAGACCCAGAATCTCTTCTCGGATCTCAAGTGAGCGCTTCACTAGAACATCGGCGTGCTTCTTCGCTTGGCGATATTCAAATTCAGCAGCTGGGGTTTCGGACACCAAGGCACGAAGAGAAAGCTCGTCGGCATCATCCACGAGCTGTGATTTCTGGTCTTCAACGATTCGCAACTCTTCCTCTAACTCACGAATGCGAGTAGAGGTGTGCGTCAGGCGACGCTGGAGAAGTCGTTGACCCATCGGAGTGAGTGTAGATATCACCTGGTGCCCGAGGTGGGACTTGAACCCACACATCCTTTCGAATAACGGATTTTGAGTCCGTCGCGTCTGCCATTCCGCCACTCGGGCCAGGATTATTGAGGCTATCGGCGAAGTCTTCCGTACGCCTACCTCTCGGTAACAGGCTCGCAGGAACCATTCGGTCTAAAGTTTTGCCACCATGTTGGCGTTTACTTTTCCCGGTCAGGGATCCCAAAGACCAGGCATGGGCCGACCCTGGGTAGGCCACGACAGCTGGGAACTTGTTGACGAGGCCTCGGAAATTTCAGGCAGAGACGTTGGAGCCCTTCTTCTCGATGCTGACGCCGAGGAATTAAAGGACACCCGAAACGCTCAACTCACCACCTTCGTGTCAAGCCTCATGGTTCTCGATGCGGTGGAACGTTTGGGAATTGAACCCAGCTTCTGCGCCGGCCACAGCCTGGGCGAGTACACCGCGCTTACAGCCACCGGTGCACTCTCTTTCGAAGATGGTGTTCGCTTAGTGATTGAACGCGCAGACGCAATGCACCATGCCGGACTCACGTCACCAGGAACCATGGCCGCTGTTCTTGGTCTTGATGATGACCAAGTAGAAGTTGCATGTCGACGCGCAGACAGTGATGTGTGGGTTGCAAACTTCAATGCTCCCGGACAAGTTGTCATCGCCGGCTCTCCAGAGGGCGTTGCAAAAGCAGCAGAAGTAGCAAAAGAACTTGGCTCGAAGAAAGTGATGCCACTACAGGTATCAGGTGCTTTCCACACTCCTTATATGACAGCTGCTCGAGACCGATTGCGAGATGCCATTGCACTCGCCTCGCCTCGTGACACCGAAATCCCTGTGATTTCTAATGTTGACGGCCTTGCACACGACAAGGGTGATGAATGGTCGTCGTTGTTGTCAGCACAGCTGTCCAGCCCGGTTCGTTGGAAACATTGTCTTCTCACTATGGCTGAAGAAGGTGTCACTGGTTTCGTCGAACTTGGTCCAGGGGGCGTTCTCACCGGCATGGCAAAGCGCACCGTGGAATCGGCACGCACACTTAGCGTTGCTACGCCCGACGAGCTCGACAAACTCATTGAGTGGGTCAACGCTTCGTCACCAGTGGGCGCCGCCCAACTTGAAGGCGAACACCTCTTTGCTGTTGAACGCCTTGTGGTGAGCCCAGCAGCTGGCGTGTTTACTCCCGTCACCGATGTCACGAGCGGAACATCAATCGGTGTTGGCCGAATTCTCGGACACGTTGGTGAACACGAAGTGCGTTCACCCTTTGCAGGAATAGTGCAGAGTTACATTGCCGTTGACGGTGAACGCGTCACATCTCGCCAGCCCATCGCTTGGTTGCGATCCAACTAACAAAAAGGTCGACATGCCCAAGATTCCACAAAACATTCGAGGCGCCCGTTTTACAGGTTGGGGAACAGCTCTCGGCCACAAGGTTGTTACGAATGACGATCTCGCTCAAACCATGGACACCAATGACGAATGGATTCGTGAGAGAACGGGCATACATCGTCGACACATCGGCGGCACCACATCTGAACTCAGCATCATCAGCGGTTCGCAGGCTTTAAAAATGTCTGGTGTTGACCCATTATCTATTGATGCTTTGGTGCTGGCCACCACAACACCTGATCGAATTGTTCCTGGCACCTCACCGTCTGTTCAAACAGCTTTGGGCCTTCGTTGCGGCGCTTTCGACGTGAACGCTGCATGTTCAGGATTCGTGTACGGATTAGTGAATGCACACGGACTCATTGCCATGGGTGCCGAAAGAATTTTGGTGATTGGAACCGACACGTTGCACACCATTGTCGACTGGTCCGACCGCAATACTGCAATCTTGTTCGCTGACGGCTCAGGTGCGGCGGTGTTAGAGGCGACTAAGGGGCCAGGACAGTTGCTCGGATGGGATCTTGACTCAGACGGCACTGGCGAAGAAGCGCTGTATTGCAATCATGGTGAGTTCGCGCATATGGACGGCAAAGAGGTGTTCCGCCGTGCCGTGCGCATCATGGTGGATAGCGCACAGAAATCTATGACAGCTGCCGGAGTAACGGCGGACGACATTGACGTGATTGTTCCTCACCAAGCAAATATTCGCATCATCACTTCCGCATGCGAGCGACTTGGAATTCCTATGGAAAAAGCCGCCATCACTATTCACGAAACCGGAAACACTTCCTCCGCTTCAATTCCACTTGCCCTTTTCTCAGACCTCGGACAGAAGAAGCCCGCGAAGGGCGACACTGTTCTTCTTGTTGGCTTTGGTGCCGGAATGACCGCCGCAAGCGCCATTCTCGAATGGGGCGGTGAATGAGCCGAATCGTTCTCATCACCGGAGGGTCAAAAGGAATCGGACTGGCATGTGCTCAGCGGTTTGCTGCACTCGGCGACAAAGTTGCTGTTACATATAACTCCACCGCACCCACCGGTGATTACTTCAGCGTTAAATGTGATGTCACTAGTGCTGACGAAGTTGACGCAGCGTTCAAGCAAGTAGAGGAACACTTCGGTGGACCTGTAGAGATTTTGGTGTCGAATGCTGGCATCACAAAAGACACATTGTTATTGCGAATGAGCGAAAGCGATTTCACTTCAGTGATTGATGCAAACCTCACGGCAGCTTTTCGCGTTGTAAAGAGAGCGTCACAGGGAATGCTTCGCGCTCGTAAAGGACGCATCATCTTGATGTCCTCTGTTGTAGGACTTCTGGGTTCTGCAGGACAGGCCAACTATTCAGCATCCAAATCTGGACTTGTTGGATTCGCTCGGTCCCTTGCACGAGAACTTGGATCTCGAAGCATCACAGTCAATGTTGTGGCACCTGGCCCCGTTGCCACCGATATGACCGCAGCACTCGGCGAAGATCGCATGAAGGAACTCACCGATGCAGTACCTCTCGCCCGCGTCGCCTCTGCTGATGAAATCGCAGGCGTGGTCGCTTTTCTTGCTGGGCCTGATGCCGGGTACATCACCGGAGCCGTCATTCCAGTGGATGGCGGCCTAGGCATGGGTCACTAAACACCCAAAAACCCTTTCGCCTGCACAGTCCTGTGCGAAACTAGAACCGAAATAAGGAGATATCCATGAGTGATGAACTGTTTGCCCGCTTCGTAAAGTGCGCCGTGAAGATGCTGTCCGTAGAGGAGTCACAAGTAACTCGCGACGCAACCTTCGCCGAAGACCTTGACGCTGACTCACTTGACGTTGTTGAGTTCGTCATGGAACTCGAAGAAGAGTTTGATATCAGTGTTCCTGAAGAAGAACTTGCCGAAGTGAAGACCGTTGGTCAAGCCTTCGACATCATTGCTGCCAAAGTTAAGTAACAGGCACTAGCCATGCAGGGCGTCGGACATCGCGTCGCTATCACCGGTCTCGGAGTTGTAGCACCGTGCGGTATCGGAAAAGAGGCGTACTGGCAAGGTTTGCTCGGACCAGGAATCACAGGCACCACGTCTGTAGAAATCGCCGATTGGGATCCTTCTCCGTACTTTGACAGTCCAAAGGACGCTCGAAGAGCAGACCGAGTAGAACAACTGGCACTTGCCGCTGCCGCAGAAGCATTTGAGCAAGCCGGCACTATCAATGTAGAAAAGTCACGCTTCGGAACAATTTTTGCTACAGGCATCGGTGGTCTCCATACCCTCGAAGAGCAAATCATCACACGAGTGGAAAAAGGCGAACGCCGTGTGTCCCCCTTCCTCGTTCCCATGATGATGGCCAACGCTTCTGGCGCTGCAATCTCGATGCGTTACGGCCTTCAAGGCCCCAATGAAACAATCTGTACGGCCTGTGCGGCCGGCACTCACGCCATTGGCTACGCAGCACGTCAAATTGCATGGGGTCGTTGCGATGCAGTTGCAACTGGTGGTTCAGAATGTGCAGCCACACTCACATCACTGGCCGGTTTTGGAAATATGACAGCACTCTCTTCCACCGGGTCGTCAAAGCCGTTCGATGAAACGCGCGACGGATTCGTGATGGGTGAAGGTTCTGCTGTCATTATTCTCGAGCGATACGACTTGGCAGTTGCTCGCGGTGCAACAATTCTGGGTGAAATTCTTGGTGCGGCTAGCAACGCAGACGCTCACCACATCACAGCGCCGTCACCTGGTGGCACAGGCGCAATTGCCTGCATGAATCTTGCACTTGAAGATGCGGGCCTCTCCCCTTCAGACATCAAACTCATCAACGCTCACGGAACCTCCACTCCGTTAAATGATGCAGCAGAGTCGCAAGCCATGACTCACATCTTCGGAGCACATGCTGTGCCCATTACAAGCGGCAAGGGCGTCACTGGGCATGCACTTGGTGCCGCGGGCGCACTTGAAGCGGCTCAGGTGATCTTGTCCATGCAAAAGGGTCTTATCAACCCCACTGCCGGCACCACGAAGGTGGACCCAGCCATGACTATTGATTTGGTCACTGGTTCAGCGCGCGCATGGACCCCGGGTCCTGCCATTTCCAACAACTTCGGTTTTGGTGGCCATAACGGTTCCGTGATTATTGGTCCTGCTTCTTAAGTAACCAATCTTCTCTCGTCATCACCCAACGTTTCAACACACCGGAATCTCCTGAGGTCAATGCTTCACGAGGTTCTCGAGCGAACAGTGAGAAACCCAGTGACAGCGGCACTCCTTCGGAGGCAATGTTCGCTTCGTCATGATTAATGAACACGCGATCTATCTGAGAATGTTGAAAAGCTTCTTCTGTAAGTGCCGCAGTTGAACGTACTGCAATGCGTTGGCGCGTGTGACCTGTTCGTACCCAATAGCCAATCTCCAGTGAATCGTTCGGACCTCTTACATGGAAACCCGTACCGCCCACTACACGATCCCCTAAAAAGATGCCCATGGTGAAGCCGGTGCGCGACTCCCATTCTTCAGAGAACGACTTGATGAGTTTGCGCTTGTCATGAATGTCTTGTGGCTCAAATTGAATCCACGGCATCCAGGGTCGAAGATGCTCAATGCTGTCCGAAACAGCTTCCATTAGCTCGCGAGCATCATCGGGCCTATACGGACGGATAACTAGTTCATCAACTTCAATACGCATTGATGGCGTCGACACAGCGACGCGATCATCAGAGCCCATATCTACTTCTAGCCGAAGACAAACATGAGGTCGAGTTCACATGCAACTTCACCGTTCACCAGTGCCCTACCCGAGCCCTTTCCAGCGCGTGCACTGATACGTCCAAGTTCTGCGTGTAATTCAAGTTCGTCGCCAGGTACCACTTGACGCCTGAATCGTGCAGTGTCAATACCGCCAAACAGAGGCAGTTTGTTGGCGTGTTCAGGTGATGCGAGCAATGTGTACGCACCCAATTGGGCAATGGCTTCACACATGAGAACTCCGGGCAAAGTAGGTCGACCTGGGAAATGCCCTGGGAAGAACCACTCGTCGCCATTGAGTTTCCAATGACCAACAGCTGAAACACCAACTTCAAGTGCACTCACTCGATCAATGAACAAAAACGGTGGCCTATGGGGCAGGACATCGATGGGCAGCGGAAACTCGCTCACTTGCCGAGGGCCTTCAACAGATTGGTCGGAGTATCAGCGGGAGAAATTTTGTACCACGCCTCAAGAATGACGCCGTCTTGGATAAGAAATGCCGAACGTTCAATGCCCATGTATTTCTTTCCATACATTGACTTTTCTTTCCACACCTTGAATGCTTCTGCAACCGTGTGTTCCGTATCTGCCAACAATGTGAAACCGAGCTCGAACTTCTCATCAAACTTCTTTTGCTTCGCCGGCTTGTCAGGACTGATGCCCACAATCACGGTGCGTCCAATTTGGTCAGCAATGTCTCGAAGTCCGCATGATTGAGCAGTACAGCCAGGCGTGTCGGCCTTGGGGTAGAAATACACCAGAACCTTCTTCTTCCCCATTGAGGCGAGAGAAAACGGCTTTTCGTTCTGATCGAGTAACTCAATCTTTGGAGCTTTTGAACCTTGCTTCAGCATGGCTCCACACTAATTCTTTCGACGTAGTCCGTGACCATAGAAGCCACCCTTGGGGCGGGCGTGGGCGTGATAGTGGTCAGGAATTGTTCGCATGTTGTCATCAATTCTCATCTCAAAGTCAAAATGCTCTAAGACCACATTGCCCAATTTGTCGTGCAAGCGACTCTTGATGTCGTCAGATGGGTGTGCGTCATGTGGACGCCACACCACCATGGGTACTCCACAACTTTCGCATTCCGCTATCCAGCATTCATCGTCCTCGTAAAACCACTCGGACATCTTTGCGGCTTCACAGAGTTCGCATTTACCTTCGCCAAAAATGCTCATAGAAGTAATTCACTATGCATCGAGGGCAGTTCTCACTTCGCGAATGAATGAACCCACTGCTTCGCTTCCGCCCTCCATCATGCGCCGTACAACAGCAGCGCCCATGATGACTCCATCTGCAACTTTGCTTGCCTCAACGGCTTGTTCGGGGTTCGATACTCCCACTCCCACCAGAACTGGCTTGGTGGTCACCTTCTTCACCCGTGCCGCCAAAGCGGTGGCAGTAGAAGACAATGAATCTCGCTCTCCTGTTACACCCAAAAGGCCGACCGAATAGACCATTCCTCTTGCCCTAGCGACCACACGAGGCAATCGTTCATCTGGCGCGGTGGGCGCTGCAAGCATGACTGTTTCAATTCCTGCGGCGTCTGCAGCGGCGCACCAGTCGGCCGATTCTTCAAGCGGAAGATCAGGGATGATTGCCGCAGAAACTCCGGCTGCTACCAAGTCGTGCGCAAACCGTTCATGTCCAGCATGAAAAACAGTGTTGTAGTAACACATCACGATGAGCGGTACACCCACATCAAGAGTGCGCACTTCATGCAAAATCGAAATTGGCGTTGCTCCCCCATCAAGCGATACCTGAGACGAGGCCTGAATGACTGGCCCGTCCATCACGGGATCTGAAAAGGGCAAACCGATTTCAATGGCGTCCGCACCATTCGCAGCACACGCCCGCAGTGAGTCAACCCACCCCGGGTACCCACCTGTGATGTACGGAACAAGGCACTTGCCACCAGCATCAATACGGGCCCGCAAAGTGGACTCGAGAGTCTCCGTCACTTCAAACCGCCGAGAACATTCATCATCTGCCCCACGTCTTTGTCGCCACGACCCGACAAGTTCATGAGAACGGTCTTGCCTTGCATGGTGTGCGCTTCACGCGCAATCCATGCCATGGCATGAGCACATTCAAGAGCAGGAATGATTCCCTCGGAACGTGCCATGAGCTGGAATGCCTCGATTACTTCATCATCAGTCACTGTTGGGTACTCTGCGCGACCAATTGACGACAAATAGGAATGCTCAGGACCAACTCCTGGATAATCAAGTCCTGCTGAAATGCTGTGCGCTTCCTGCACTTGGCCATACTCATCTTGCATGAGATAGCTCTTCATACCATGAACAACACCCGGCTGACCACGGCCTACCGCGGCACCGCCTGCAGGTTCAACACCAATAAGTCGAGCAGGGGTATCTACGAATCCGGAAAAGATTCCCATTGCATTTGATCCGCCACCAACGCAGGCCACAACCACATCAGGATTTGTTCCGAGCAAGTCGTTGCACTGTTCAAAGGCCTCAGTGCCGATAACGCGGTGAAATTGGCGCACCATGAATGGGTATGGGTGTGGTCCCATGACAGAACCCAGGCAGTAGTGAGTGGACTCAACTGTTGCCACCCAATCGCGCATCGCCTCGTTCACTGCATCTTTCAGCGTCTGGCTTCCAGAGGTAACAGCCTCAACATCAGAACCAAGCAAGCGCATACGGAACACGTTGAGTTCTTGTCGAGCCACGTCAACTGCACCCATGTAGACCTTGCATTCAAGACCGAACAATGCAGCAGCAGTTGCAGAAGCAACTCCATGTTGACCTGCGCCTGTTTCGGCAACAATGCGCTTCTTGCCCATGCGCTTCGCGAGCAATGTTTGACCAAGCACATTGTTGATCTTGTGCGAACCAGTGTGGTTCAAGTCTTCACGTTTGAGAATAAGACGGATACCCAATTGCTCACTGAGATTGTGGCACTCGGTAATGATGCTCGGACGGCCGGCATACTCGCGAAGCACATCGTCAAGGTCTTTGCGGAAGGAAGGGTCAGCCCATGCGTCGTTGAATGCAGCTTCTAGTTCTTGACATGCTGGCACCAAAGTTTCAGGAACGAAACGCCCACCAAACTCGCCGAAGCGCCCATCTGAACCGGGGGTAACCAAAACTGACATGACTAGATTCCACCACGAAATGGATGAAAACACATCACCCATTGAGGTGACGCTTTACTCATCCATCCAGTCATAGGGCAATTCAGTCGTCGATCGAGATGTTGGGGCAGCAGCACGCGCCGCATCTATGAAGCGCTTCATCTTGATGGGGTCTTTCACCCCCGGGGCTGATTCCACACCGCTGCTGACATCCACACCCCACGGCAGCACCTGCTGGATGCCAGACGCCACATTTTCCGGAGTGAGTCCACCAGCCAGGATGATGTCGAGACCTCCGGGCATTTCCCCAGCCAATTTCCAATCAAAAACCTGACCCGACCCGGGGGCGGGCGCATCGATCAGAATCATGCGAGTACCAAACCCGTGCGCATTGGCTGCGTCACTTGAGCCAGCGGGCACAGCTTTAATGACCGTTCGAATATGTTGCGAGACCAGTTGTACATCTTCGGGTGTCTCATGACCATGCAACTGAGCCGCCTTCAAACCCGCCGACTGGGTTAGTTCAATCACGCGCTGAGGTAGTTCATCGCGAAAAACCCCAACGGTAAGAACCTCAGATGGCAGTCGACGCGTGATGTCATAGATCTTTTGCACGGCGATTTGACGAACTGATGGCGCAATTACAAAGCCAACCGCATCAGCACCTAAGGCGACAGCCAACAGAGCATCGTCCTCATTCGTAATACCGCAAATTTTCACGAACACATTCACACGGTAGCCCCGTGCGATAGGTCTACTGGTGACTAATTAATCAGTCGACGCACAGATCAGTGAGGGCTTGTGCAGGATGTGCCGATGTCACTAGGTGTTCCCCCACCAACACTGCGTCGTACCCAGCGGCTCGTAGAGACAATGCATCCTCGCGACCGCGAACACC
>CANFIM010000023.1 GCA_947447175.1 Acidimicrobiaceae bacterium | reverse complement strand
AATTGCTCTAAGTGAATATCCCCCGCAACGGTGCCTGCGCGAAATCCGAGTTCAGTTGCTGTTGCATCGTCATGAATGCTGCCTTTCGAATCAATCGAAAGATTGCGAGGATTACACAGGCCAGTTGAAATCAGTGTCATATCAATTCTTTGGAATGTCTTTGAATGGTGTTGCTGGGTCAGCTTGAGAGTCTTTCGGGAGGCCGAGCGTTTTCTCTCCGATGATGTTGCGCTGCACTTCGTCACTTCCGCCAGCAATGGATGCCGAAGGCATTGAAAGGAAGAAGTGTTGAACTTTTCCTTCCACTTGTAGGTCGCTTCCGGTGAGCATTCCTTCTGCACCCATGAGTTCCATTCCAAGGTCACGTGAAATGCGCAAGCCATTTGTCCAATGCAGTTTCATGGTGGATGCTTCCGCACCGGGGGATTGACCCTTCTTTACAGATGCAGTGATTCGCTTGCGCGTCATTTCGGCAATGTGCTCGTTGGTGTAGAGGCTCACCATTTTCTGACGTTGCGTCTCGTTGACACCACCTGAAACGTTGATTGTTTGGAGGCTTGAGAGGAGACCGCCGTATTCGTCGGGGTGTGATCGAGTGGCCCTTACGTATTCAAGCAATTCGCCAACATTGCGATCAAGAAATCCAGCTTGTTTCCCCGCAGGTACGCGAACTCCACCACCAGCACCTTCTGACAAACCACTTCGTTCAAATCCCAAAGTTGCAGTGGTAATTGCCCACCCATTGTTGACATCAGAGATGCGATCTGAATCGCTGACGCGTGCATCATTGAAGAAGACCTCGTTGAAGTGCGCGGCACCATTCATTTGTTTGATGGGTCTGATTTCAACGCCAGGTTGTTCAAGATCGATGATGAAGTAGGTGAGCCCTTTGTGCTTTGGTTGATCAAAATCATTTCGTGCAACCAACATTCCTCTTGTGGAATGCAACGCTCCAGATGTCCACACCTTCTGGCCATTGATCACCCATTCATCGCCGTCACGCTCTGCTCTGCACGAGACACTTGCAAGGTCTGAACCGGCACCTGGTTCGCTGAATAGTTGGCACCAGCCTTCAACACCGGTTGCTAGAGATGGCAACCAACGTTGTTTTTGCTCTTCCGTACCAAATGTCATGGTGACGGGTGCACCCATGAGAACACCAAGACCAGTTGGCGGGCCAAGAACACCAGCATCAGCAAACGCGCGAGCAATGTCGTTCTGCTCAGCAGTTGAGGCATCGCGGCCAAACCACGCTGCTGGCCATCGAGGGAACGAAAGACGAGCGTCGTTCATGAGGATCCACCACTGACGAAGGGTCAGGGTGTCAACCCAGTTCTCGTCAATCCAGTTGCGAGTGTCTTGATACATCAGGTGAGAGCTACGCCCAAGTGGCGCAGAGCCATTGCTGAATACACCGCGGTGCCACGACGCATGTAGTTCTCTTCGTAGATAGCGCGATTGCTGTGGTTCGGAGCAGCCTTCATAATGTCCATACCCTCTGGCATGAGACCAAGGAACATCATTGAGCCCTTCACACGATTCAACACATAGCTGAAGTCCTCGGCACCCATCACCGGGTTCTCCATGAGTCGTACGTTGCGATCACCTGAGACTGCTGTCGCAACGTCAGCTGCGAACGATGCGTATTCGGCATCGTTCACCGTGACGTCGTACCCAATATTGAGTTCCACTTCAACGTCCATGTCGTGTGCGGCAACTATGCCTTCTGCCACGCGCTTAATTCCTGAGTGAATGAGTGAACGTGTGCGCTCACTCACCGCACGCATCGTGCCGTTAATCATTGCTGTTTCAGGAATTACGTTGCTGGTGGTGCCGGTGTGAATCTGTGTCACTGTGATGACGCCTGGGTCAAATACGTCAATACGACGCGTAACCAACGACTGCAGGGCCTGAACAATTTCGCATGCAACAGGTACTGGGTCGAGTGTGAAGTGTGGTGCGCTTGCGTGTCCACCCTTACCCTTCACAGTGATGACGAAGGTGTCGCTTGACGCCATCATGGTGCCACCCTTGAGTCCTAGGAATCCACCGGGAATGTTTGATGCGGAGTGAATTGCAAACGCTCCGGTAACTGGGGATTCGGTGCCGACATCAAGAAGGCCTTCGTTCAACATTTCAGTTGCACCGTTGTAACCCTCTTCGCCCGGCTGGAACATGAAGAGCACGCGCCCAGGAATGTCTGCTTTACGTGAAGAAAGAATCTTCGCCGCACCCATCAACATTGCAGTGTGCGTGTCGTGACCACACGCGTGCATGATGTTGTCAACCCGAGACTTGAATGCTTCAGTGGTGTCTTCAGGCATGGGCAAAGCATCCATGTCGGCGCGAAGAAGAACAGTGGGTCCTGGCTTATCACCGGTCAACATGGCAGCAATGCCACTGGTGGTCTCATGCAAGGTGATGTCGAGCGGCAAACCTTCGAGAGATTGCAAAACGCGCTCGCGTGTGCGAGGCAAGTGGTTACTGATCTCTGGCCATTCGTGCAGATCACGACGCAATGTAACCATGTCATCAAAAATGTCGTTCGCCTGCTCAAGCAATCCGGCGGGGTTGCCGTGCTGGTCGCGGGCGTCGTCAGTGGTCATCGTGTTTTTCGACATGTCACATGGTAGGCACAGAGACATGGACACTTCTGTGGTGGCGCACCCCGAAAATTCGCCCAATGAAATGGTGGAAGAAGTGGACCCCGCCGGCAATGTGATTCGTCTTGTGTCTCGCAAGGAGATGCGCGCCCATGTGTTGTGGCATCGAGCCGTATTCGTGGCTGTTCAGTCTGAAGTAGGGCAGATATTGGTGCATCGACGGGCCGAGACGAAAGATGTATGGCCGGGTTGCTGGGATGTTGCCGTGGGCGGCGTGCTGTCGCCTGGTGAAGAGTGGGAAGCTGCTGCCGTTCGTGAACTCTCCGAAGAGCTCGGAATTACAGGCGTGAAAGTTGAACTGCTGGGCACTGGCGTTTACGCAGACCCCAACGTGAAATTGGTGGCTGCTGCATTTGTGTGCAGAACAGAGGGTCCGTTTGTGTTTGCTGACGGCGAGATCACGGAGGCTCATTGGGTGACCCGTGAGGAGCTGCCGGTGTGGCTGTCGGCCAAACAATTCTTGCCCGACAGCGTGGCTCTAGTTCTTCCTCGCTTGACCTGGGAGTGAGCAAGACAGGTCAGCCTTAGGCTGATGGAATTCTGCTGCAAAGGGAGACAGTGTCGTGGCAACCAACATCAAAGTTGAGTTCACCATTGAGCCATGGGTTGATGGTGATCCACCAGAGCGAGTGAACCGTTGTATCGCAGCTATTGAAGCGCTTGGTATCAACGTTGAGCTCGGGCCATTCGGCACGTCGTTCATTGCTTCATCTGAAGTTGCCGGACCTGCTGTATCGGCGATCATTACTACCGCTTATGAATTCGGTGCCACACATGTGGCTATCGATGTTGAGAAGGCTGATTAATAGTGGCCTTTATCAATCACCCTTTGCTTACTGCTGTGAAGCCATTGCTTGATGCTGTTGGCGCACAACTTGTCAGTGTTGATGACGCAACCGTTAGTGACATTGCACTTGAGTGGGAAGGCGCAATTGTTGCTGCCGTCCGCTTGCCAAAATTACACGGGGCATTAGAGCGATTGATTGAACAAGTAGAACTTGAACTTGGTGCTTCGTTGCCAAACTTGTCACGTAACGACAAACAAACTGCTGTGAAGTTGTTAGATCAACGCGGTGCATTTACTTTGCGCCGCGCCGTTGAAGATGTTGCCGACGCCATGGGCGTCTCGCGCATCACGGTGTACAACTACCTCAACGCCCTCCACCGCTAACTGAAATCAAGTCGCGTTAGAGGCGGCGGAGATGCACGCTTGCGACGCGGTGGTCGGCGCCTTTGTCAACAATCAATGATGCACGAGACTTTGTGGGTTCAATGTTTTCCACCAAGTTCTTGCCGTTGATTTCACGCCAGATTCCAACGGCCATTTCAACAGCTTGCTCATCAGTGAGGTGTGCGTAGTGCTGGAAGAAACTGTCGGGGTCTTGGAAAACCGTTTCACGTAGTTTTTGGAATCGCTCCACATACCACTGCTGAATGTCGGACTCTTCAGCGTCAATGTAAATAGAGAAGTCGAAATAGTCGGAAACGAATTCATTTGCTTCGGAACCCACTTGCAACACATTCAAACCCTCAAGGATGAGAATGTCAGGCTGGCTCACAACAACTTGTTCGCTTTCAACAATGTCATACACAACGTGGCTGTACACCGGCGCTACAGCAGTAGGCGAGCCGCTCTTGAGATCACGCAAGAATTGCAACAAGTTTTTTGTGTCGTAGCTCTCAGGGAAACCTTTGCGATTCATGATGCCGCGGTCTTCAAGCACTGCATTAGGGAACAAGAAACCGTCAGTGGTGATGAGGTCAACACGTGGGTGTTCTGGCCAGCGCGCAAGAAGAGCTTGGAGAATACGAGCGAACGTGCTCTTGCCAACAGCAACTGAGCCGGCAATACCAATCACATACGGAACCTTTGGCGCCATGGCACCAAGGAATGTTGCGGACACCTTGTGCAAGTTCTGCGTTGCACTGACATAGAGATTCAACAAACGAGTAAGTGGCAAATAAATTGCAGCAACTTCATCAAGGTCGATGCTCTCGTTGATGCCTTGTAGCTCCAAAAGGTCGCGTTCGCGAATGGTGAGCGGAGTAGCAGCACGAAGGTCTGCCCATTCGGTCCTGTCGAACGACAGGTAGCGATCCGAGTTAGGGAGGTTAATCACGAGAGAAGACGCTACGGGTAAAAGGTCAACGATTCCACGGTGCCGAGGGCGACACTGCCCCAGGACCTGCGGTGAGAACGTCTACGCCATCTGCAGTAACAACCATGGTGTGCTCGTATTGAGCTGTGCGGCTGAAGTCTGCAGTCACCGCTGTCCACTGGTCTTTCCATGTTTTGTGAGCAGTTTCGCCGCTTGCAGTAATCATTGGCTCGATCGTGAAGGTCATTCCTTCGCGAATCATGGTGCTATCGAACTTGTCGAAATAATGCAGCACTTGTGGTTCAGTGTGGAACGTTTCACCAATGCCGTGACCGGTGAACATACGCACAACACCAAAGTTGTTTTCATGTGCATGAATCTGAATTGCACGACCAAGTTCATTGATGAGCATTCCTGGCTTCACCACTTCGATTGCTTTCCATAAGCACTCTTCAGTAACTCGCATGAGCTTCTTATCCTCATCCGAAATATTGCCAACTGCGAATGTTGCGTTTGTATCGCCATGAACACCATTCAAGAAAATGGTGACGTCAAGGTTCACTATGTCGCCGTCTTCTAACGCGCGTGAATCAGGAATGCCGTGACAAATCACTTCGTTCACACTGGTACACACGCTCTTCGGATAGCCGTGGTAATTCAGAGGGCTCGGATAACCGCCCATTTGAATGGTGAGGTCGTGCACGAAGATGTCAATTTCTTCGGTGGTGATACCGGGGCGTACAAGTTCGCCAGCCTTCGCAAGAATCTCTGCAGCAGCTTTTCCAGCAACTCGCATGCGTTCGATGACTTCAGGTGACTTGATTGCGCTTTCGCGTGTATTGGGCACATTGCCAGTCGCAGCGTATGGAGGCTTGATGATGTTGTCAGGCACGTAACGCATCGGGCTGATGGTGCCCTGCATGACACGGCCTGCATTAGCCAAATGACAACGCTTGAACTTCTTGCCGCTGCCGCACCAACACGGATCGTTCTTGTTGGGCAGTACCTCTGGCGCCTGACTCATGGGTTAAAGGCTAGAGGCGATTCAAAGGCTTAGGTGGTGACTGGTAATAGCAAAGTTCCTTCCGTACTTTGCCCGCCCACACATGATGCACATCGCTGGGAGACAAAGGAGATTGCAATGACAGATCAGCAAGGCGGATATGGATTGCCCAATGCGGGTGATCGACTGAATGCGTTACGCAACCCCTCTGGGCTAAGTACGACGGTGAGCAAATCTGAGCGAAAGTTGCCGAGGCCGGAAGTTTTGGTGGCAGTTGTGATTTGCGTAATCGCAATTCTTTTCGGACTACTTAACTTACGAGTTCGGAACAAACTCAGTTCACCCGAAGTACAAACTCAGATCACAGAACAAATACAAACTGAGATTCAGAAGAAGACTGGGCTCTCAGTTCTTCTGGAGGGAGATGTTCTCTTCGGAATTGCTTTAGAGCCTGGCAATTTTCCTGCTGGTATGAAAACGGGAGACGTCGTTCGAGCAGTGGTCACACCGCCAGTGAACGGAACAGGCGATGCGCGAGATCTTGAAGCACGGCTAACGGTGATGTCAGTTGATTCTTCATCTGACATTGGCGGCAAAACAATTGTCACGCTCAGTGGACCTCAGTCCATTACTACAGAGATTGCATCTTCTGGCCCAATCCATCTCGCAATTGTGGAAGTCGGACCGAAATGATTTCTTCTCCACTACACGTGAACGAGGTAGCGAGGGCAATCGCTTCTGCGCTTGCTGATGATCGAGTACGTCGTCATAACGAGGATCTTCCCTCACCAACAATCGATGAAGAGCGTCAGCTTGCTCGAGCAACGGCTTCTTTTGCATTGACTCAGTCTCGCGGAATCGACTCGTGGGGGTTTGATGCACTTCCAGGAATTGAAGATCGTCAAATTATTGAGCAAGCCATCGCACAGGTTCTAGGCCTCGGTCGGTTAGAACCGTTGTTAGAGGATGACGACATCTCGGACATTCATGTGCGGGGCAATCGATCGGTCTGGGTGAAGCTGCGGTCAGGTGAACGTC
Organism: Acidimicrobiaceae bacterium; assembly: GCA_947447175.1. Taxonomy (GTDB): domain Bacteria; phylum Actinomycetota; class Acidimicrobiia; order Acidimicrobiales; family Ilumatobacteraceae; genus UBA2093. Next base: position 9,354 of record CANFIM010000023.1, on the reverse strand, counting down.
GTGAACTTGAACCGATTGTTGAAACCGACGATGAATTGATTGAACTCATTCGTCGAATCGCTGCTCGCAAGGGTCATCGGGAACAAAGATTTGATCCGGCTCACCCTGAATTAAATCTTCAGTTACAAGACGGCTCTCGCATGTTTGCAGCGATGGAAGTGTCGTCGCACCCGACTCTTGTGATTCGTCGCCATCGATTCGACTATTCGTCACTCAAACAACTTGTTGATATGGGGACGCTCCATCACGACACTGCGCGCTTTCTCGCTGCTGCGGTGCGTGCACGACTCAACATCATCATTGCTGGAGGCACAGGTAGTGGTAAGACAACTCTTCTTCGAGCACTGATGAATGAAATACCGCGACATGAACGAATAGTCACCATCGAAGATGCATATGAATTGGGCATCGAGCACTTTGAAGAGGCACATCCTGACCACGATGCACTTCAGGCGCGGGCAGCGAATATTGAGGGCCACGGAGAGGTCACAATGTCTGACCTGACCAAGATGGCGCTTCGCATGGACCCTGACCGAGTCGTAGTCGGCGAAGTTCGTGGTGGTGAAGCATTCCCGATGCTTCTCGCCATGAGCCAGGGCAACAACGGGTCGATGTGCACGATTCATGCAGATAGTGCTCGTTCGGTATTCCCAAAGCTTTTGGCATATATATCTATGGCCTCGACTGGTGTTCCTTCGGAAACTGTGAATCTCTTGGTAGGTAGCGCTGTACATCTAGTTGTTCACGTTCAAGTTCTGAATGGCGTAAGACGTGTCAGCAGTATTCATGAAGTGGTCTCAGCGGAAGGCAATTCCATTATCTCTAATGAGGTTTTTGCGATTGGTTCAGACGTCTCTCCGTTTGCGGCACTTCGAGGAGTCACATCTGAACTTCTTGAGCATCATGGGTTTGGACGCCAACGGGAGATGTCATGGATTTGATTCGGACACTTTCAGACTCTTTCGGGCAGGTTGGTACACGAGATCACCGACAAGTTGTAGAGGCAATCGCAACGTGGACAGAAAATTTACGTGATGCAATGGCGGCAGCATCAGGACTTGAGCAGGCAATCATTGCAACATCACTGCATTCGCCGGCCGCAATCAATGCTCCAGTTCAACGACTCGTCGCATCGCTTCGATATGAATCAATAGAGATTTCTCTTAGAAGATTTGCGGATGAAGTGTCGCATCCGACTTGTGATTTTGTTGTGGCAGCACTGGTTACTGCATCAAAACATCAAACTCGTGACCTCGGACAGTTGCTCACTCATCTCAGCGAATGCGCGCGTGCAGAATGCCATTTGTACTTACGTATATGGGTTTCACGCGCTCGTTCGCGTACCGCAGTGCGCATCATCTTCTCTGTCGTCATTGCCTTTATCGGCGGCTTGATTGTTTTTGATCGTCAATATCTCTCGCCGTTTGTATCTCTCAATGGTCTTGCTGTGGGACTTGCGGCGATTGCAATGTTTGCCTCTTCGCTCATCTGGCTTATGAAAATCGCGCAAGTTGCTACTCCGACTCGGCTGTTCCGTGCTCTCGAAAAGTCTGCATCATGACTCTTTATCCAACTGAAACGGACTTGGCGCTGAACTCTTTAACAAAGAGACAATTCATGACCACGCAGAGGTCACGAATTCTTGTGTGGGTAAGTGCAGTACTTCTCCTCGCAGTTCTTCTATCTCTTGTCAATTGCGAGTATTCGTTTACTCTCGTGCCCCTAGTACTTTTCGTTGGGCCAATTTTGTTGTGGATACATGGCACAAAAGATGTCACGAAGATTGCCCGCGATTATCGAAACGACCTGGAAATAGCTACTGCAGTGTTTCTAGACCTGATGAACGTGTTGCTTGCAGGTGGTGCAGGAATTGAAACAGCAATTCTCGCCGCAGCCCATTCGGGTGATGGGTGGGGCTTCCTACAGATTCGAATCTGTATTACACGGTCCCAAAGTGGACGATTGTCGTATTGGGACGGATTGCGAAACCTTGGGACTACGTATGGTGTTGATTCGCTTGTCGATGTATCAAACAGTGTCCAACTTGCTGGTGAACATGGAGCCAGAATTCGACAATCGCTGGCAGCAAAGGCCACGTCACTGCGACAGAAGAATCTGGCTCGAATTGAGTACGAAGCTGAACAGCGGACGGAAAAGATGGGTTTGCCCATAGTCCTTCTCTTTCTCGGATTCATTCTTCTCGTCGGGTACCCAGCATTTGTTGGAACTATCGGGGCCCTATGAGCGTCACAAAGATCTCCAAAAGAAAAAAACAGAAAGGGGAGAAATATGTCAGTGATTCAACAGATGTTTCAGTACTACAAGGTGCAGTTCGATGCATCGCGCGAGAGCGACATCGAACGTGGGGAGGTAAGCGCCACCACAGTCGTTATGGCCGCGGCGTTAGTAGCACTAGCAATCACAGTGGGCGGAATCATTACGGCTCGCGTTCGCGACAAAGCCAATTCTTTGAATCTCGGGTAACGCTGCCCACCCGAGGTGCAAGCAACCGGGGCGAGACGAGCACTCAGACTGTTCTTCTCGTCCCGGTCGTCCTCTCTCTGCTTTTTATGTCCGTTCATTTTGCGGTATTCGCTCATGCGTCTCATGTTGCTCAATTGGCGGCACAACGCGGGGCACAAATCGCATCCACAGCAGATGGTTCCGTTGATGTGTTGAGCAATGCAAGGCAGATTTCGATTCGTACAGTGGCTGAGCTAGGTGGCCATATCTCCCAGAGTCCACGAATACGTCACACTTCTTTCCTGACCGGAATGACTGTTGCAGTCGAAATTCAACGGATTGTTCCGTTTCTTCCAACAAGATTGGAACGAACCGTGTGGGTCTCAAACGAGCAGTTCATCATGGAGCAGAACAGATGACCTTGAATCAAAGAGGGTCGATCACAATTGAAACCCTGCTCTTGGTGCCAGCCATGTTTATTTTTGGAACGTTCGTCATCTATGTGGGCCGCATGACCGATGCCACTCTAACAGTTCGACGTGCGGCGGATGTCGCTGCACGTGTTGCTTCCGAATCAAATTCTCAAATAGCTGCTTCCCGTGGGACTCGGATTGCGCGTCAAGAAATGAGTTTGTTGAAATCCGGATGCGATTCTTCCGATATCGATGTCAGAAGGGTCTTTCTCAATGAACAGACGACGTATGAGGTGCGTGTTCAATGCACCATAAACATTCGTGGGCTGGGTTTGCTTGCAATTGCACCGAGGTCTGTTTCTGCAGAGTCGTCAGAAATAGTTGACCAATACACATCGAGGTAAGAGTGGAAAATCGCGAACAAGGATCAATATCTGCATTCGTAGTGTGCCTGTTATTTGGTCTTACGGCACTGGTTGGTTTGGTATTTGATGGCGGACGAGTGGTCACTGAGTATGCGGATATTTCAGACATTGCAGAGAATGCGTCTCGAATTGGTTGTCAACAGATTTCAGGAATCCGCGTCGGAACTCCTTACGTAGACAAAACGCGCGCAGCAATGGAGATTTCCAACTTTCTCAACTCTCATGGGATGCATGGTGAGGTGAGAGTGTTTGGTGGTGGTGCAAGTGTCACAATTCAGAAGGTGGTGAGCATGAAATTGCTTTCCCTCATCGGAATTAGAAACCGGACCATCACCATTACCCGTTCCGCCAATGTTGTGTCGGGATGAAGAAGCAGTTTTCGATTTGGAGCCTTGTATTTCTCTGTTTGGTATTCGGCGGTTGGGTTGCTTTTCAGATCTCAGTTCACATTCAGGGACTGTCTAATTTTTCATTGAGAGATAGCCGGGTATCGGGACGTGAAGCGGTGGTGTTGCTGCTCTTGGTTGCATTGCTGATGACCCTGGTTGTCCTAAATGAGGCTGTGCAATACCTTCGAGAATCAACCAATCAGACTGGGTTTGTCGCCACTCGTCTTGCATGGCTTCTTGGCCTATTTGCGACAACTTCGAACTCAAGTGCGGTTTTGAATAGCCCAGCCACTTCTATAGCGGCGCCGATTACGGGTTCAATCTCGCCAGTTGCAGCAGTTTCTGTGCTGGCACATATTGAACGACGAAGGCGTGCACAAATAAAGCAGCACACCTTTCCTGATGTCTTAACGACCACAGAATTAGATCTACTGCATCAAGTCCGCCAGGCAAGGGCTAAATCATCCTTCGGCGTTGATCCGAATATCAATGTCGGGGAACCGTTTGGTTCTCTATTGCGTGCGGTGGACCGGACACTTCCAGATTCTTTACACGGTGCTCCCGTAGTTGAAGTGAAACCTTGGATTGTAGAAGTGAAGGTGTATGGCTATCCGATGGTTGTTTCGGTGGATGGGGTGGTAGCGGAGTTTCGAAAGAAAAGAGCACTTGAACTATTGACTTGGCTTTCTCTCAACAGAGACAGACCGCGCCGCTCTGCTGCACGGACCGCAATGTGGGATATCGACATTTCTGATTCGGCGTTCGCAACAGTGGTATCAGACATGCGCCGTGGGTTGCGAGACCTGGGAACTCAAGGAAATGCCTTTGATTGGGCACCCATCACATATACGGATGACATTCAACTAAGTCCACTGGTTACTACTGATGCTGACAGGCTTCAAATGGCATTTGGCGAGTTCAAGTCGTCAGGTAATTGCGAGAAGCGAGAACTCATGACTGTGCTACGGAGTATTCGGGATGTTCCCTTTGCGGGTACAAGTTATTCGTGGGCTGATTACGACGGCACAACAACGAGGCTCGTGATTTCAGCCATCGAAGTTTGTATGAAGGTTGTGGAAGCAGCGCGCGACCAAAATGATGGCGACTTACTGTTGACTGCTACGTCGGCTGGTTTGCGTGTGTTGCCTGGGTGCGAGGAATTATTAGCCGTTCAAGACCTATACATCAACGAGAAATTTGGGCGTCGTTCTCAAGAAGTTTTTTGGTCTCCCAAGAGTTTTTGATGTGGAAGACCTTGGCTTCCTTGAAGACAAACTTCCGGCAGTATCGTGACCATCATGTTCGGTCGTAAAAACCCAGTGATGATTACCGCAGCGGAGGCACTGCCTGGTCGCACAGATCAAACAATGCCCGTTCCACCGGAGCACTTCGAATTGAAGACTCCACTTGTTGGTTCGTGGCCAGAAAACGTTGACACCCTCGTTGTTGGCATGGGTTGTTTCTGGGGAGCTGAGCGAAAGTTCTGGCAAATGCCCGGCATCTATTCCACTGCAGTGGGTTACGCCGGTGGGTTCACACCAAACCCCGCATATGAAGAGGTATGCAGTGGTTTAACCGGACACACCGAAGTGGTGTTGGTGGCATACGACAAAACACAGGTATCACTTACCGATGTCCTTCGTACGTTCTGGGAAAACCATGACCCCACGCAGGGCAATCGCCAAGGCAATGACATTGGCACGCAATATCGCAGCTCCATCTATTACAACAGCGACGCACAGCGTGTTGAGGCTGAATCGACGCAGGCGGTATATCAGGAATCGTTGACGAAGGCTGGTTACGGCGAGATCACAACGGAAGTCGCGCCGCTCACCGACTTTTATTATGCAGAGCCGTATCACCAGCAATACCTGGGTAAGAACCCCAACGGTTACTGCGGTATCGGCGGCACCGGCGTTGCATGCCAGGTGGGCGTTCTTTAAACACAAGAGGCTTAGACTCATTTCTGGAAATAGTCCATTGCTATTTCTTGAAATGGAGAGTCGTCATGGCCACCACATCTGCTCGAATCGCAATCGCCTCGTTGGCTGCCGCCACGCTGGTCGCTATTGCCGCACCTGTTCAGGCTGCAAAAGTTGTGAAGCCACCCCTTCCAATCGTTATCAAGGTTGAAGCCAAGGCGACTGCTAAGGGATACGCCAACTTGCGGGTTCTCATTGAGCAAGCTCCAGCAGGAGTAACCAGCACGATTATCTCAACGAACAACGGGAAGACCTGCACTATCAAGAAGAATGCAACGGCCTGCACAATTTCGAAAGTCGTCACAAAGTGGAACGTGAGTTTTCATGCACGCGCAATGAAAGGGTCGGTCAAAGGTCCCCTGACACCGTGGATAAATATTCGCCCAACCGGCTATTGGCTTCGCGAGGGTTACAACACAAGCGGTGTGAAGTTCTCTTCTCCTACTAATGCGGCGGGAAATGGACGCATTATTGGAAACGCTGCAAAGTGGACAAAGTTTCAGGCTTTTAAACGTTCCAGTGTCACAACTGCTGGATTACTTCAAGTGAAACTGTCCGCTGATCCAAACGCAGTGATTTTCCAAATCAGCGGCGCAGTCGGACTTGCATTGTCTTCCGCAAGCGGATCATGTGGAACCAACTATGCAGGTCAAACCAATTGTGCAGTTGCGGTTGCTGCTGACGGAACGAATCCGTCGTTGTACGCCGCTGGCAGCCCAACTCCACCCGTGCGTGACTTCTACTCAGCACCGAACGGCAAGTTCTATGTGGTGTTCATGAGTAACGTTGCGCTCACAACCGGCGCCCCTACTTGTCCGATAGCTGAAGTAGATACCGACACGGGTGTGCCCACTTGCGTTGACTCCGATATGCAGACAATCTCAACAACATTCGGATCAATGTACGGCTTGTCATATAACGGGAATCTCCCGCTGCAGTTTGATGGAACTGGAAATTTGTATTACACCGGCACAGCCAAGAACACCACCACCATGACGCTTCGTAAGAATGCAAATGGAGTTATTACTCGCATTGTCAATGACAACATCACTATTCGAGATTTCTTGGTGTTGAGTGATGGAACGATTCTTGTCTCCGGTTCTACACAGAGCACGAATGCAAACTGGGTGCGAAAGATTGCGACCAACGGGTCAATCACAACCTTGTCTTCAGGTAGTCAAGCAACATTTCTACGTAAGTTTGCCGATGGAAATGCATACATCGGAATTCCCAACTACAGCGGTTCGATGAATGCTGGCGTCTTCCGATACACGCTGGCTGCGGGAGCTCTTGATACAACTCCATGGATAGCGGGTGGAAGCAACTATTCAGTGAATCCGACACCCTCTCAGAACGATATTTCTGGAATGTGTCAACCGATGATTGGTCCGGCAAATCCGTCCTATTCGGTGTTCTGTGGCATGTCAGGCTCGAGCGTGACGAACATCTTTAATTTTGGAACCACGCAAACCATTGCCATCGCGGGTGGCATGGGAATGAACGCAACTCGCTTAATGCAGTACTACCCAACAGTGCGTGATGAGAACACTGTGATCAAGAACATCACTATCGGATATCAAGTGGGTGGCAAGTTGTTGCTGACCGGTCTTGACGCAAACAACAAAAACATTGTGACGGTCTACAACCCAGCAACCCAGCAAGAGAGCATCATCTTTGATGGCAGCAATGAAGTGGAGATCTACTCAGTTGGATATGTGCCATCAACTGGAAAGATCATGTTTAATGGTCTTAGCTTTGCTACCGGTCAAGTTGTTGTGGGTGACATTGTCATCCCATAACGCGATTTAGTCGACGAACTCTACGTTGTTGGCTTCGGCCATTTGACGTTCGGTTGGTTTGCGATACAACGTGATCATCACGATTCCCGCAAACAAATAGATAGCTGCCATTGTGCGATACGCATTGAAATAGCCAGCAAGATCGCTTCGAGTTGGCGAGACGATTGCTTGGAACGCTGCTTGCGCTTTGGCCGGGCTTGTTGCCAACAATTCCTTCGCTGCCATCAACTGGCCGTTCCACTTATTCACAGTTGCCATTGCGCTAATAGTGAGTGATGTTGCAAGCGCTGCACCCAATGCTGAGCCAATTTGACGAGAAGTGGTATTCAATGCTGAGCCCATTGCGAAACGTGCTGGTGGCAAGAACGCGCTTGCAGAGCTTGAGAGTGTGGAGATGCTGCAACCAACTCCAGCGCCTGTGATCAACATCCACGGCAGATAAATGGTGAGGTACTTAGGCGTTGTTGTCATTGTTTGACCCAAACCAAACGTTCCGATGGCCAACAGGAATGACCCGAAAAGAAGTACGCGGGCATGCCCAAAACGAGTAGCCATACGACCCATTGGTGCAGCGAGAAGTGCCGCCATCATGGGGCCAGGCGCAGTGGCAAGGCCAGATTTTGCGGGGCTGTAATGCCATACGGCTTGCACCCAATACGTGTTGAGCAACCACATGCCCAAGAAGCCGATACTGAAGAACAAGCCGGAGACATTTGCCGCAACAACAAAGGGCATTTTGAACAATGACAAATCAAGCAACGGATTTGATACTCGTGAACACCGAATAACGAAAGCGATGAGAAGAATGAGGCCAATAAGGAATGACCCAACGGTGCGGCGCTCGAACCAACCCCACTCACCAGCTTGAGTGAGTGACAATGTGATGAGGCCAACAGCAGGAATGCCCAATGCTGTGCCGATCATGTCGACATTCTTTGTTGCGTTGGGGTCTTTGCTTTCGTGCAGCAACTTACGACCAACAATCAACGTGAAAATACAGAAGGGCACATTGATGAAGAACAATGCACGCCAGTCGAGCCACTCAACGAGAATGCCACCAGCTGATGGTCCGACTGCTGCGGCAAGACCGCCCACTGCGCCCCAAATGCCAATGGCAACGGTGCGCTTTTCAGCGGGGAATTCGGGAAGAACAAGAGCGATGGAGGCGGGGGTGAGTTGTGCACCACCGATGGCTTGAATCACTCGAGCCAACACAAGGAAAAGTGCATTCGGTGCAAAACCGCACAACACAGAACCGATGCTGAACAAAGTGAGACCGCGAAGGAATGAACGCTTACGTCCGTTCACGTCAGCGAATCGGCCAGCGGTGAGAAGGCCCGCTGCATACGCAATGTTGTAACCCGAGAACACCCAGGTGAGAAGAGTGGGGTGACCGAGATCAGCTTCAATGGTGCGACGAGCAACAACAACAATGCTGGTATCAAGCGAAACCAGGAATGTGGCAATCGCGGTGAGCGATAAAACCTTGGTAGCGCGTGAGAAACGCGGAGCGGCTTCGGTGTTCATGAATTCCCCCTGACGAACAGGGAAACATTAGTTGTTGGTGAACAAAGTTCACGGACTGAATGGGTAATTCAGCCCCAACCATTGCGGCGTATGGCTTCGCCGTCTTGATCTTTTGCACGGCCACGCCAGCGAATGATGCCGGGAGTCTTCGACAACTTTGCAATAAGGCCCTGCATCGGCGTGCCTTCTACTTCAATGATTGCTTCACGTGCGGCGTAGTGCGGATCATTAGCAATGTCTTCCATTGTCATGATGGGGCCAGCTGCTGCATCAGCATCAGCCATTGCTTGAAGAACTTCTTCTTGCGTGCGTTGCGCACACCAATCACGCATTGCATTGTCGAGAGCTTCACGATT
>CANFIM010000022.1 GCA_947447175.1 Acidimicrobiaceae bacterium | reverse complement strand
TCCATTTCTTTCACAGCCCAACCCAAAGCATTTGCAGCTTTCTTCGGGTTAGTAACAGGTGCAGTGAGAAGGTGCGGCAACTTTGCGTACTGCCCCATTTCCACTTGCTTGGGGTCGATGAGAATAAGACGCACCTGATCAGGTGTGCTACGCATCAGCAACGACGTGAGAATTGAGTTGATGCCACTTGACTTACCCGCACCTGTTGCACCAGCAATCAGCATGTGAGGAGTTGCAGCAAGATTCAAGAACACTGCGCGACCGGCGATGTCTTTGCCTACTGCAACGTCGAGTGGGTGTGTTGCGGCTTTTGCTTCGGGCGACACCATGAGGTCACCCAACGACACAAGCTGACGTACATGGTTTGGCACTTCAACACCCACAGCAGACTTGCCAGGAATAGGCGCCAAGATACGCACGTCGGTGGCGGCCATTGAATATGCGATGTCGCGGTTGAGGTTGACAACCTTTGCAACCTTCACACCAGAGCCAAGCTCAAGTTCGAAACGCGTCACCGTAGGACCAACGGTCATACCGGTGAGACGAGTTTCTACACCGTGTGATGCAAGCGACTCTTGTAACAACGCACCGCGATCGGCAACGTCTTTCTTGTTGACTTCATGCACTTCGGTGAGACCCAACAAGTCGGTGCTTGGCAATGTCCACACGCCTGGTACTGCAGGTACTGACGGTGTTGACGCATCGTCAGAAGCGTCATTGTTCTTGCGACCAGGCTTGCCAACGAACTCAGGGGTTGCGGGTGTTGCGCCATCATTCTTCGAACGACGAGGAGCCTTGGGTTTGATGGGGCGAAGATCTTCATCATCGTCAGCGTCGTACAACGTGGGCTTTGGTTGCGTACGTCCACGAGATTCACGCTCGCCCGGTACTTCCACTAAATCGCTGTAACCATCTGATGATGAATTGCGATTAGTTGTTGCCTTACGTGCAGCATCACCAGCAACATTGCCAAACTTCGCAGACCATGTGCGTAACACAATGATCAATTCGGGCAACGTGGTGTCGGTGACCAACATGGCACCAGCAACACCGATTGCGAACAACACAACAGTTGCGCCAGCCCAACTAAGAGTGGAACGCAACGGCTCACCAATAACAGCACCGAACCAGCCGCCAGCTTGTGACATGGCGTCAACGGTGGCGACAATTTCATCTTTGCCATTCATGATGTGCAAGAGACCCAAGATGGCCAACACCACCACTGCCCAACCAACCGTGAGACGAACGCGATGTTCAACACTGCGTCGGCGCACCATGGCAACACCCACACCAACAACAACTACTGGCAACGCGAAGCGACCCAGACCAAGTAACCAGCCGAACGAGGTGTCAATGGCGTCGCCCAATGGGCCAGCCATGTGCAGGTACATAGAGAGCACCAGCAAGATGCCGGCAGAGATAAGGCCAACGCCCCAGAACTCCACTTCGCGCCCACGCACTACTTCACGAGCGGCAGATTCGGGTGCGGCCTTCTTCGAGGGGCGTGCATTGCCCTTCGGCGGAGTTTTCACTGCAGCACGAGAGCCCCCACGAGATCCAGATGACCCCTTGGAACTACGCGATGAGGAACTAGAACCCTTGCCAGACATGACTCAAAAGGTACTAGTGGGGTGAACGGGGGTTCGGGATACCCCTAATTCTCGGGCTCTGAGGGGTATCAGGTGGTCATCACCACGGGCACAATCATGGGACGGCGCTTGGTGCGCTCGTTCACGAACTTGCCGGCAGCTCGGCGCACTTCGCGCTCGAGAGATTCGATATCAGACACACCGTCATCGAGAGCCTTCACGAGAGCCTTCTCAATATGTGCTTCTGCTTCGTCAAGAAGGCTGTCTGCTTCGGGCGCATACACCCAGCCACGCGTGATGACTTCGGGCCCCGTGATCACTTTGTGCGTCTCGGCATCAACGGTGGCCACGATGACAACGACGCCTTCTTCGGCAAGTACGCGGCGGTCACGCAACACGCCCTGCCCCACATCACCCACGATGCCATCGACAAACAAATAATGCGCAGGAATCTTGTCAACGAACTCAAGTCCGTTGTCTGATAATTCAACAACGTCGCCGTCTGTTGCTTGCAGCACGTGTGAAGGGTCTGCGCCCATCACAACTGCAAGGTCGGCGTGTGCCTTCATATGGCGATACTCGCCGTGCACCGGAATGAAATATTCCGGACGAAGAATGGAGTGATACGTCTTCAACTCATCGGCTTGTGCGTGACCCGTTGCGTGCACATCGGCAACACCAGAGTGCACCACTTTTGCGCCTGCGCGCATGAGACCATCAATCACGCGGTTCACGTTTCCTTCGTTGCCAGGAATGGCATGACTCGAAAGAATGATGGTGTCGTCTTCGCCTACCTTGATCCACTTACTTTCTCCGCGCGACAACAAAGAGAGCGCAGACATGGGCTCACCTTGTGAACCGGTGGAGATGACACACACGTCTTCCGGTGCGAAATCGTGAATCTTTTCAACATCAATAAACACGCTTGGTGGAATGTTGATGAGTTTCAAATCAATCGCAAGTGCAACGTTCTTTTGCATAGAACGGCCCATGAGTGCCACTTTGCGGCCACTCTCCATTGCAGCTTCAATCACTTGCTGCACGCGGTGAATGTGGCTGGCGAAACTGGCGGTGATAATGCGGCGATCACGATGTTCGTGAAAGAGCTGACGCAACACTGCGCCCACGCTTCGTTCGCTTGGGGCATGACCATGCTCTTCTGCATTGGTGGAGTCACACATGAGCAAGCGAATGCCCACGGTTGCAGACAATTCACCAAGACGCGCAAGATCTGTGCGGCGATTATCAACTGGAGTGAGATCAAGCTTGAAGTCACCGGAGTGCACAATCACACCTTGTGGTGTGTGCACGATGATGGCGTGAGCATGGGGAACCGAGTGAGTAACAGGCAAGAACTCAACATCAAATGGCCCAATGTTTAAACGCTCGCCGTCGGCAACTGTGACAAGGTCGGTGTGTTTAAGAAGCCCTGCTTCTTCAATGCGGTTGCGAGCAAGGCCAAGCGTGACAGCTGAACCATAAATAGGAAATTCAAGTTCACGCAGCAGGAACTGCAAGCCGCCTACGTGATCTTCGTGACCGTGTGTAGCAACACAACCAACAATGCGCTCTTTGTTCTCAATAAGGAATGTGAAGTCGGGCAACACAAGGTCGATGCCGTGCATATCAGCATCGGGGAACATAAGACCGCAGTCGATGATGAGCAACTTGTTGTCTTGCTCGAGCACCATGCAGTTACGGCCGATCTCGCCGAGACCGCCCAGGAAATAAATACGTACTGACTGAGCCATGGAGTTACGAACGCAAACGTGCGCGTGCGGCTTCAAGATTCTCGTGAACCTTGCGTGCACGGTCTGCGAGTCCGGCTGGTGGTGGACCCATTGGCAAGCGACACTCGCCCACGTTGAAGCCAAGATGATTCATCATCACCTTTGAAGGAATGGGGTTTGGATTCGCATCGCCCGTTTCGTAGGCGTAGCTCTCCAAAAGAATGTCATTGATGGCGCGCGCTGTTTTCACGTCACCGTTGTTGAAGGCGTTAATCATGAGTTGATGTTCAGGGGCGCTCCAGTGTGTTGCCACACCAATCACGCCAACGCCGCCATATGCAAGGAATGCAAGCGTGAGTCCATCGTCGCCCGAGTACAACTCAAAATCTTTCGGCACCATCGCCATGAGGTTTGAGGTTTCTGCAGGGTTACCCGCGGCATCTTTCAACGCCTTCACGTTCTTCACATTGTTGGCTAAGTAGGCGAGCGACTCAGTTGAAATTTTGCGGCCTGTGCGAACAGGAATGTCGTACACAATCACTGGCAACGAGGTGGCGTTGGCCATTGCTTCGATATGACCGATGAGACCCGACTGTGGTGGGCGGTTGTAATACGGGCCCACGGCCAAAATGCCTGCGGCACCCATCTTGGTGACTTCTTTGGTGAGGTGCACCGAGTGAGCAGTGTCGTTGGAACCAGAGCCAGCAATCACAGGAATGCTGACGGCACCAATGATGGCTTCCCACAGTTGCAACTTCTCAGGGTCTGTGAGTGTGGAGGATTCGCCGGTGGTGCCAGAGATAACCAGGCCATCATTTCCATTTGCTTCTAACCACTTCGCCAAACGCACTGCTTCGTTGATATCGAGCGCGCCGTTGGCATCGAACGGCGTGATCATTGCCGTGAGTACTTGTCCGAAAAGGGCCATGCCCCATTATGACCGAATGGAGGCGGTCACACCGCCCCCATTCATACGAATCACTCAGTTGTTCGCTGGATTTCAGCCACCAATGGTGGGCATTTCCTTGCCGAGTTCAAATGCAGCGAACTCTTCTGCGGTGTCTTCCCAATCTTCGAACTGGATAACTCCCATGTCCTCGAACTTGTGGCGAAGCCACTTGTCGTTTCGGTCGAGAAGACCCAGTTTCTTACAGTTCGGCACGATCTTTGAGAACAACATCTGCTGGAACAAAACGCGTGAAGGGTCTTGCAACATCATGGGAGCAATTTCCTTGGTGTTCACACCCATGCGATCCCACACTTCTTGCTGCAAGAAACGGTCACGCATACGCACACTTGCTTCGTAGGCGAACTCTTGGCGGTCTTTCATTTCAGCGTCGCTCATTTCGGAGTAGACCTCTTGCAAGCTGAGAACACCAAAAGCTACGTGTCGAGCTTCATCGCTCATCACATAGCGCAACAACTTCTTGAGAAGTGGCTCGTTGGTGGTGGCGTGCAGGAAACCAAACGCTGCGAGCGCAAGGCCCTCCACCATGATCTGCATGCCGAGATAGGTCATATCCCAACGGCTGTCATTGATGATGTCGTCGAGAAGCAGGCGAAGGTGTGTGTTGACCTGATAGCCGCCACCCATCTTTTCGTCGAGGTAGCGAGCGAACACTTCAACATGGCGTGCTTCGTCTACTACTTGAGTGCTTGCGTACAACTTTGCGTCGTACCAGGGCACCGTCTCTGTAATTTTTGCGGTGCAAATAAGCGCACCTTGTTCGCCATGAAGGAACTGGCTGAGCTGCCACTTACGTCCTTCGATACCGAACTCAAGCCATTCTTTGTCGCCCCACTTGCCCAGTTGCGTGTCGGCGTACAGAGCCTGTTCCATGCCTGAACCAAGAATTTGAGAATCCTCGAACACGCTCTTTTCAACGTCGACATCTGTTGACCAGTCAAGATCAGTGGTGCCATTCCATTGACCGGTCTTTGCCTTTTCATACAAGCGACGAAGGGTGGGGCGGGCAAGCGAGTAATCCCAGGTGAAGATGGAATCAGCATTGTTCTTCACAATGTGCTCCACCTCATCTACGTCGGTATTGGTGATAGCAAGAATTGCCTCAATATCGTTCAACTCATCGCGGCCAATGAGTTCTTGATTGCTCTTATCGGTGATGCTCATGGCGCTCCTTCGAATTGGCAGGTGTGACCCGCTTCACTGCGCCAAACATTAGGGCTACTGGCGGGTAAGGGGCAACACCCAATGCCGCATTGACGGAGATTTCCGCATGTACCGAGGTGATTCAGCCCCGAGTAGATTCATCGTGGCTCATTGCCACCCCGAAAGGAATCACTATGCGCAAAACACTCATCACCCTCGCGGTGGCTGGAACTATCGCCCTCTCAGCATGCGGCGGATCTTCTTCTAGCGACACCACTGCAGCCAAGGCTTCGGCAGGCACAGGGAACGAATGCACCGCCGGCAAGACATTGACCGACGGCACCCTCACTATTGGAACAGGCTCACCTGCATACGGCCCATGGGTCGTTGATGACAAGCCAGAGAGCAAGCAAGGCTTCGAAGCTGCTGTTGCGTACGCCGTGGCCGAAGAACTCGGTTACTCAGACGCAAACGTGAAGTGGGTGCGCACAACATTCGATGAGGCAATTCAACCAGGCAAGAAGAACTTCGACTTCAACTTGCAGCAGTACTCCATCACCGATGAGCGCAAGCAAACAGTGTCGTTCAGCGATGGTTACTACACCACCAACCAAGCCATCGTTGGTCTCACTGATTCAGCAGCCAAGGGTGCAACAACTCTTGCTGCTATCAAGAAGCTCAAGCTTGGTGCACAAGCTGGCACCACCAGCCTTGAATACATCACCAACGTGATTAAGCCAGATACCGCTCCGTTCGTATACGACGACAACGCCGGTGCAAAGGCCGCTCTTGAAGCCAAGCAAATTGATGCCGCCATCTTCGACCTTCCTACAGCTCTCTACGTATCGGCTGTAGAAATCGAAGGCTCGTCAGTTCTTGGTCAGTTTCCCGCTGACTCAACTGCAAAGGCAGATGAGTTTGGTTTGGTCTTCGACCTTGAGAACCCACTGGTGAGCTGTGTCAACACTGCGCTTGCAGCAATCAAGGACAGTGGTTCTCTTGCAGAAATCACCACCACCTGGTTGTCCAGCAAGGCTGAAATTCCCGTTATTAAATAACGGCTCGTTTCGCACCACTACGACTGACTGAAGATGGCTACCACCACCAGTCGTCGTGCTGCATACGAACAAAAACGGAAACGTCGCAGCATCGCGGTCGCTACGGTCAGTTCGCTGATCGTGGTGGCCGCGATTGTTCTTCTCGTTCCCAAAATGCCGCGATGGGACCGTGTGCGTCATTCGTTCTTCAACGGCGAGCGATTTTGGGATTCCATGCCGCGCCTGCTGCACGCATTTGTTTTGGATGTGAAAATTTTTGCGTGGTGTGCACCACTCATTTTGATTCTTGCCATGTTGGTGGCAATGGCGCGCAACTCACGTTCTTCAGCGTTGTTTCCACTACGCGCGCTCACCATCGCATACACAGACATCATGCGTGGCGTGCCGGTGATTCTGTGGATTTACCTCATTGGTTTTGGCGTGCCGGGCCTTGGCATGGATCGCCCGTGGAACAGCCCGCTTATCTGGGGTTCGGTTGCACTGGTGCTCACATACGCCTCGTATGTAGCAGAGGTGTTTCGTGCGGGCATTGAAAGCGTGCACGAGTCTCAACGTGCTGCTGCCCGGTCGCTTGGTCTTTCAAACTGGCAAACAATGCGCTTTGTTGTGATTCCTCAGGCCGTGCGCCGTGTTGTGCCACCACTCATGAACGACTTAGTGAGCTTGCAGAAAGACGTTGCCTTGGTGAGTCTTATTGGCCCCATTGAAATTTTGCGTCAAGCAGGAATTGATAAGTCGAAGTTCGCCAACTTCACACCATTTATTGGTGCTGCAGTGATCTTCCTCTGCATCACCATTCCTCTCACACGCACCACCGACTACCTCGTGGAACGTGAGCGACGTCGCACCACCGGAACCAGGGTGCGATGAGCAATATCAAACTTTCTCTTCGCGGACTCTCAAAGTCATACGGCAACAACACAGTGCTGCAAAACATCACGCTCGATATTGCCGAAGGCTCCGTGGTCACACTGATTGGGCCGAGTGGTTCAGGCAAGAGCACCTTGCTGCGGTGCCTCAACTTGCTTGAGCCCATTGATGATGGCGCAATCTTCCTCGACGACATTGATATCTCCGTTCCCGGACTTGATGCCAACCCCATACGCCGACGCATTGGCATGGTGTTTCAGAACTTCAACTTGTTCCCGCACATGTCAGTGATGGAAAACATCATCTTGTCCCCCACTCGCACTCTTGGCATTGACAAATCAATTGCTCGTGCAAAGGCCATTGAACTACTCGAGCGTTTTGGTTTGGGCGACAAAGCACATTCTTACCCTGATCAACTGTCGGGCGGTCAGCAACAACGAGTGGCCATTGTGCGTGCATTGGCCATTGAGCCAGAAGTGTTGTTGCTCGACGAAATCACTAGTTCTCTCGACCCCGAATTGGTGGGCGAAGTGCTCGATGTTGTGCGCGAATTGAAAGCAGCAGGCATGACCTTGGTGCTTGCCACTCACGAAATGGGTTTTGCGCGCGACACCAGCGATGTGGTGTGCGTGCTTGATGGCGGCCACATCATTGAACAGGGCCCGCCATCGCAGGTGTTCACTGCACCGCAATCAGAGCGCGCGCAGCAATTCCTGCAGAGCATTATCAACTCCGGCCGTCTGTAACCGCCAGAGCCAATTAAGCGTCGGGCAATTGCTTGGCCTAAGCGTCAGGCAATTTGTAGTCGGCGAACTCGTCGCGCAAGGTCTTCTTTGAGAACTTGCCCACTGATGTCTTTGGCACTTCAGGAATGAACACCACGTCATCGGGCAACTGCCACTTGGCCAAACGAGGAACGAGGTGTTCGATCACTTCTTCCTTCGTGAGCTCTTCGCCTGGCTTCACCACAACGCATGCAAGCGGACGCTCGCTCCACTTAGGGTGCGGCACACCAATTACGGCTGCTTCTGCAATCTTCGGATGAGCCATCAGTTCGTTCTCAACGTCAACCGATGAAATCCATTCGCCGCCCGACTTGATGAGGTCCTTTGTGCGGTCAACAAGACGAATGCGGCCCTTGGCGTCAACAACTGCAACGTCGCCGGTGCGCAACCAACCGTCTTCGGTGAAGCTTTCTCCACTACGAGGATCGTTGTAATAGTTCGATGCAATCCACGCACCTGATGCCTGCAGCTCACCACTTGTTTCGCCATCCCATGGCTGTGGTGTGGTGGTGCCGGGTTCAACAACGCGCATCTCAACACCAAAGGCAATGAGACCCACCGTGGTGCGCAAGTCTGCTTGTTGTTCTTGTGGCAATTCGCGGTCAGCCTTCGACAACGTGCACACAGCAGCAATGGGGCTTGTTTCGGTCATGCCCCATGCCTGCAAAATAGGCAAGCCAGTTTGTTCGCGATATGCCTCGCTCAACGCCTTTGGCACTGCTGAACCGCCACACGGAATGCAACGCAACGAGGAAGTGTCGCGACCCTTCAACTCAGGAAGCACCGCCATCCAAATTGTTGGCACGCCTGCTGCAACGGTGACCTTCTCTTCAACGATGAGATTGGCAACACCAGGGCCCGAAAGGTCGGGGCCAGGCATCACCAAATCTGCGCCGCTGGCAACACCTGCGTGTGCAAGGCCCCACGAGTTGGCGTGGAACATTGGCACCACGGGAAGAATGATGTCGCTCTCGCTCACACCCACACTGTCGGCCATCATCACGCCCATGGTGTGCAAGTAGGTGCTGCGATGGCTGTAGATGACGCCCTTCGGGTTACCAGTGGTGCCCGATGTGTAACACATGCTTGCTGCCTGATTTTCGTCTTTGATTGCTGGCCACTGCATCGGCTGCACTGACGCGATCAAAGATTCATATTCGTGCACTTCGAAACCGGGCACCGATGTTGGCACCTCGCCCTTGCCGTCGTTCATGAACACAAGGTGCTTCACCGTGGTGAAGGTGGAGAGCAATGGTTCGATGAGGTTGTAAATGGAAGAGTCAATGAAGATCACTTCATCTTCGGCGTGATTCACGATGTAGGTGAGTTGCTCGGGGAACAAACGAATGTTGAGGGTGTGCAACACACGACCACTACATGGTGCAGCGAAGTACAACTCAAGGTGACGTTGGGTGTTCCATGCGAATGTTGCAACGCGACCAGTTGATGAGATTCCTAACTTGTCGAGAGCCGCACCCAAACGACGTGTGCGCTCGGCCCACTCGCCGTAGGTAATGCGCTCGCGACCAGTGGCCGTAGCGGTGACAATGTGCTTCTCGCTGTGATATTTCTCCGCACGATCAAACAGATAGTTAATGGTCAACTGGGTTGGCTGCATTAAACCTTGCATGGTGTCCCCCTCTGGATCAGTGGCACTGCCACAACAAAGAAAACCGTAGCAATTCCCTGCCGTCTGGCGATAGCCCGTTGCCACTATGGTTTTCTGATGCGCAAACTGCTTGTTGTCTTCACATCCTTCTTGTTTGCCATCGGCACCATCGGCACCAATATTGGTCCGGCCCTGGTGGATAATCACCCCGCCATGGTGATTGCCATGTCTTCGCGCAACCGCAACTTGTTTGCGTCGGTGCCCTACATCGACCCGTTGCCATTCTTCGCCATTGGTTTCTTCCGCCTTCTCGCGGCAGCCATTGCATTGTTCTTTGTGGGCCGTCTGTATGGAGAACGCGCACTGCGTTGGACCGAAGCACAAGTGGGCGAAATGCCTCGCATTTATCGCTGGACCGAAGCCGCCACTGTGCGCGCCGGTTGGCTGGCAGTGCTTCTGATGCCTGGTTCCAACATCGTGTGCCTGCTTGTTGGCCATCTCGGTATGGCGCCGAAGAAGTTCTTCACCTTCATCACGGCCGGCGTCATTATTCGCCTGATTGTTCTTTGGTATGGCGGCAATGCGTTTGAAGACCAAATTCGCGCCAGCCTGAAATACATCGACAAATACCAATGGTGGGTAGTGGGCGGCTTATTCGCCATCTCCTTCTTCCAAACAGCCCGCCGTCAATCTCCTGGCGCCCCGCAACCCTGAGCGAATCTCGCCCTAGGCTTGCGCCCATGGCACAGACAGCATTCGGCGGAAACCCCGTCAACACATCAGGTGATCTTCCCGTACCGGGCAAGGCACTTCCTTCATTCACTCTCACCGGTGGCAACTTGCAAGATTTCAGCAACGATGCACTTGCAGGCAAGCGCGTGGTGTTCAACATCTTCCCAAGCGTCGACACACCAGTGTGTGCATCAAGCGTGCGCAAGTTCAACGAGCTTGCATCATCACTTGAGAACACGGTTGTGTATTGCGTGTCGGCAGACTTGCCATTCGCACAAGGTCGCTTCTGCGGTGCTGAAGGTCTTGAGAACGTTCAGAACGCATCATCATTCCGCGGTGGCTTCGGCAACGCATTTGGTGTGCAGTTGAACGAAGGCGCATTCAACGGTTTGCTTGCGCGCGCAGTTGTTGTGGCTGACGAAAATGGCAATGTTCTTCACACAGAGCTTGTTCCTGAAATTGGTCAAGAGCCCAACTACGACGCAGCAATCGCAGTGTTGAAGTAATTCACTTCTTCGAAATGACCGTCTCGCTTCGGCGAGGCGGTCATTTTTTGTTTACAGGTATTGGTCGATACCGAAGGTGAGGCCGGCACTTTCGTGCACACGACGACATGCCAACACAACGCCAGGCATAAAGCTCACGCGGTCGTTGCTGTCGTGGCGAATTACCAGCGTTTGGCCGGCGGTGCCGAGAATGACTTCTTGTGACGCAGTCATGCCCACCATGCGCACACCGTGCACGTGAATGCCGCCGGGGCCAACACCACCGCGTGCACCAGGAATGATTTCGTGTTTGGTGGGGTCTGCAGCCCATTCATCACTTGCAGCAGCCATGCGTTGTGCGGTCACCATTGCTGTGCCGCTTGGTGCATCTGCTTTTGCGTTGTGATGGAACTCAATAATTTCTGCAGTTTCAAAAAATGGTGCTGCTTGCTCAGCGAACTTCATCATGAGCACTGCACCGATAGCGAAGTTTGCTGCAATCACGCAGTTGCTGCCAGTGAAGGCCGTACGGAATGCATCGAAGTCGTCGTCGTTGAAACCAGTGGTGCCCACCACTGCGTGCATGCCGTGTAGTGCGAGCCACGGCAAGGTGGTGCGAGCAGCTGCTGCAACTGTGAAGTCAACCACTACTTCTGCTTTGGCATCGGCAAGAGCTTTAAGGTCAGAAGCAATTGTGATGCCGTGCACCACTGCACCACTGTTCTGCGTATCGACAGCAGCGACTAGCTCTAATCCATCGGCCGCAGCAACGGCATCACACACCGTGGAGCCCATCTTGCCTGCAGCACCAACAACACCTACGCGAATCATGCCTTTGACCGTAGTCGGTACAAAGAAAAAGACCGGCGACACTTTCGTGCCACCGGCCTTTTAGGTTCGTTTTGTTGAACGAGTGTTGTCTTTAGCGACGACGACGTGGGCCACGATCGCCACGGTCTTCGCCGCGGGTATCTGGGCCAAGGTCGCCAAGTTCGCTGCGAAGTTCGGAATCGAACTCTGCTTCGAATGACACTTCAACTGGTGAATCGCCACGAGGTTCACGAGGTTCGCGTGGCTCACGAGGTCCACGACCACCACGGTCGTTGTTGCGAGGGCCACGGTCTTCGCGTGGTCCACGATCATCACGACGCTCACGGCGCTCTCCGCCACCAGCACCGCCGCCACCACCTGGCAAGTCATTGCCATCGGCGTCGACTGGGGTAAGGCTGACCTTGCCCTTGTCGTCGATGTCTTCAACGCGCACGCTGATTTCCTGACCAAGTTCCAACACGTCTTCCACGTTGTTCACGCGCTGACCATTGCCGAGCTTCGAGATATGCACCAAGCCGTCACGGCCAGGAAGAATGTTCACGAATGCACCGAACTTGGTGATGCTCACAACGCGACCTGGGTAGATGGCGTTGAGTTCTGCGGTTGGAGGATCAACAATCGCAAGAATGCGAGCCTTTGCCTCTTCCACGCGGAAGTTGTCGGGTGAGCCAATGGTGATGATGCCTGTTGCACCGTCATCGCTAACTGCAATGTCTGCACCGGTTTCTTGCTGAATGGTGTTGATGACCTTGCCCTTAGGTCCGATGACTTCGCCCACCTTGTCCAAAGGAATGGTGAAGGAAACAATCTTCGGAGCTGTTGCTGACACTTCGGAACGAGGAGCAGCAAGCGCTGCGTTCATTGACTTCAAGATGTCCATGCGAGCTTCGCGTGCCTGCTGCAATGCTGCGGCAAGAACGTCTGCTGGAATGCCATCGATCTTGGTGTCAAGTTGCAATGCGGTGACTGAGTCTTCGGTACCGGCAACTTTGAAGTCCATGTCGCCGAAAGCATCTTCTGCACCAAGAATGTCGGTGAGTGTGAGGTACTTGCCTTCTGCATAAATGAGACCCATTGCGATGCCTGATACAGGAGCCTTCAAAGGCACACCAGCATCCATCAGCGAAAGGCTTGAGGAACACACTGATGCCATTGAGGTGGATCCGTTAGAAGACAACACTTCGCTGACCAAACGAATTGCGTATGCGAATTCGTCTTGGCTTGGAACTACTGGCAACAACGCACGCTCTGCAAGTGCACCGTGGCCGATTTCGCGACGCTTTGGTGAACCCACGCGACCGGTTTCGCCGTTCGCCCAAGGAGCCATGTTGTAGTGGTGGATGTAACGCTTCTCTGCGTCTGGACCAAGTGTGTCGAGCATTTGGTTCATGCGGGGCATGGCCAAGGTGCACACGTTAAGAACTTGTGTTTCACCGCGCTGGAACAAGCCAGTGCCGTGTGCGTTTGCAAGGACACCAACTTCGCTGGTGAGCGCACGAAGATCTTTCGGGCCACGACCGTCGATACGGATGCCTTCTTCAACAACGCGCTTACGAACAAGCTTCTTGGTGAGGCTACGAACAGCTTCTTTCACGGCCTTTTCTTGGCCAGCGAACTTGCTGTCTGCGCCACACAACTCTGCAACAGTTTCTGCAGCTGCAGCATCTGTTGCTGCGTTGCGGTCTGCCTTGAGTGCGATGGTGATTGCTGTTGCCAACTTGGAAGTTGCAACGCGCTCTACTTCGGCGAACACTTCGTCGGTGTAGTCAAGAACTGGTGTGTACTCAAGCTGAGTAATGGCACCACGAGTTGCGATAACACTGGCAACCAATTGACGCTGCAATGAGATGGATTCCTTGATCCACTTCTTTGAAGCCTCAAGACCGTCAGCAATTACTTGCTCGGTGACCTTTGGTGCGCCGTCCGCGTAGTACTCGTACGACTTCTCGGTGCCGCCTGCTTCCACCATCATGATGGCAACGTCGCCGTTGTCAAGCTCGCGCCCAGCAACAACGATTTCGAATGTGCCGGTGTTGCCCTCGTTGTAGGTGGGGTGTGGCACCCAGTCACCATCTTGTGAGTACGCCATACGAACAGCGCCGATAGGGCCTTCGAATGGAATACCGCTGATCATGAGAGCAGCAGATGATGCGTTGATTGCGATGACGTCGTGTGGATTCTCCATGTCAACACCGATGACGGTGATTACAACCTGAGTCTCATTGCGGTAGCCGTCTGGGAAGGCGGGGCGCAATGGGCGGTCGATCAGACGGCAGGTAAGAATTGCCTGCTCTGAAGGGCGACCTTCACGGCGGAAGAAAGCACCGGGGATTTTGCCGGCGGCGTATGCACGCTCTTCGACGTCAACGGTGAGTGGGAAGAAATCGATGCCGTCACGTACGCCGCGAGCTGCGTTTGCAGTTGCGAGCACGGTGGTGCCACCGATGGTTGCGATAACGGCGCCTTGCGACTGTTGCGCAAACTTTCCGGTCTCGAAGGTAATGGTTTTATCCGTGCCTGAAACTGGCGCGGATACACGAATGGCGTCTGCCATGGGAACTCCCTTTTATGTTGTGGAATCACTCCACCAACTAAAACGCCGGTTCCCAGTTGGCAACCCCGCCCGAAAGCGCGGAGAAATCAACTGACAACCGACAACAAAAGCGTTGGCGGTAGTGAAAGTAGTTAGCGGCGAAGGCCGAGTTTTGCGATGAGCTCGCGGTAGCGGGCGATATCGCGATCGCGGACGTAATCAAGCATGCGACGACGGCGACCCACCAGCATCAACAGACCACGACGACTGTGGTGGTCCTTTGGATGCGTGCGGAGATGGTCCGTCAAGTGATTAATACGGTCGGTAAGAAGTGCAATCTGCACATCGGGTGAACCGGTATCGGTGCCGTGCTGGCGGTACGTTGCAATGGTGTCGTTCTTCGGCAACATGTGAGGCCTCAAATTCCTTTACGAGAGAGGGCGTCATTCCCACGATTTGGGACTGACATCGATCGTGCGCCGGAGCCCACGAGGACCCCTTCAGGCTATGAGCCACCCCCTTTGTCCACAACCCCCACCCCAATTAGCCCTACGGCGAACCGCCCTCGCCCCACTAGTCTCAGCAGGGTGTTCACAGGAATTGTTGAGGAATTGGGCTCGGTTCGGGCTCGCGAGGGCGCAAAGCTCACCATTTCAGCCTCCACCGTGCTGGAAGATTCGGGAATCGGCGCCTCTATTGCCGTGAACGGATGCTGCCTCACCGTGGTGGAAAAGGGCTCCGATTGGTGGGTGGCCGATGTTTCTGACGAAACCTATTCACGCACCAGCCTCGGCGCTTTGCAGCCAGGTGACCCTGTGAACCTCGAGCGCCCCATGCAGGCCAATGGCCGTTTCGGTGGCCACATTGTTCTCGGCCATGTAGATGCAGTGGGCGAAGTTGTCTCCCCTGCGCCACAACTTGTCGTTCGCATTCCGCGCGAGCTCATGCGATACGTGGTGGAAAAAGGGTCATGCACAGTTGATGGCATCAGCCTCACAGTGTTCAACCTCACCGATGACACATTCGAAGTTGCCGTTATTCCTCACACCGCATCTGTCACCACTCTTGGTCATCGCCCAGCTGGTGCGCGCGTGAATATTGAAATCGATGTTCTTGCCAAGCATGTTGAGCGATTAGTGAACGCTGACAAATAATGGCTCGCGAACTTCCTGAACTACGCGTCAACATCGATGAGATCGATAACGCCATTGTTGAGTTGCTTGCGCAACGCATGCAGGTATGCCGGGAAGTCGCCGAGATCAAAGAACAAACAGGCGCAACTGTTATTCAGCCGCAACGTGTGCGCGATGTATTGGCTAGCCGTCGTCAGTGGGCCATTGATGCAGGCGTTGATGCCGACTTTGCCGAACAACTCTTTCGCATTCTTCTTTCGGAAACACACCGCATTGAAGTTGCCGAGCAACGCGTTGAACCTGCTCCCGTGAAAGCTGCCGGCGATGCACAGCGCAGCGAACTCGACACAGTGGCGTGCCGCATTGACCATGTGGTGGTAGCTGTGGCTGACCTCTCTGCTGCAACCACTTTCTTTTCGGGCATGGGTTTCACTATCACTGCAACCGACGACATCAACGTTGTGAATGCAGATGCTGGCGGCGTGTCGGTGGTGTTGGTGGGCGGCAATCACAATCCGGCAGTGCACAAGCAACTCACCGAGCACGGTTCGGGCGTACAACAAATCGCCATTGAGGTTCTCAATGCTGGCTTCACTCGCGATGCACTCGATGCCGCGGGCATTCCTCGACTCACCGACGTAGTTGTTGATGCCGAGGGCCACGAGCAAGTGTTCGCAGCGGTTGACCCCGCATCT
>CANFIM010000021.1 GCA_947447175.1 Acidimicrobiaceae bacterium | reverse complement strand
TTGCGCCGGGGAGGGATGGTCGGGGAAGCCGTCCTACCTCGGCACCCACACCATTAGTCTCAAAGCATGGCTTCTGGCACTTCAAAACTCGTCATTATTGGCGGCGGCAATATGGGCACCGCATTAGTAGGTGGGTTAGTGCATGGTGGATGGAATCCACAAGAGATCACCGTTGTTGAGATTGATGCTACGAAGCGAGCCGTCCTTGAGGCTGATTACGGGGTGAACACAAGCGAGGTCATCGTTAGTGCCGAAGGCGCACTTGTGGCCGTGAAGCCTGGCGATGTTGCCAATGTGTGTGCACAAGTGTCCGGACTAGGAATTCATCGGGTGCTGTCTATTGCTGCGGGAATTTCAGTGCGGACGTTGCAAGATGCGGCGGGCGCTAGCACGAAAGCAATTCGAGCAATGCCGAATACTCCTGCACTCGTGCGTGAAGGAGTCACAGCAATTTGTGGAAGCGATGCATGCACCGAAGAAGATTTTGCATGGGCAGAGTCGATACTTTCCGCCGTTGGTGTTGTGGTGCGTGTGCCTGAATCTCAAATGGATGCCGTCACTGCGGTTGCTGGTTCCGGACCGGGTTACATCTTCCTCATGGCGGAGTCGTTACTTGCTGCCGCGCAAGAGGCTGGCCTACCTGCCCACGTTGCTGATGTATTGGTTCGCCAACTTTTCCGCGGCGCCGGAATTTTGTTGGCTGAATCCTCTGAAAGCCCAGCCACATTGAGAGAGCGAGTCACGTCTCCTAATGGCACAACGGCAGCTGGTCTTGCTGTGATGGAGAGTGCCGGACTTCGTGAAACCATGCACAACGTGGTGAAGGCTGCTGCCGCGCGCAGTGCCGAGATGGGCAAATAAATCGACGCGAAATTTCCCGAGGGAATTTCAGTTTTAGTAGCCAGAGGTGTAGCGTGTGACACAGGTCACCGGTGCTGGGAAACCAGAATCGGGAGTCGCGCTCAGCAATGAGCAGCGCCGAGAGGGCCGGTGCCGTCGGGGGGTTGGCACCGGCCCTCCTCGTTTTTCTCCACTCATATTGCGAGTCACTTTGTCGAATACTTCGTGTGATCTCGCATTCAGCAAATATCGTGACGCCATGCATTCGCACATTTCTTTACTCACCGATTACGGGCTCAACGATGAGTTCGTTGGTGTGATGAAGAGTGTGATTGTTGATGTGGCTCCACATGTGCGAATCACTGATCTCACACATGGAGTTCCGGCATTCGACGTGCGCGCGGGTTCGCTAGCACTTGCGCGAGCGATTCAATATGTGCCCGCTGGAATTGTGATTGCAGTTGTTGACCCCGGTGTTGGCTCTTCGCGACGCGCAATTGCTATTGAAATTGCTAACGGACAGGGCATTTTGCTGGGGCCCGATAACGGACTGCTGACATCTGCTGCCGCAATGGCCGGAGGTGCAGAACGAGCGTTTGAACTCACCAATACGGACTTGCATCTAGGCGCTCCTGGTGTCACGTTTGCAGGACGTGATGTATTCGCACCGGTTGCAGCGTTTTTGTGCAACGGCGGCACTCTTGAAGAAGTGGGTCGCGAAATTGACACTGCAAGTGTGATGCCAGGTCTCGTGCCCATTCCTACTGAAACAACACACGACACATTTGGTGAAGGTGTGAAGTGTGAAGTGACGTGGGTTGATGCGTATGGCAATTGCCAATTGAATGCTGGCCCTGAAGACCTGCAGCAGTTCGGACCTATCTTGCGATTAGTGATTGGCGAAGATATTCGTAGCGCACGAGTTGTCAGCCATTTCGCAGATATTGACGGTGGGGCAATTGGTGCCGTTATTGACTCCTACGGAATGATTGCCCTCGCCGTTGATCGCCAGTCTGCAGCGGTCGAACTTCGCCTACAGGCAGGCGATGCGGTGCACGTATTTGCCGGAGAATCAGGCGTTTCCACATCTTCCGTGACCCTTCGGTCAACACAGTAAGGTGCGGGTGTGCGCCCAGCCACCACACTCACCGTTGCTCTCCTTATCGGCATCATCATGGCCGCCGGAATCATCAACCTCTTGATGATGAAATGAAAGGTCATCGGCTGTGAATCTTGCGCACATTCTTGACGCTCACCCTGATGAATCAGTAGCAATAATCAGTCGAGGACGACCCACCACATACGGAACATTGCGTGCGCAGGTGGGGTCATTGCGCAACGAGTTCACAAAGTTGGGTATTGGCAAGGGTGATGTTGTTGCGCTTTTGTGTGGCAACAGTCGTTATTTCGCAGTGTCATATCTTGCAGCGGTCGGTGTTGGCGCCATTGTTTCACCATTGAATCCCACCAGCCCCGCGCCAGAAATTGAAGGCGAGCTTTCCGTAGTGAAGCCCACTGCCGTTGTTGTTGAGCCATCTGCATCAGCAATGTGGGAGTCAATTCCCTCTGCAACTCGCAATGCGGTGCGCGTTGTTATCGCAACCGAGGGCCATGCAATTGAAGGTGCTCTTACTCTTGATTCTCTTCTCAACGGTGAGACATGCCCGATAGTTGAAGTGGAAGCAACACATCCGTGCGTGTACATGTTTACAAGCGGAACCGCAGGTGCGCCGAAAGCAGCAGTACTCACTCATAACAACTTGCTTACAAACATTCAGCAAACGAATGTTGCCGAACATCTCACTGCGAACGATGTTGTGTTTGGAGTGTTGCCGCTCTTTCACATCTTTGGTCTGAATGTTGTTCTTGGTCTGGCGCTTGCAAGTGGTGCATCTGTAGTTCTCGTGCAACGTTTTGACCCCATGGCAACAATTGAAACAATTGCAGAGCGCGGTGTCACTGTGATTCCGGGTGCACCAACAATGTGGATGGCGCTTGCGCAACTTGATCATCCAACGAAATCTTCATTTGCAGGGGTTCGTCTTGCGTTATCTGGCGCAGCAAAATTGCCCGAGCAAATTAGTCAGTCGCTCAGTGCTCGATTCGGTTTGCAAGTATCTGAGGGATACGGCCTCACCGAAGCATCGCCTGTGGTGACTACGGCAATTGGAACCGAATGGATTCCTGGTTCTATTGGGCGTCCGGTTCCAGGAATTGAAGTGCGCATTGTTGATGAAAACGGTGGCGATGTTCTATTGGGTGACAGTGGCGAAATTTGGATTCGCGGCGAAAACATTTTTGCTGGTTATCTTGATGACCCTGAAGCCACTGCACGCGTCATGACTCGTGATGGTTGGCTAAAAACAGGAGACATTGCAGTTGTCGACGATGCAGGTCATCTCTACATGGTTGATCGTGCGAAAGATCTCATCATTGTGTCTGGCTTCAATGTGTTCCCGGCAGAAGTTGAAGGTGTGTTGTCAGCACATCCTGATATTGCAGAAGTTGCTGTTATCGGAACTGCGCATCCACATACAGGTGAAACAGTGCGCGCATATGTTGTTGCACGCAATGGCGTCCATCTAGACGAAGACGCAATCATCGATTTCTGTCGCACCAAATTGGCACGGTATAAGTGCCCGTCAAAGGTGCTGTTGGTTGATGCGTTGCCGCGCAATATCAGCGGGAAGGTGCAACGCTTCGCGTTGAAGTAGTTGCATTGCTGGCTACCAAAAAGCCAGCGAACAGAACTGTGATGCCGGCAGTAAGTGTGATGGCAAAAGATCTGTCGGCACCAAGGCGTCCGGAGAATGCGCCACTTGCCGAGAGAATTGCAGCACCAGCAGCGATGAGAATATTTCCGAGGGCGAGTAGTCGTGCTGAACGGACATTGCGAGTTGCAGATGATGTGAGTGCAGGTGCGGCACCACGTAGCACGCGCCATGCAGACCAAATTGCGCCAACAAAAATCACCGTTGCTGGAACGGCGGAACCCACCGCAGCAAGAATGCGGGGAAGAGCGTCGAACATCTCTGATCCCTGAGGCAGTTCGTGCGGGTCAATTGTTCCGTGCATGGGAGCGGTCAGCACAACGCCAGCGGCGAACCCACTAAAGACCAGAAGAACTCGAGTGGTGATTCGTCCGGCTTGTGGACCGGCAAGGAGATACACCGAGCCAAGGGCCAGCCACGGCACATTGACAATTGCCCCGAAGGTGAAGAACACCCTGAAGGAATTCCGGCTCCAGCCACGGGCCTCAGCCCACCACAGCGCAAGGGCCGCCACCGCGAAGAGCGCCATAGCGATTGTCCATGCCAATTCATGAGGGCGGCGCCGGCGAAGCCAACGATCAAGGGTGCTGAGCCCAAATGCGACCGCCACGATCGCCGACATGGCAGCCAGGGCAGTGTTGAAGGTCACGCCTATAGAGGCTAGGCGGAGGCCAACGGAGTTCGTGAATGTATGCACGAAGGAATAGCGTGGGAAGGCATGTCGGACACCCCTCGCCGCCGTATTCCTGAGGCTGCTCTCGGACGCCTCCCCATCTATCTGCGCATCCTCGTTGATCTCACGAACGATGATGTCACGCAAGTATCCAGCGAACAGCTGGCAGAACTTGCTGCAGTCAATGCCGCAAAGGTGCGAAAGGACTTGTCCTACTTGGGCACGTACGGCACTCGAGGCGTTGGATATGAGGTCAAGTTTCTGACGTACCAAATACAACGTGAACTCGGACTGAACCAGTCATGGCCAGTTGTCATTGTGGGCGCCGGCAATTTGGGCCAGGCACTCGCAAACTTCACTGGTATTTCTGAACGTGGTTTCCACATTGTTGGTGTTGTCGATAAAGACGAATCAAAGATCGGTCAACTTGTTGGTGGGGTTCGCGTGCGTCACGTTGATGACTTGCAACAAATCGCTTCATCAAAAGCAGTGAGCATTGGCATCATCTCAACTCCAGCGCAACATGCTCAAGAGGCGGCAGATGCTCTGGTGCAAGCAGGTATTGGTTCCATTATGAACTTTGCTCCAACTGTGATTTCAGTGCCCCGAGGTGTCAATGTGCGCAAGGTGGACCTTGCCCTTGAACTTCAGATTCTTAGCTACTACGAGCAGACACGAAATAACGGTCTGCGTGCAGTAGAAGCTGGCGATCAATCAGATTCGGTCAGCGCGTAGGTCGTCATGTCAATTGTGGTCATCGGCATCAACCATCGCACGGGTCCCGTGCAGTTGCTTGAGAAGTTGATGATTCATGAAACAGCAATGCCGCACGCATTGCGCGATCTCACTTTGCGTGACGATATTCGTGAAGCCGTTGTGCTCTCTACTTGCAACCGCACTGAGGTGTACGTAGTAGCTGAACGTTTTCACTCGGCGTATGACGACATTTGTGAGTTCCTACGTGAAACAAGCGGAATTCCCACGTCAGAAATTACGCCTCATGTGTACAGCCAATTTGAAGATGAGGCTGTGAAGCACTTGTTCGAAGTTGCCGCTGGTCTTGACTCGGCAGTACTTGGTGAATCGGAAATCATTGGTCAAGTGCGTGATGCATGGGAAACAGCAATGAATGAAGGAGCTTCTCGTAGTTCCTTAAATCTCTTGTTCCGCTACGCGCTTGAAGTGGGGAAACGTGCCCGCACCGAAACAGGTATCAGCCGTTCAACAGCTTCAATGTCTCATGCCGCAGTGGAAATGGCTGAAGACATTCTCGGTTCTCTCGACGGTAAGCGTGTTCTTGTTGTTGGTGCTGGCGAGATGGGCGAAGGTGTTGCCGCTGCGTTAGCTCGTGAGGGTGTTTCACACATCACTGTTGTGAATCGCACAGAATCTCGTGGCGTAGCACTTGCTGAGAAGGTCGGGGCGCGAGTTTCTCCTTTTGAAGAGATTCAAACTGAGTTATCGGCAGCAGATGTAGTCATTGCATGTACCGGCGCTGGTTCCACACTCATTACACAGGAACTCATGAATGATGCTCGTGTCGGAATCGACTCGCCATTGCTGATTGTTGACATTGCATTGCCTCGCGATGTTGAATCGTCAGTAGGAGACATGTCGGGCATCACTCTCCGCGATCTTGATCATCTCAGTGAATGGGCTCAACGCGGAATTGAATCACGTGCATCAGAAGTACACCAGGTTCAAGCAATTATCAGTGAAGAAGTTGAGCGTTTCAACAATGATCAAGTGCAGCGTCAAGCTGCACCACTGGTAGCGCAGTTACGCGAAGTTGTAGAAGGTCTCCGTAGTTCAGAGTTGGAACGCTTTGGCGCTCGCATGTCTGAACTCACCCCCGAACAGCGCGAATTGGTTGAAACAGTGACAAAAGGTATTGCAGCAAAGTTGCTCCATACCCCTTCTGTGCGCCTTCGTGAGGCCGCTGGAACGCCACAGGGAGAACGCTTGTCCGCTGCGGTGCGAGATTTGTTTAATCTCGATTAAACAGAACTATGCCAACCCTTCGAATCGCAACCCGCTCCAGTGCTCAAGCACGCGCTCAATCTGAGTATGTGGCTGGCCTCATTGTTGCAACGTCGTCCGATGTCGCCATTGAATATGTATACGTCGACACGCAAGGAGACTTAAATGCCTCAACGCCACTACATCAAATGGGTGGACAAGGTGTTTTTGTCAAAGAAGTGCAACGAGCAGTGCTGGACGGCCGCGCAGACATAGCAATTCACTCAGCGAAAGACCTGCCTTCTCAACAAGCAGAAGGTCTAGTGATCGGTGCTGTTGGTGAGCGTCGCACGCCGAATGATGCGTTAGTTGGCAAGAGTCTGAAAGATCTTGCACAAGGTGCCACAGTGGCAACTGGTTCTGTACGACGTAAGGCGCAACTCTCACGTATTCGTCCGGACTTGCAGTTTGTTGACCTTCGAGGGAATATTCAAACGCGTTTGTCGAAAGTGCCAGAGAACGGCGCAATTGTGATGGCAATCGCCGCATTGGAAATTCTCCAACTCACAGACAACATTGCCGAGGTGCTGCCACTTGACGTTGCAGTGCCGATGGTCGGTCAAGGGTCTGTAGCCGTGGAGGCTCGTGTTAACGATGCAGACACCCTGAATGTTCTGTCTCGCATCGATCACGAGGCAAGTCGAAAAGCGGTAGAGGCAGAACGTGCCTTTCTTGCGGAACTTGGTGCTGGTTGTTCAATGCCGGTGGCAGCGCACTTCACTTCTAGCGGCGTGTTTCACGCATTTATGGCAAGCGAAGATGGCAATGACACTGTTCAAATTGAAGGTGTTGTTGGCGATGAGGAAAATCATCTTGATGTTGGTGTTGCAGCCGCCGTTGAATGTCGTCGATTACTTACAGAACGAAAAACTAAGTAGTCATGTCAAATGCGCTTGATGGTCGTTCGGTTGTCATCACTCGCTCGCTGTCTCAAAATGAATCTTTGCGACGCTTGCTTGAAGCGCGAGGTGCTTCCGTAGTTGAGGTACCGCTCATTGCAATTGCAGAACCAGATGATGAAGGTCGTGAACGTGATGAAGTGTTGCAGCGTTTTCACGAATTTGATTGGCTCGTCGTTACATCACCAAACGGTGCTGATCGTGTTGCCCCTTTCCTTGCTGCTGCACGGGCAGCGGGAGACGAAACTCGTTTTCCACAAGTTGCCGCAGTGGGTGAAGCCACCGCTCGGTCACTTGGGGTGACTGCAGAGTTGGTTGCAGAGCCAGCGCGTGCAGATGTGCTTGCGGGCGCCTTCCCCGAAGGGAACGGAACGGTGTTGGTAGTGCAAGGGAACTTGGCCGATGAAACTGTGGCCGAGGCACTCGCGACGAAAGGTTGGACAGTTACTCGTGTTGTTGCGTACCAAACTGTTCAACTCCGGCCGACGGAAGAAATGAAGGCTCCGGCGTTATCTGCCGACGTACTTCTGCTGGCTTCTGGCAGTGCAGCAACAGCGTGGTTTGAATCATTTGGCACATCGACTCCACCCTGTGTTGTGGCCATTGGTCCTTCCACGGCCAAAGTGGCAAACGCAGTGGGCATTGACTTATCAGCGGTTGCCGATGAGCAGACCTTGGAATCGATGATTTCCACGGCCGAACGAGTGCTCGGGCAGTTCTAACCCTTGTGGCGCATGAGTTTTACCATTAGGTAAACAAACAGTCCTGGGCTACTTGTAGACGCTTGGCAGATACAATATTTCGTGAATCTGTGTTCAACCATTCTCATAGCCGCTCCATGGGGATGAAAGTGTTGAGAACGAGGTCTCATTGGCCCGTCTCCTCACACCATCGCCAACGCACTGTCGTGCGCAGACGACAGATGTTGTTCGGTGCTGTCATCGGACTTGGTATTGCGTTGGCCGCATGTGGCGGCGGCGGTTCAGTCGATCTTTCGCCCGTTGCAACCAAAGTTCAGGTTGCTACGAACGGTTTCTCATTTCCGAACTTTCCTGCCACTGCATACAAAGACCAGTTTGATGCCAGTGATGTCACCAACATGTTTGGTTCAGGCCCGGCAGTGTGTGTCAGTGGAACTGGTGCCTCGTGCAAACTCACTGCCGAAGCAGCTGCATTCGCACGAATGGTGAATCAGTCTCGCGCGTCGGGTCACTGTGAAGGACTTGCTGCAGTTGCGTTGAATCGTTTTGATACATCTGCTAATCCGCCAACGGTGAAACTGCCTGACCAAGACGAAACCATTCACACCATCATGCGAGCGTTTGCTACGCAGTTTGTTCCTGAGGCTCAGGCTGATGTTGAAAAGTGGCTCAACAAATCTTTAGATGAAAAGATTGCAGCGCTTGTTTCTTCTTTCAAGTCTGGGAAATTGGATTACACACTTGGTGTTTATGTGGCTGAAGGTGGCCATGCGTTGTTGCCGTACGCAGTTGAGTTCCCCACCAAAGACACTGCACGCATCATGGTGTATGACACGAACTGGCCAGGCAAGAATCGTTATGTCGATGTTGACCTCAAGGCGAAGAAGTGGCGCTTCTCATTTTCTGGCGCTGATCCCGAAAATGACCCTGACGAGTGGTCTGGCGGAGCCGCGGACATGGACCTCACCTCTTTTGAATCACGTAGCGGCACGTGTCCGTTCTGCGGAGACGGCACCAAGACGAGTTCCACCACGATGTTGGTGCGCACAACGAACCTCAATTGGTCAGTAGAAGCAAACGGACAAGTTCTGAAGCCTGGCGGCACTGTTGATCCTGCAAGTGGTGTTGTGGTGAAGCCCGTGAAAGGTTTGAACTTTCCAGCAGGCGGTTTGTTTGCAGCAGGACAAAAACGATCTGTGTACGACTACATCATTCAAATTCCGAACAAACCAGCGGCTGCCGGAGCAAAAAAACAGCGCAGCAAGTTGAAGTTCTCTGGAACCACCAGCTTGTTTGCGGTGACTCCAACAGGAATTGCTCAGGTAAATACTCCGGGTAACCCGAATATTCCGGTTGAAGTGGGCGAAACGTCCATCGTGTCGAAGGACCCAGCGGTACAACTCACACTTGCTTCGGGCAACTTGGTGGCCTCTGCGTCGGGCCCTTCTGCATCATTGGAAACGTCTGCATCTGGAACCATGCAGGTCACTGTGACTGCCGCGAACGGTCAAGTGGTGAAGCAAGAAGTGAACGCAGATTCACCAGCTGCAAAAGTGACTGCTGATGCAACAGGTGGTGTTACAGCTTTAGTTGCCGCAGCAAGCGGTGAAGTAGTGAAGCGTGAAGTGTCTTCCACCGGTGTTGAAACGAAGACAACATCAACGGAATCTCTTGACCTCAATGCAACAACCTTTAAGGCTCCACCTGGACTTGAAAGTAAGCCCATTGAAGCATTGCCGTCATTGGATAAGCGCAACCTTGCGAATCCTGAATACAAGGCAGACGCTCCGTACGTTGCCCCAACAACTACCACCACGATTGCAGTCAAGAACAAAGCTCTAGAGCAGACAAAGACAGCCATCACGAAATTCCTGATCGAGCCCGCCACCTTTGGTGACGCCCCATTCACGGTCACCGAACCCGTTTCGAACTCCAGTGCTTCATTTACATATGCCTCATCAGATCCAAGCGTGGCCACAGTGGGTGCAGCTACTGGCAAGGTCACGATCGTTGGTGCAGGCAATGCCGTGATTACTGCATCGCAGGAAGCATCTCCCACCTTTACGGCCGCGACAATCTCCACTCCATTAAAGGTGTCAAAGGCGACGCCAAAAATCTCACCTCTGGTGATTCCAAAGAAAATTTTTGGTGATGACCCGTTCACCGTGAAGGCGCCCGTTTCAACAAATCCAGCTGACGTAGTTTTCGAAAGCTCAAACGAAGCAGTTGCCAAGATCAATGCAACTACTGGCAAGGTCACCATTGTTGGTGCTGGTTCTACGGTCATCACTGCGTCGCAAGTAGCTAATGCGAACTATGACGCATCAAGCACAAAGGCAACACTCACAGTTTCAAAGGGGTCGTTGGTGCTTGCATCAAGCACGGTAGGAGACGTTACGTACGGTGCAGCGGATTTCACGCTGACCGCACCAGCGGCTGCAGGAAACAGTGTTGTGTCGTATTCATCTACCACGCCTGATGTTGCAACTGTTGATGCAACCTCTGGCAAGGTCACCATTGTTGGTGCCGGAACTGCATCGCTTCGTATCAATCTTGCTGCATCCGCAAACTTTGAAGCCACAAGCCAAACAGTCACATTTACAGTGAAGAAAGCAACCCCACGATTCGGATCATTCGCAATTACAGCTCGCTCTTTTGGTGACCAATCGTTTGCAGTTTCAGCCCCTACCTCTACTAGTGGTGCACCCATCACGTTTACATCGAGCAACACATCCGTGGCAACTGTGACATCAAGCGGCACTGTCACCATCGTGGCCGCTGGCAGCACAACCATCACTGCAACGCAGGCAGCAAATGCAAATTATGAATCGGCTACAACAGCGGCAACCCTTGTTGTAAACAAAGCCGTGCCCACACTCACGGTGACTGCGCCCTCAAACAAATCATATGCAGCCCCCGACTTCACAATGCCCACACCAGTCACCAACAGTCCCGGTGTCATCTCGTTCTCATCATTGACCCCGAACATTGCAACGGTGAATGCGAGCACTGGAGTGGTGCATCTGGTCGGAACAGGCACCGTTACCATCCAGGTGTCACTAGCTACGGCTTCCAATTACGAGTCGAGTTCCACGACTGTTTCTTTTGTCGCGCTGAAAGCGACACCGCTGTACGGCTCGTTCACTTTGAGCCAAGTCGTGGCAACGGTGGGCACAATTCAAATCACTGATCCGAGTTCAACCAGCGCGTCGGTGTTCGCCTACAGCTCCAGTGACACGAGTATTGCAACGGTCAACAGCACAACCGGTGTAGTCACCGTGCTCTCTGCGGGCACCACAACGATTACAGCGTCACAAGTAGGAAATGATCTGTACGAGCCCGGGTCCATTTCCGCCACCCTTTCGGTTGTCCGATCCACTCCGGTCTTTGGTCAATTTGTCCTACCAAGCAAAACCTATGGTGACGCCTCGTTCTCGCTGGCATCGCCGTCGAGTACGAGCAACGGAATTTTTACTTTTACTTCCAGCAACACA
The DNA here is from genome assembly GCA_947447175.1 of Acidimicrobiaceae bacterium. Lineage (GTDB taxonomy): Bacteria > Actinomycetota > Acidimicrobiia > Acidimicrobiales > Ilumatobacteraceae > UBA2093. The sequence continues at coordinate 5,015 of CANFIM010000021.1, read as the reverse complement.
TCCGTGGCCACGATTTCCACCAATGGTCAGGTCACAATCGTGGGTGCGGGGTCAAGCGTCATCACTGCCACTCAAGCACAAACCAACCGCTATTTCTCGGCCTATACGGTTGCAACGTTGACGGTTGCGAAAGCAACGCCTGTGTACGGTGCGTTCTCATTCACCGATCAGGTTGTCGGTGCGTCAGCTTTCGGTGTGTCGACTCCAACGTCTACAAGTTCGGGCGCATTCACGTACTCGTCGAGCAATACGAGTGTGGCCACGATCTCCACCAATGGAAGCATCACGATCGTTGCTCCCGGAACAACCATCATCACTGCCACCCAGGCAGCGACATCCAATCATGCGACATCGTCGGTGTCCGCCCCGTTCACCGTGTTGAAACCAACTCCAACAATTGGTGCCTTCAATGTGTTTAGTTCTTCGGCATCTCAAGGTCTTCGAGGAATTCGATATGTGGGCTATTTCGCAGACAACGTGAATTGGTTTGCTACTGCAACGCCGCATGGTGACACGAACTCCATGAGTGATTTCACCTACTTCACGTCAAACTCTGACTACTACTCGTGGCAGTGGACAGGCAGTTTCGTGGCGCCCAGCAGTGGCACGTACAGCTTCTGTACCAATTCAGATGACGCCAGCTATTTGTGGGTTGGCTCCGTTGCGTCATCCGGATTCACAACTTCAAATGCAGTAGTCAACAATGGTGGCTTGCATGGCATGAGAAGTATTTGTGGGAACATTTCACTCGTTGGTGGTACGTCGTATCCCGTTCGTTTGCAGTTCGGTGAAAACGGAGGTGGAGATGCGGTCACTATGTCGTACTCAATCAATGGCGGAAGTGCCATCTTCAACGGCACAGGTAATTACTTCTCACAACAGCCAACGCGTGTTGGTGATGCCAACTACACAATCGCCGCCCCATCATCAACAAGCAATGGCGCTTTTACCTTTACAAGCAGTAACCCCTCTATTGCAACGGTGAACTCAATCACGGGTGAAGTTGCAGTTCTCAGTGCCGGCACAACAACGATTACCGCAACACAAGCTGCAACTAGTACATATGGATCAACGTCGGTATCGCAAATACTCACAATCGGAAAGGGCATTCAGGCAACGTTGTCTGCCGTCCCTGCCACGTGTGCAGTTGGTGGCTCGTGTTCGGTTGGCGACATTGGTCCAGGCGGCGGCACGGTGGTGTACGCAGCATCAACCACGTTTACATCGGGCGCATCATGTGCGACCAACTGCAAGTACATCGAAGTGGCACCAGTTACGTGGAATGGTGCCTCCTCAGATCCGAACAACTCGTTCACATGGGATTGCGCGGGTACCGCAACAACAGCAACCAGCACAGGAATCGGTGCGGGCTACGCCAACACGGTGCTCATGGCAACGAACTGTCCGCAGGCAACTGCCGCCGCAACGATCGTGCGCAACAGTGTCTTTGGTGGACAGAACGATTGGTACATACCAAGTTCAGGCGAAGCATCTGAGATCTATGGGCAAAGAGTTTTTGTTTCCGGTTACCAATCATCCGGCAACTATTGGTCATCCACCGAGTCATCTGCCACGAATGCGTACCAACAACGAGGTTCAACCCTTGTCGCCACCGTGAAGACCAGTTCGGGAATCGTTCGACCTGTTCGTGCCTTCGCATCTCTGAATTTCTCTCAATCGTTCAAGGAACTTTCCGTACCCATCGCACCAACTGGCGGATCGGGCACCGGAGCTTTCAGTCTTCAAATTGCGAGTGCTGGCAGCGCATCGTGCACCGTCAACGGCACCAATGTTGTTGCGCAAATGTCCGGAACTTGCACTGTTCAAGTCGCTCGTGCCGGAGATGCGAACTGGTTGGATGCAACATCGAGCAGTTTCACCATGTCCTTCTATGGCCCGGCTATCACTTCGATAGCGACTGGTACGTATCACTCGTGCGCCATCAATGTGCAAGGTGGCGTGTCTTGCTGGGGCTACGGCGGATGGGGACTTCTCGGTAACAGCAATGGTTCATCATCGAGTGAACCTGTCACCGTGACCGGGCTCACTTCTGGTGTCACTCAACTTGCGCTCGGTCAACATCACAGTTGTGCACTCACAACCCAAGGAACGGTGAAGTGCTGGGGCGCCGGCTGGTACAGCGCATTGGGCAATGGCAATGGCAGCGACATGTATGCGCCAGTCGATGCATCGCTGTTGACGGCAAAGGTGAAGCAGATCACGGCCGGATATCAGCACAATTGTGTTCTCACCACGACTGGTGGGGTGAAATGCTGGGGCTGGAATGGCTATGGACAATTGGGCGACGGAACGTTCAGTGAAATCACCACTCCAAAAGACGTCATCGGACTGACGTCTGGCGTAGTTCAGATCTCAACGACGTACGGGCACACATGTGCTGTCCTGACAAATCACACGTTGAAATGTTGGGGACTCAACGATCAAGGACAATTGGGCGACGGAACTTATACAACTCAGACCGTTCCGGTCATGGTGCAGGGACTCAACGGGAACGTGAAGTCAGTTTCTACGGGTCGATTCAACACTTGTGTCATCACACTCACAAACGCTGTGAAGTGTTGGGGCTACAACGGTTGGGGCCAACTTGGAAATGGCTCCACGGCAAGCAGTGTCTCTCCAGTTGATGTTCCAAGCCTCGGAAACATTTCAAAATTGTCAATTGGCGAAGGTCAAATCTGTTCAGTCAGTGTCAATGGCGAGTTGAAGTGTTGGGGTCGAAATGATCAGGGCCAGGTGGGTGACGGAACCGTTTCGAGCAGGTTGACGCCATTCACTCCTGACGGCATGTCGTCACATGTCAGTGATGTATGGGCATCTGGTTACATACACACCTGTGCGGTCATTGATGGTGGAGTGGTGAAGTGTTGGGGCTACAACGGTTGGGGCCAACTTGGAAATGGCTCCACGGCAAGCAGTCTTGTTCCGTCTGATGTCACCCGACTCCGTGGCTCACATCTGTCAACCAGCAGTCTCGGTGCCCTGAATATTCCATCTGGAACATTCACAGTTACATCGGCGCCGTTCACATTGTCAGCACCCAGCGCAAGTCGTTCAACGCCAATCACTTTTGAAAGTTCTAATCCTTCGGTTGCCACGGTCGACAGCGTCACAGGTCAGGTCACCATCGTTGGACCCGGCCACACGTCATTGGCGGCAAGTATTTCCGGCACTGGTGAATACGCTCCGGCAAGTTCAACGGCTGAGTTGTATGTTCGCCCCGCGAATCCGCAGAATCTCTCCGACTGTCAGTTGAGAGTTTCGTGCAATGTCGGTGACATTGGGCCGGGTGGCGGGCGTGTGTTCTTCGTCGATACGAATGATGAATATCCGGGTGTTGACTACCTGGAAGCTGCACCAAATGATGTCGCCAGTTCGACATGGTGCGATTACCAAAACTCAGGTCAATATTCGTACGGACCGGAGAACGCCAACATCGGTATGTACAACATGCAAGCTGTATTAAACACTTGTACAAGTGGCGCAGCTCGGGCAGCGGCTGCTTATACAAACAACAGTTACAACGACTGGTACCTACCGTCAACTGTCGAGATGCAGCGACTGGTGTCCGCGTTTAGTGCCGGCAGCGGAACCGTGACGAATGGCTTTGTCAACCTTGCGCCAAATTCCTATTACTGGACATCTATCGATACGCATGGTTCTTATGCGCAAGCAATCGGCACAGCACAAGGCAACAATGTGCAAACCGTAAAAACATCATCACTCAATGTTCGCCCCGTGCGCGCTTTCACTTCGTATTACACGCCAACAATCTCTACTTCGTTAAGTGGTTTTTCCTTGCCAGCGTCGTCATACGAATACACACATGTACCGTTTTACGCCACTCGTCCAACTTCGCTCAGCGGCGGGCTCATTGCGTTCACGTCAAATGCGACCACCATTGCAACAATCGATTCCTATTCGGGTCGTGTTGCACATGTGTACACAGGCTCAGTCACATTCACCGCTACTCAACCTGCATGGGCGGGCTTCAGCGGTTCAACACAGACGGTGAACTACCAAGTCACGCCATCGACGCCGACTCTCAGCGGATTCGCATCACCCGCGACGCAGGTCAGCACTAGTACTGCATCATTCACATTGTCCGCACCAACGTCGCAGAGCCCTGGCGCGTTGACATACAGCAGTAACAACACGTCAGTTGCAACGGTGAATGCAACAACCGGAGCAATCACTATTACTGGTTCAGGGCAAGTTGTCATTACGGTGACGCAAGCGGCGTCTGCGCCGTGGACCACCACAACATCAAGTTTGATGATCAATGTGTCAAAATCGTGTGCAGATGGCGGCGCTTGTGTAGTCGGCGATATCGGGCCTGGTGGAGGCAAGATCTTCTACGTTGCGCAAACTCGACAAGCGTGGGGTCGCTATCTCGAAGCCGCTCCTGCAGACCTTGCATCAGCAGCTTGGTGCAACGTCTCCCAAAACACGCTCGGTGCTCGCGAAACACTCGTAGGTAATGGTCAAGCAAATACCAATGCAGTTGTTGCCTCGTGTTCATCAGGTGCTGCCGTCAACGCAGACAATTACACCGTTAATGGCAAGTCAGATTGGTACCTGCCCGGATTCGATGAACTGGAAGAGATGTACAGGGCTCGTACATATGTCGGAATCACTACTGGGACATATTGGAGTTCAACAGAAGACAATAGCGGTGCAGCGAAGCGCTTCGATTTTTCCGCAGGCGTTTATGTAAGCGGAACCAAGGCGGTGCCTCAAAGCGTTCGTGCAATTCGATCCGTTGAAGGCCCAGCAGACGGACTCACAGCTTCCAGTGCCGGTGTTTCCGCAACTCAACTGATGCTCGACAACGGTTACAGCGGAAGCGGTAACTATTTCATCAAGCCACAGGGGTACAGCGGACAGGCTGTGCAGTTGTGGTGCGACTTCTCGCACTTCGGCGGAGGTTGGGTTCTCATTGGTAAGGGCCGTCAATCAAGTGATTACAACGGCGGTTGGTTCGGAACCGAAGCCGC
>CANFIM010000020.1 GCA_947447175.1 Acidimicrobiaceae bacterium | reverse complement strand
TGGCGCATTCCATGTTGTCTCCTGCACTCAACGTTGGTTTGTTGCGACCACAAGAAATTTGCGAACGCGCAGAACGTGCGTATCGCGAAGGAAAAGTTCCCATTCAGTCTGCTGAAGGATTTATTCGTCAAATCATTGGATGGCGCGAGTTTGTGTGGAATTTGTACTGGGCACAACCAGCCGAATACGCCGAAATGAATTCGCTCAACGCAACACGCCCGCTTCCGTTGGCATTAACCGACTCATCGGCAACTCAGATGAACTGCGTGAGTTCTATCGTGCAAGACATTCATGACAGAGGCTGGGTACACCACATTCCTCGTCTCATGGTGCTCGGCAACTTTGCGCTCATTGCCGGCATCAACCCACAAGAGTTCACTCAGTGGATGTGGGATTCATTCGTTGATGCCGCCGAGTGGGTGATGGTGCCCAATGTCGTAGGTATGTCGCTCTATGCCGACGGCGGAATTCTTGCAACCAAGCCATATGCCGCCGGAGGCGCGTACATCGACCGCATGAGCGACTACTGCAAAACATGCATCTATGACCGCAAGAAACGAGTGGGCGATGACGCATGCCCGTTCACCACGTTGTACTGGGATTTCCTCTTGCGCCATTCAGAGCGCTTCGCAAAGAACCCACGAATTGTGACGCAGGTTCGCGCGGCCCAGAAACTAAAAGACACCGAAGAAGTTCGTATGCGCGCGCAAGAAGTGATGACCGCATTAGATGCGGGGCGCCTATGACAGACGATCTTCTCTCTCAGTTGCGTGCCAACAATCGAACGGCATGGGCGCATTTGTACGACTCAATGTCAGGTGAATTGCGCGGATACATCGCGCGGCTTGGTGCACGATCCCCCGATGATGTGTTGGGCGACACCATGGTCAGTGTTGTAAGGGACCTTCCCCGATTCACTGGTACGGCCGATGAAATACGCCCTTGGATCTTTCGTATCGCCCACAACCGTGTTATTGATACAGCTCGACGCAGGAACTCTCGCCCCGCGGAGATTTCAGCCGAGATTGACTCAGAATTGTTTGAGCCCTATGCACCCCTGTCATCCACTCCGAATCTGGCCGAATTGTCCGACATTTTGAACACCCTCACGGTTGACCAACGTGCTGCCGTCTGGCTGCGATATGTCACCAATCTCTCGCTCGAAGACACCGCAACCGTGATGGGCAAGACCAACGAGGCCGTGGCGGCCCTTACCCACAGGGCTTTACGGGAGCTTCGCAGCCAGTTTTCTGACTAATTAGGTATTTTCTAGAAAAATCTAAGTATGTCCGTCATGAAATGGGAGTGGCGTGCGCTGTACAGGGTGTGACTAAGAATCAGCAGTTCCCCTCCGACAACGACTCACGTCTCACATCGGCCCTTCGAGACCTCGGCCAGCTGGATGCAGCAGCCCCCGATGACCTCACCCGCCAGCGCCACTTATCGTCCATGCGCTCAGCCCGCCGCTCTCAGGGCATCAGTCGCCTCATTGGCGCAGCCGCAGCTGTAGCCCTCATCGTTGGCGCCTTCATCACAACACAACAGTCGTCTCCACAGCAGCCAAAGACCGATAGCAACGCTGTCGCCGAACTTGCTCCGCTGAAAAAGGTCTCGAACATCACACCGGTGCCGTTCAATCGCACAGAGCAATACCTCATGCTCGATGTGAAAGCCGCCAACGCTGACGCTGTCAAAAAAGAACTCACCACCTTGTTGGGAGCAGATCCTTCTGTCGTACAAAACAATGATTCCTCCACCACGTTTGTTGTGCCCGACTCAGTTGCAAAGAAATTGTCAAACACAAATGGCGTTACTGCAACCGTTGACACCCCTGTCAAAGCAACCGTTGATCAATCACCAGTCCCCTCATGGGGTCTTGACCGCATCGACGCAACCGACGTTGCGCTCGACAACAAGTACACGTACTTCAGCACTGGTGCCAGTTCATATGTCTACGTCATTGATACCGGCATCTATTCCGGTCACTCAGACCTTGCAGGTCGAGTCACTTCCGGATACACCGCAGTCGCTGATGGAAACGGCACCGAAGACTGCAACGGCCACGGCACACACGTTGCAGGAACTATTGCAGGCACCAACTACGGCGTCGCAAAGTCAACTCGTGTTGTAGCAGTTCGCGTCCTCGATTGCGCAGGTTCAGGTTTTACCTCCGGCGTTATCGCGGGCATCAACTGGGTAGTTCAAAGCCACCCCGGTGGCGCAGGAATCATCAACCTCAGCCTTGGTGGCGCAGCAAATACTCAACTTGATGCTGCGGTAGAAAGCGCAACAGCAGCGGGCCTTACTGTGATTGTGGCAGCGGGCAACAATGGCGCTGATGCGTGTTCGTATTCACCTGCTCGCGCACCATCGGCTATCACCATCGGTGCAATCTCGAGCAACGACTCAGTTGCCTCGTATTCCAATAGAGGTTCATGCGTTGATCTCTATGCACCTGGATCAGCAATCACGTCCGACTGGATTGGCAGCAGTTCTGCTACCAACACCATCTCTGGCACCTCAATGGCGTCTCCGCATGTTGCAGGTCTTGCAGCCCGTCTTGCTCAGGCCACTCCAGGAATCAGCAACTCTCAAATTGTTGCCAAACTCAGTGCAAATGTTGTCTCTTCGCCAGTTCCTGTTTCAACGTTTGCTGAACCGCAGCCTGCCCCCACTGCTACCACTGTTGTTGAAACAACAGTGCCTGCCGTTACAACAACAGTTGTCCCTGTTGCACCAACAACCTCTGTTGCTCCAGTTGCACCAACAACCACAGTTGCTGCGCCCACCACAACAGTGGTCACGCCAATAACTGCGCCTAAGCGTGGCGAGGAAGACAATGACCGCAAGAACGTGCGATTCGTGCCTACACCGCGCGGATTCTTCTTGTGGTACCGAGTCATTAACGGCAGCACTGTTCTTACTGCAACGTGGCTCGACAACCGCACACCACAGACCTACCGCATTGAATGTGCCCGCAGTCGTCGCGTATGGAGCGAAGAAGAGACCGACAGTCTTTCGAATGCAGAATCGATCATCCTCATCGAGCGCGCAAGCGTGTACCCATTGCCCAATGGCGCCAGCATCGCAGTGGTGCCAATGCCACCTTCTTGGGAATCACATTGCTGGATGACCGCATCTATCGGCACGTCAGTTAGTCGTCGCAGCAACGTGGCGCTTGTGCCTCGTGCACCAAAGGTTCCGGTCACCACGTCAACAACAGTGGCCCCAACAACCACTACGTCAACAACGGTGGCCCCAACAACCACAGTTGTTGCGCCAGCGCGCGTGCCGGTTACAGCTCCGAAGGCCACCCCCACCACTGTGAAGCCAGTTGTAACTACTACTCCACCAACAACGGTAAAGCCAACGACAACCACGTCTACAACGGTGAAGCCAACGACAACCACGGTGAAGCCCACCACCACGACCACTTCAACAACGGTGAAGCCGCTGGGAATTGCTCGAAAGAGCACCGAGGACTAGATCAACCCCCATTGACCGTGACGGTGCCCACTGGGCACCGTCATTGGTTAACTCAATGTTGAGCGTTGCACTTATCGACGCGTTGGTTATCGGGCAAATCAGCAACTCCGGCGCCATTGCCTTCTAATGCAGCGAATGGTCCACACGGATTCGAGCCAATCCATACATGCACCATTGGCGCTCCGGCAGGTTGATGGAAAGATCCGGCTGGGCAATTTCCATTGGCATCGGTAACACCAACAACCTTCGGAATACCGTTCGGATATGTCCAGCACAAATTGCTATGCACATGCCATTGCATCAAACCACCGGCGTAATTCACCAGAGTTGAATCATTGATTGCGGTTCCGGGATTAGCGATATACATCGCAGACACAAGCGTACGGCTGGTGCCATTGACCTGATACACCAACGACTCCGGTGCATTCGTATCCAACACTCGACCATCATTGAGCAATGAGTAATTCATCATGTGTTCAAAGCCTGTACTGGCATCGCCAATTGAAATGTAACCAGCAGCCGTTGCTGCGCTCACGTTTGCGTACTTTGCCAGATCGCGAGCATTATTTGCGAGAAGGGCTACTGCGCGCGCCTTTTGATCTGCAGTTGCGCCATTAATTCCGGAGAAATCTTCACCACGTGCAGGGTCCCATGAGCGGGGCCATCCTGAGGCAGCAGCAAGCAACTGATCGGAAGTTTGAATATGCGCGTGCACTGTTGTGGTGGGAGCAACAGTTGATTTGGTCTTCTTCACAGTGGTTGTTGTAACAACTACGGCAGCCGACGCAGATTTCGTTGACCCCGCCACGGTGGTTGTTGGAGCAGAAGAAGAATCTGTGGGCGAAATGATGACGCCTTTTGCATCAACGGTGAGACCACCGTTCACCGTGGAATCGTCGATAGTGACGTGCGAATGCGCATGGCCGGTAACTGCGAACATTGCGAACAGAGTTGCACCCACAGTGATGTACGCAGCGTTCATTGTTGCGAGAGAACTCACTGACTTACCAGCTGACACCAGTGACCACACCACCGCAAGCACTGCGGCTGCACCAAGTACTGCACAAATAGTGTCTGCAGTTTGTGGCTTCTCTACAACTTGCAAACCATCAATGAACGAGATGCCTACTGTTCGTGTAAGCACCCAGCCAATAACAGCTACTGCGTTAATTGCTAGTCCGCTCACAGCAACCATTCGATGTGTTGACACAAGAGCGATAACACCCCATCCCACTTGGGCAATGGTTAACAGCAGGAACACGCGCGATAAAGCGGCGTGGTCTGCATGTAATCCCACGGCAGTGCCATGAATGACGCCCGCACCGATAGAGGCAAAAGCCGCCCAGCGCACAGCAGATGTATTTTTCGTATCCCCCGACATAGGGGAAACCTTACAAGGCTCTAGACGAGTAGAGAGCCGCCATCACACGTAATGACTTCACCAATGGTGAACTGGCCCGCGCGGGAGCACAAGAAAATTGTGAGGCCCGCAATGTCTTCAGGCGTACCCACACGACCAGAAGGGTTGCCCCTACCCACAGCATCCCAGTCTGTTCCTTCAACATCTCCACCCGTTCCAACGCCAGTGGAGAGCATCCATGTGGGGAATGGCCCCGGCGCAATTGCGTTCACAATGATGTGACGGCGAGTGAGTTTTGCAGCAAGCACCTTGGTGAGTGCATGAACTGCAGCCTTTGAAGGACCGTACGAGAATGTTTCAAACGAAGGCGTTCCGATGCCGTCAATAGACCCAATGTTCACAATGCGAGACGGATCGTCCTTCGTGGCGCGAGCAGTAAGCAATGGCAACATGCGCTGCGTGAGGAAGAACACACCCTTCACGTTGGTGTCCATCACTTTGTCCCAACCCACTTCGGGGAACTCTTCAATAGGAGCACCCCAAGACACTCCAGCGTTGTTCACCAGAATGTCAACGTGCTTTTCGCGTCGTGAAATTTCCGCCACCAATGCATCGATGCCATCAATTTCCGCAACGTTTGCAGGCAACGGAATGCATTCGCCACCAAAGTTCTTCATGAGTCGCTCGGCAGCTTCATTGCAAGCCTGCGCTTTGCGAGACGAGATGTACACCTTGGCGCCATTGGCCAAGAGACCAGCAGCGATCATTTCGCCAATGCCGCGAGAACCGCCTGTTACTAGGGCAACTTTGCCCTGCACCGAAAACAACGTATTCAACTTCATATCTGACATGGGATTCCTCCGGAATGTATGTGGTGTAGGGAGATTAGGTCATTCGTCTCTGCCTCTTCGTATGGAGGTGAGTATCGTTTCTGAGAACGCTATTCAGGGGGAACTAATGGCTCACGACCTCATCATCCGCAACGGCACAATCGTTGACGGAACCGGCAAGGATTCGTATCGCGCAGACATCGCCATCGACGGAGACAAGATTGTGTTCATCGGCGATCTTTCCCAAGAAACAGCGATTCGCGAAGTAGATGCAACGGGTCTCAGCGTGACTCCGGGATTCATCGATCTACATACTCACCTTGATGCACAAATCGGATGGGACCCGTACATGACCTCCAGCTCATGGCACGGCGTGACCACTGTGCTCATGGGCAATTGTGGCGTTACTTTTGCGCCGGTTGCGCCGAATGACAAAGAATTCCTCGCCGAGATGATGGAGAGCGTGGAAGACATTCCGCGCGAAGCAATTCTTGGTGGACTCGACTGGAACTGGGAAACGTACGGCGAGTACCTCGACTCCGTTGAAAAACTCAACCCCGCCCTCAACGTGGTGGGCATGGTGGGTCACTGTGCAGTGCGATACAACGTGATGGGTGAACGCTCACTCAGTGACGAGCCTGCAACGGCTGAGGAACTGAAGCGCATGAGCGATGTTGTTGAAGAATCAATTGCTGGCGGAGCTGTTGGATTCTCAACATCTCGCATCTTGTTGCATGTTGTTCCCGATGGCCGTTTGGTTCCCGGAACGCTTGCACCGAAAGAGGAGTACCTAGCAATTGCCGACGGCATGAACGCAGCCGGTGGTGGCCTTTTTCAGTCCGTCAACGATTTCGCCACTAAGGCTGCTCACGAATACGACTTGCTTCGCTCAATGGCCGAAGCATGCGGCGACGTGTTGTTTTCGGGCGGAGTCGGCAACGGAAGTGACGGTCGCACCAACGACACCTTCGGCAAATTCCTCAGCGACACACGCGCCACTGCTGGTCGCATCACTTCTGCCGGCCAAGTTCGCCCCAGTGGTTCACTCTGCGGTCTTGCACAAATCTCACCCGTGAAGGGAAAGAAGTGGGCGGCAGTGATGAAGTTGCCCACCGTTGCCGATCGTGTTGCCGCTTTGAAAGATCCGGCTATTCGTGCCGGCCTTGTTGAAGAAGGCAAAACAAAAGGTTTGTGGTACGAAGCCAACCATATTTACCCATTGGGCACCTCGGAGATCCCTAACTACGCAATGGAAAATGGGGAGTCAGTAGCTGCACTAGCCGCTAAGGCAGGAGTGCATCCCGTTGACTATGTCATTGATCGATTAATTGCAAGCGACGGCAAGGAACTCTTCAATACGTGGTTCTTCACGCGCAACATCGGTGGACTGCCCGACTTCCTCACCATGGATCACACATACCCAGGTCTTGCTGATACCGGCGCACACATTGGGCAAATCTGTGATGCAGACTCCACCACCTTCTATCTGTCCCACTGGCATCGCAACAAGGGCATCGTTACGTTGCCTGCGGCTATTCGCAAACTCACGAAGCAAGCGGCCGATGTTCTTGGACTCAAACAACGCGGAACGCTTGAAGTGGGGATGTACGCCGATATCAATGTGTTCGACACTGCCAAGCTTGAAGCGTTGCATCCTGAATACGTTCAAGACTTCCCCAATGGCAAGGGTCGACTCATGGTTCGTTCGCGCGGCTATGCAGCAACCATCGTGAACGGAAAAGTTGTTACGGAACAGGGCACACACACGGGCGAGCGCCCTGGTCGCGTGATTCGCGAATTCTCGCGCGCCTAGTTACTTCGCTAAGCGACTAGTAAACGAAGTGCCCGGTGGGTCAATTGCCCACTCTGGTGATTCGCCCCATGCGTCGCCGTAGACAAGTTCGCCCATGGGTACGCGACGAACAGGCCCATGATTACCTGCGGGCTTTCCCAATGTGATGGACGCAGCAATCAGTGTTCCCTCGGGAATGTTGAGTAACTCTCGAAGTTCAGTTTCTACAAAGCCATGGAACCCCGTGATGACTCCCCCGTATCCCAAACCGCGCGCGGCTAAGAGCAAGTTTTGGCAAGCAGGAAAAACTGACGCACCTTCAAGTGGATTCGGCTCGCGATATCGCACCAAACAGGCGAGCACAAGAACAGGAACTGATGCAAAGTTGTCAACATATTCCTGCATGGTGCGTGCCATACGAGCCTTCGGTGAATTCTCATCACTGCCAGAACCCTGCGCATAACCGTCATTCTCGCGTTTGTGGTTCCACACCTTTTGTGCGCCGAGTGCAATAAGGCTCTTTGCCTTCTGCGCTACATCTGAATCTGTGAGCACGATGAAACGAAATGGTTGACGGTTTGAACCACTTGGCGCACGTGTTGCAGCAAACAACATGTCTCGCAATGCGGCATCAGGAATCGGTTCGTTTGTGTATCGACGAATGGCACGCGTTGTAGACAGACCCTCTAACAAACCAACAATGTCGGTTGCCACAGGAATCTCGTTGAAGTCACTCATCAGTGATCAAGCACTCCGGCATCCTTCGACCACTTCCAATGCATACGTCCATGGTCTGCGTTTGCACCAAGCACTCCGCCAATGGTGCCGTCGGCCCACGGAGCACCGGGCAAAACCTCATTCAATTGCTCATCGGAGAGTTCACTTAACAATTGCAAAGACACAGCACGTGCACTTTGACCGAGAGCTACCACTTCATCGAGCGACTTGCCGTGGTGCTGAATCTGCCATTCCTCTGTCATTGCATGAACAGTGGCCATGATTTGCGGCATAGTGCGCGGCGCACCGTTTTCATCAGTAGCCAAACCAACAGGGTTCTTCTCGCCCTTAATGTGCTTGCGAATCATGGCTGCAAAGTTGCGCTCGATAAGAGCAAGATGCGCAAGGTGATCAAGTGCTGACCAAAAGTTCGACGGGTCGTGCTCACTGGGTGTGAGGTCGCCGAATAATTGCTCGTCTGACAATTGCGAATAGGTCTCCAGCAACCATGACCGGTCGTCGTTCAGTTTCTTCTCAATTTCCCAGCGCTTCATGGTGCCCCCTTTGGCTCTCACGCGAACCTAGCGGAACAGGTACTCTCTGCGAATGGCTCAGCAACCTACCCACCCAGAACTTGGCTTTTACACACTTGCGGGGGCACCAAAATCCCCTCGAGACATGCTGGGCGAACTTACGCACGCCGAAACCTTGGGCTTAGGAACTGCGTTCATTTCCGAACGATTCAATATCAAAGAAGCAGGCGCCCTCACCGGTGCGGCCGCTGCCGTCACCAACAGCATCAACATCATCACAGGCGCGACAAACCACACCACTCGCCACCCACTCGTGAGCGCTTCTTGGGCCAGCACGTTGCACATTTTGTCTGAGGGCAGATTCAGCCTGGGGCTTGGTCGCGGCATTGAAGCAATGTTCAAGGCATATGGCATGCCCATGGCCACTACCGATTCGCTCGAGCAATTCGCTCATCTCATGCGTCGTCTATGGAATGGCGAAACAGTGATGAATTACGAAGACATCACTGGCAAATATCCGGTGCTGCGCCTCGACCCAGATTTCCGTTTAGACATTCCTCTCAGCATCACTGCTTTTGGTCCCGACACGCTGCGCATGGCTGGTCGCGCATATGACAACGTCATTCTGCACACCTTCTTCACCGACGAAACCACAACACGTGCCGTGCAACTAGTGAAGAAGTCGGCGGAAGAAGCCGGCCGTGATCCGGCAACAGTGAAGGTGTGGTCGTGTTTTGCCACCATCGGCGACCACATTGCACCTGACCTGCGATTAAAGAAATCCGTTGGTCGCCTCGCCACGTATCTGCAGGCATATGGTGACCTCATGGTGCGCACCAACAACTGGGACCCTGCAGTGCTGAAGCGTTTCCGCGAAGACGAATTTGTTCGCACCTTCCCTGGCGCACTCGATGCAAAGGGCACCACTGCAGATCTTGAACGAGTTGCACCTCTTATTCCAGACGAATGGCTCGCACCGTCAGCTACCGGAACACCAGCACAATGTGTTGCTGCCATTCGCAATCAGTTAGCGCTTGGTTGCGACGGCGTGATCATGCATGGTGCAACACCCGTTGAGCTTGAACCAATTGTTCAGGCGTACGCGAACTAGGTCGGCGTAGAGCCCTTCACCGGGGCAAGTGCTTACAGAGAATTCCAGTGGTCAAGCAACATCTGAGCGGCCACAGCTGGCTTCTCACACATCCACCAGTGCCCAACACCACCAATGAATGCGGTGTCCGCATCAAGAATGTCAGCCACCTCTTCCATCATGTCTGTTGTGCCTGCAAACGTGTCGTTCTCGGCCATGATCACTAAACCATTGCGCGGCTTCGCCATAAACAGTCGCTCGCCAAGTCGCGCCATGTACGGCTGTGCCGCATCGCGATACAACGCGAGTATGCAGTGCGCCATGTCATCGTTGATATCGGCCTTCACAGCACGTGCAACGTCTTCAGTCATGCCCAAGGCACTGAACGTTTGCACAAAGGTGTCAGTATCCATCGCCACCATGCCAGCCACCATTTGCTCGCCCACCTCGGGTGTTTGCCATCCTTGCGCGGCGTCATGCCATACGTAATCAGGATGCATGAGACCCGCACAGTCAGCCGCCCATGAGCGCACCAATTTGGGGCGTGCAGTAATTGCAGCAAACACGTGACCTGCACCCCAGTCATGACCAACAAGGTCAATCTCTCCACCAATGTCCTTTAACGCCGAGATAAGCCAGTCGCGATATTGAATTGCGGTTGCTCCCCAACCGGGAACCATGCGCACCCCGAATCCGGGAGGTGACAATGCAATGATGTTCTCAACACCAAGATTTCGCAATTCTTCGAAGAGTGGTGTCCAGATAGCGGCAGTTTCAGGATTGCCGTGAACGAAAACTTTTGTTGCTGTATCAGCCATGCTGTAACCGTAGTCGCTGATTACTTGTTTTTGCTTTTGAGGTATGCCGCGCTCGCTGCACGACTCTCTGGGTCGAACATGGCGAAGGCGAATGCGTCTGCATCTGCAGCGTTGCGCCCCGTTCCAGCCATTTCCTCACTCACGGCGTTCACTTGTTGTTTTGTGGTGCGCAACGAATAGCCCGGCTTTGCTGCTAGCGATGCAACAAGTTCATCAACATGATTGTGCAGGGCTTCGGGCTCAACAATCGTGTTGAGGAATCCCAGCGCCTTGGCTTCTTCTGATCCAAAGCGGCGACATGTGAGTACTAATTCTTTAGTTGCAGCCGGCCCAATTTCACGGACCAAGCGAGGAATGCCGCTCCATGTGAGCGGAATGCCGAGGTCAACTTCCGGAATCGAGAAAACTGCATCACTCGTTGCCACTCGTAAATCACAACAATTCGCAAGCACGAGGCCGCCGCCAATGCAGTGACCTTGAATTGCAACAACCGTGAGCGCATTCATGTTTGCAACTGCTTCGGCCATCAGACGCCCAATGTCAGCCGTATCGCGCACGGAATAGTTGGGGTCGGGAGTGGAGAAAGTGGAGAGGTCAAAACCTGCGCAGAAGGAACGACCCTGACCTGAAACCTTCACAACTTTCACGTCTCGTTGGCCATCAAACCACCGAGCCGCCGATGCAAGGTCTTGCAGGGTTTGACGCGACAAGGCGTTCAAACGGTCTGGCCGATTGAGTTCAATGTGTCCAATCGCCCCATCAACTGATACTTCGAGTGTCTCAAATTGTCCCATCGTGCCCTCCCGATAATCAGCCCATTGGGGCATTCACATAAGGTTTAGTCCGTACCGCAACGCTCGCTGGTATTGCGGGCAACGAATAAGGGGATTCCATGGAACGCGAAGCTTGGATTATTGATGCTGTCCGCTCACCACGAGGCAAGGGCAAAGACTCTGGCGCACTACACAACGTGCACCCACAGCGCATCCTTGCCCAGGTTCTGAACGGTCTTCGTGACCGCGTGGGATTCGATACTTCTGAAGTAGACGACGTCATCATGGGCTGTGGCGCCGGTAGCGGCGATCACTCCATGGACATTGCTCGCATGGCAGCACTTGATGCTGGTTGGTCACTTGATGCTCCTGGTGTCACCCTCAACCGTTTCTGTGGTTCTGGACAGCAGGCAGTGAACTTCGCAGCAATGGGCGTGCTCTCAGGCATGCAAGATTTCGTTGTTGCTGGCGGTGTTGAGTCGATGTCTCGCCCATCACCAATGCATGTTGATGGTTTTACCGCCAACAACCATCACTTGCGCGATCAATACAACATGGTGCCGCAGGGTATTTCTGCAGACCTCATCGCAACCGTTGAAGGCTTCTCACGCGAAGACTGCGATGCGCTGGCCGTTGAATCACAGCGTCGTGCACAAATCGCAATTTCCGAAGGCCGCTTCGAAAACTCACTCATCCCCATCTTCCATGAAGACGGCACACTTGCCCTCGCAACAGATGAGCACCCACGCGCTGGCACCACCATGGCAGACCTTGCAAAGCTCACCCCTTCATTCGAAGGAATGGGTGGCTACAAGAAAGATGCCGACTCGCTCACCATCGATGAAACTGCACGTCTTGCATACCCACACGTTTCTCAGATCAACCACGTGCACCACGGCGGTAACTCCTCTGGTGTTGTTGACGGTGCAGCAGCTGTGATGATTGCATCACCCGAATACGCAAAGGCTCACGGCCTCAAGCCACGTGCACGCATCATTATGAGCGCTGTTGCTGGCACTGAGCCAGTCATCATGCTTACTGCTCCAGCACCTGCTGCGCAGCGTGTGTTGAAGAAAGCCGGCATGACATTCAACGACATTGATCTTCTTGAAGTCAACGAAGCATTCGCAGCGGTGGTGTTGAAGTTCTTCAAAGACACCGGCGTCTCCCCCGACAAGGTCAACGTCAATGGCGGTGCAATGGCCCTTGGTCACCCCATTGGTGCAACAGGCGCAATGTTGATTGGCACCTTGGTGGACGAACTCGAGCGACGCGACCTCAGCACAGGCCTCATCACCATGTGCACGGGCGGCGGCATGGGTACTGCCACCATTATTGAGCGCGTGTAACTCTGTCCCCTACGGCGCCTCATCTGGCGCTGACATACAGTGGTCATCATGGCTAGTCGACTTCTCCACTCATTCGCTAAGCCCTCATCTGAGGCGTTTATCAGCATTGTGCGTGGCCAACTGGCTCGCCTGTGGGACGACAAAGGCAACGAGTACATCGATGCAATCGGCAGCCTCTGGTATTCCAATATCGGCCACGGCCGACAAGAGATGGCCGAAGCTATTGCTGCACAAGTTTCCACCCTTGAGGCGTACTCAACATTCGACCCATTTACAAATCCGCTAGCTGAAGCTGTGGCCGAAAAGATCTCCTCGTTGGCCCCTATGCCAGATGCGCGGGTGTTCTTATGCGGCAGCGGCTCTGAAGCGATCGACACTGCAATGAAACTTGCACGCACATCGCAGATTCAGTCGGGTCACCCCGAACGCACTGTCATCATCACACGCAACCGTGGATACCACGGCACAAACTATGGCGGTACCAGTGCGCAGGGTTTGCCACTCAACAAAATTGGTTACGGCACACTTCTTGACGGCGTGATTCAAGTTGATGCAGACGACATCGAGGCAATGGCGTTGGCATGCCAACAACACAAAGGCAGCATTGCAGCCATCATTGCCGAACCATTACAAGGTGCAGGCGGCGTGTGGCCATCATCAACGGAATACCTTGCAGGTCTTCGACGTTTGTGCGACGACAACGGCGCATATCTCATCTTCGATGAAGTGATCACCGGGTTCGGACGATTGGGTACGTGGTTCGGCGCTCAGTATTACGGCGTCACGCCAGACATGATCACGTTCGCAAAAGGCGTGACCAGCGGATACCAACCATTAGGCGGTGTCATCACTGCAGCCAGCATCAACAACGCGCTTGTTGCAGACCCATCGTTCTTCTTGCGCACGGGCTACACATACTCTGGTCACCCCACTGTGTGCGCAGCTGCTCTAAAGAACCTAGAGATCATGGAACGCGAACAACTGTTGTCTCGCGCAGCGCACATTGGCGAGTTGTTTGAAAAAGCTTTTTCTGCACTTACCGCCGACGGAGTCATTACGGGCTACCGAGGTGCTGGCGCAATTTGGGCAGCCATTCTTCCGGACACCATCGATGCCACTGCAGTGCGCGACGCAATGATCAAAAAGGGTGTGGTTGCACGTTCGATTCCAAATGTGATTGCAGTGTGCCCGCCTTTGGTGATTACCGATGAAGAAATCAACACAGTTCTCGACGTGTTCGCCGAAGTTGTGGGCAGTTTCTAGCGCAAACGCTTAATAAGCGAACTGGTATCAAGGCGCGAATGCCCTTGATCCATTAACTGGTTGTAATACCCCAGCACAACATCAGTAACTGGAATTGACGAACCATTGCGTTGCGCTTCTTCGATGCAGAACGTGAGGTCTTTCACCATCCACTCAACGGCAAAGCCAAAATCAAACTTGTCATCCACCATGGTGTGACCACGATTTTCCATCTGCCAACTTTGTGCGGCACCTTTAGAAATCACATCAATCACTGCATGTGCATCGAGGCCTGCATGCTGAGCAAATGCAATGCCTTCTGACAAACCTTGCACAATGCCTGCAATACAGATTTGATTCACCATTTTTGCAAGTTGACCACTGCCAGCGTTTCCGAGTCTTACGCATGATCGCGAGTACGCATCGGCAACTGCACCAAACGCATCAAAAGCAACTTCAGAATCTGCACCACACATCACAGTGAGTACTCCGTTTTGCGCACCTGCTTGACCTCCGGACACCGGAGCATCAATGAAAGCAACGCCAGCATCTGCACACGCTGCAGACAGTTCACGGGCAAGTTCTGCACTGGTTGTGGTGTGGTCAACAAGAATCATGTTGCTATGCGCACCAGCGAGCACACCATTGTCGCCATACACCACCGAACGAACATCGTTGTCGTTGCCCACACACAGCAAAACAATGTCGCTGTTTATTGCAATCTCTCGTGGCGTTGCATATGCAGAGCCAGAGAATTCTTGGGTCCACTTTTCGGCAGTGGCCGTAGTGCGATTAAAGACGGCTACTTCGTGGCCAGCAGTGGAAAGATGCCCCGCCATGGGATACCCCATGACACCAAGGCCACAAAACCCGAGACGGGCCATGTGATTACTCGTCGTCGCCGAGATCGGCGTCGCTGTCTTCTTCGACCTTCTTCGGCGCGTCGGCTTTCTTCTTCACAACCTTGGCTGGCTTCAGCACACCCTTTTCAAGAGCCTTGTTGAGGTATTCCTCGGCTTCTTCTTTGGTGACCTTCAGCGCTGGCTGAATTTCAGAGATGAGGTTGGTGCGAGCGCGCTCGTACATGGTGCGCTCTGCTGCAGAGAGAGATGCATCGCGGTTACGCGCTGCGAGGTTACGAACAACTTCGGCCACCTGATAGACGTCGCCGCTCTTCAGCTTTTCCTGGTGGTTCTTGAAGCGGCGTGACCAGTTTGATGGAACGCGAGGGTCGGCCTTGGAAAGCACCGCCACAAGGTCTTCAAGCTCGTCATGGGAGACAGGAGGGCGAACACCGACTTCTTTGAGGTTAGTGAGCGGCACTCGGAGGGTCATCTCATTGATGATGGTTTCAAGGATGAGAAACTCGACCTTCTTGCCGGTTTTGAAAGGGTCTTCTTTCTTGATTCCCTTTACGGTGCAAGCACCATGCTGGGGATAAATGACGATTTCACCCTTGACAAATTCCACTGCGCCATTGTAAGGCGTGGGTGTCACAAAGCCACAAATGTGAACCAGAGCCCTCAGGAATAGCCGAAAATCACATTGTTAAAAGTGCGTAAATGGCGAATACGGAATGGATACCTGCCACAGCAGGTGATTAACCTCATTTATGGCTCTTCCAGAACCCACCGGTTCGGAATACGAGAAATCGGCGGCTATGGCAAGCATCAAGAAATTCCTCATCGGCGAAGCAATCTCTAGCGAAGAGGAGCAACATCAGCGCCTCAGCAAGAAGATCGCTCTTCCCGTCTTCGCATCTGACGCAATCTCATCCACTGCATACGCCACCGATGAAATCCTGTGGGTGCTTGTTGGCGGTGCTGGCGCCGGTGTTGCAGCCTTCCGCCCGCTTCTCCCCATTGCCATCATCGTGAGCGTTTTGCTTGTCATTGTTGTCATCTCGTATCGCCAAACGATCATGGCGTATCCGTCAGGCGGTGGCGCATACATCGTGAGCCGCGAAAACCTCGGCGTCATGCCGGCCCTTGTTGCTGGCTCCGCACTTCTCACCGACTACATCCTCACTGTGTCTGTGTCGGTTGCCGGTGGTGTGCTCGCCATGCGCACAGCGTTCGGATTCAGCCAGAGCTGGGCTGTTCCGCTGTGTCTTATTTGCGTGTTCATCATGACTGTGATGAACCTGCGTGGTGTAAAGGAATCAGGCGCCGCTTTCGCTGGCCCCACCTACTTCTACATCACCATGCTGCTCATCCTGATTGGTACAGGCTTCTATCGAATCTTCGTGCAGCACGTTGGCCCAATCCCAGCGCACATTCTCAGTGAAGAAGCCAACCATTTGTCTCATGGCACAAAAGCCATGAGCATCTACATGCTGTTGCGCGCATTCTCATCTGGTGCTGTTGCATTGTCGGGTGTTGAAGCTGTTTCAAACGGCGTGCCCGCATTCGAGAAGCCCGAGAGCAAGAACGCATCCATCACGCTCATGTGGATGGGCGGCATCTTGGGCTCATGCTTCCTTGGTGTCTCCATTTTGGCTGCACATCTCAAGCCATTCCGTGGCGAAGCCGACGGCAACGGACTCGGCCTCATGGCCGAGTACTTGTATAACGGCAAAGGTGTCATGTTCTGGGCCACCATGATCGGCACATTCCTCATTCTGATCCTTGCGGCCAACACCGCATACGCCGACTTCCCTCGCCTCGCATCAATCATTGCGAAAGACGGATTCCTCCCGCGCCAGTTCTTCAATCGCGGCACTCGCCTTGTGTTCTCCAACGGAGTTCTCTTTTTGGCAGCAATTGCGAGTCTTCTGATCATTGCTTTTGACGGTGATATTTCAAAACTCATTCCGCTCTATGCATTCGGTGTGTTCACCGGATTCACACTGAGCCAAACAGGAATGGTGCGACACCACTTCCATGAGAAGGAGCCCAACTGGAAGGTTGGCGCTGTCATCAATGCAACAGGTGCGATTCTTACTGGCCTGATTGCCACCATTGTTGTGGTCTCGAAGTTCACCGAAGGTGCCTGGATTCCTGCACTTCTCATTCCATTCATGGTGTTCGGATTCAAGTCGATTGGTCGCCACTACGAAAAGGGTCGCGAATCCACACATGTCACGCCTGGCTATTGGCCAACACGTGAAACCCACACGCTTGTGGTTTTGGTGGGCAGCATCAACCTCGGCGTCATTCGTGGCCTGCAATACGCCAAGTCTCTGCACCCCGACCGCTTGTACGCAGTCACTGTTGCCACCGACGATGAAGACCGTCAACGCATTGAGAAGGCGTGGATGGAATTCAATATTCCGGTCGACCTCGAAATTCTCTACAGCCCCTACCGCGAACTCACGAAGCCAGTGATGAACTTCCTCGATGAACTTGATGCCAAGTTCAGTGATGACATCATCACTGTTGTGATTCCCGAGTTCGTAACTTCATGGCGCACACAGTGGCTGCACAACGGCAGCGCATTTGCTTTGAAAGCTCGTCTTCTTCACCGCCGTCATACCGCCGTCGTCTCTGTGCCAACGCACATGTCAGATATCTAACTAAGGAACACCATGCACATCATCATTGTTGGCTGTGGCCGAGTGGGCTCCACTCTCGCCCTTGAACTATCAGAAAGCGGTCACGACGT
>CANFIM010000019.1 GCA_947447175.1 Acidimicrobiaceae bacterium | reverse complement strand
GACACGATTGTGGTGGCCAGTGTGTCGTGCATCTATGGCATGGGTGACCCTGAGGAATACAAAGGTCAATTACTGGAACTGCACGTTGGAGTTGACTACGACCAACGCAGCATTCTCCGTCGCATGGTTGACCTGCAATACGGCAGAAACGATGTCACGTTGGGTCGTGGCAACTTCCGTGTGCGCGGTGACACTATTGAGATTCACCCGGCGTACGAAGAGAACGTTGTACGAATTGAGATGTTTGGCGACACCGTTGATCGCATTACCTTGATCGACCAACTGACTGGCGAAATACTTTCTGAACCCAGCAGCATTGTTGTGTTTCCTGCCACCCACTATGTGGCTGGAGATGATCGGTTGCGCAAGGCAGTTCTTGGAATCGAAGAAGAACTGCAGAAACAACTGGCTCTGTTTGAAGCTCAAGGGAAATTGCTTGAGGCTCAGCGGTTGAGAATGCGAACTCAATACGACCTCGAAATGATTCAAGAGATGGGTTATTGCAATGGCATTGAGAATTATTCAATGCATATTGATGGTCGACAACCAGGAGAACCTCCGTTCACTTTGCTCGACTATTTCCCGAAGGATTACCTACTCATTATCGATGAGAGCCACGTTGCAATACCGCAGTTGCATGCACAGTTCGCTGGGGACCGAAGCCGAAAAGACACATTGGTGGAACACGGATTTCGTTTGCCAAGTGCTCGAGATAATCGTCCCCTTCGTTTCGAAGAAACGATGGAGAGAATCAACCAAAGCATCTTTATGTCCGCAACACCAGCTGCCTTTGAACTGAAGAACAGCAGTCGCGTTGTTGAACAAATTGTGCGTCCCACGGGCTTGGTAGACCCAGAGGTCATTGTGAAACCCACTAAGGGCCAAATCGACGACATCATTGAAATGGTGCGTGGCCGATTAGAGATGGGCGACAGAGTGCTCATCACCACTCTCACGAAAAAGATGGCAGAGGACCTCACGGAGTACTTGCTAGAGCAAGGTCTTCGCGTTCGCTACCTGCACTCAAACATTGACACTTTGCAACGCATTGAAATTCTGCGATCACTTCGTTTGGGAGAGTTTGATGTTCTCGTAGGAATCAACTTGTTACGTGAAGGTCTCGACCTTCCCGAGGTTTCCCTTGTAGCAATTCTCGACGCTGACAAAGAAGGCTTCCTTCGCAGTGAGACCGCGTTGATTCAGATGATTGGTCGTGCTGCACGAAATGTGGCGGGTCAAGTAGTGATGTACGCAGACAAGATCACTCCTTCCATGGAGCGAGCCATAGGTGAGACCCAGAGACGACGCGCCACCCAAATTGCCTATAACACCGAGCACGGAATTAATCCACAAACCATTCGCAAGGCTGTCGGCGACATTTTGTCCCTCATCACAGGCGGCGATAATGGCTCCCCGGTACCAGGCAAGGGTCAACGTCGTCATCGTGAGAGCGAAAAGGTGAAGCGTGAATTGAAGTCGCTTCCACAACAAGAGTTGGGTCGCCTTATCCAGACGCTGGAAGATGAAATGCACGAGGCCGCCACAGACCTCAAATTTGAATATGCAGCTCGCCTGCGTGACGAAATCAACGACCTTCGTCGTGAACTTCGTGACGCTCGTTGAGGTACAGGTAACCTCTAACCGTGGCAGAGACAATCGTTGTTCGCGGAGCACGCGAGCACAACCTAAAGAACATCAGTCTCGAGATTCCTCGTAACAAACTGGTTGTGTTTACCGGCCTGTCGGGCAGCGGAAAGAGCTCTCTTGCTTTCGACACCATTTATGCCGAAGGTCAACGTCGCTACGTTGAAAGTCTGTCTGCCTATGCACGTCAATTCCTCGGCCAAATGGACAAGCCCGATGTTGACGTGATTGAGGGGCTATCGCCTGCAATTTCTATTGACCAAAAATCGGCGTCACGCAACCCTCGTTCCACAGTGGGAACAATCACCGAGGTCTACGACTACTTGCGCTTGTTGTATGCACGTATCGGTGTGCAGCACTGCCCGAATGATGGCACCCGACTTCAACGACAGACGCCGCAGCAAATAGTTGACCGCATCATGACATTGTCAGAAGGAACACGGTTCCAGGTTCTTGCTCCGGTGGTTCGCAGCCGTAAGGGCGAGTACGACACTCTTCTCGCTGATATGGCCGGACAAGGTTTTGTTCGTGCGCGTATTGACGGTGAAGTGCGTGATATCGCTGAGTTTTTGGCATCAGGCGAAAAGCTTGGACGATATGAGAACCATTCCATCGACATCATCGTTGACCGTTTGGTTCGCCGAGATGACATCGAACGTCGTCTCACAGACTCTTTAGAAACTGCATTACGACTCACCGACGGCGTTGCAGGCGTTGAGTTGATGGGCAAGGAGGGTGAAGATACTGAGACCCTCACCTTCAGCCAACACCTAGGGTGTCCAAAGTGCGGCTCCAGTTTTGATGAACCTGCTCCTCGAAACTTCTCGTTCAACTCTCCGTTTGGCGCTTGCGAGAACTGCGACGGACTGGGTACAAAGTTTGAGGTAGACGCAGAACTTGTTATTCCAGATCCTTCAATGTCGCTGGGCGACGGCGCGTTGTCGCCATGGCGCAGTGCGCACACGCAATACTTCCATCGCATGTTGGTTGCTATTGCTGAGCAAGAAGGAATTGATCTCGATAAGCCATGGTCAAAGTTGTCGGCAAAGCATCAGAAATTGGTGTTGCACGGCAAAGAGGGCGCAATGCAAGTGAAGTACCGCAACCGCTTTGGCAAAACCAGGGCGTTTAGTACGTCATATGAAGGTGTTATTCCGTGGATCAAGCGCCGACACGCAGATGCAGAGAGCGATTGGACACGTGAGCAGTTTGAGTCGTACATGCGTGAAGTGGCGTGTCCGGTGTGTGAGGGCGCACGACTCAAGCCCTCAACTCTTGCTGTCACCATTAACAACAAGCACATTGCCGAAGTCTGCGATATGTCCATTGGAGACTCTGCCGAGTTTTTGGCCGGCCTTACCCTGAGTGATCGCGACGCAATGATCGCTGAACGTGTCACTAAGGAAATAAATGCACGTTTAGGTTTCCTTCTTGACGTGGGCCTGGACTATCTCACGTTGTCTCGCTCCGCCGGAACATTGGCCGGCGGTGAAGCACAGCGCATCCGTTTGGCTAGCCAAATTGGCTCTGGCCTCGTGGGTACGTTGTACGTGTTGGACGAGCCAAGTATTGGTTTGCATCAACGGGATAATCGTCGACTCATTGACACGTTGATTCGCCTGCGCGATCTGGGAAACACGGTTCTTGTGGTGGAGCACGACGAAGACACCATCAAAGAATCGGATTGGATTGTTGATATTGGGCCAGGTGCCGGAGAACACGGTGGCGAAGTTGTTTACAGCGGTCCAGTAGTAGGCATAGCCAAAGCAAAAAACTCTGTGACGGGCAAATACATCACCGGAGAAATGGTTGTTCCAGTCCCAGAAGTGCGACGTGCACCCTCTGGAGATGTGATTACTATTCGCGGAGCTCGCGAGCACAACTTGCAAAATCTCAATGTAGATATTCCTCTTGGCTGTTTCGTTGCAGTCACGGGTGTTTCGGGCAGCGGTAAGAGCACATTGATTCGAGACATCTTGCTTCCAGCAATGATGCAACGTATCTACAAGAGCAAAGATGCGCCCGGTCGACACACTGCTGTTGACGGTATTGACGCAATCGACAAAGTAATTGACATGGACCAATCACCAATTGGTCGAACTCCACGGTCTAACCCTGCAACGTACACGGGTGTATTCGACTCAATTCGAAAGCTATTTGCTGCCGCACCAGAATCAAAAGTTCGCGGCTATCAACCTGGTCGTTTCAGTTTTAACGTGCAGGGCGGTCGGTGTGAAGCATGCAGTGGCGATGGCACTATCAAGATTGAAATGCACTTCTTGCCTGATGTGTATGTGCCGTGCGAAGTGTGCAAAGGCGATCGGTACAACCGAGACACTTTGGAAATCACTTTCAAAGGAAAGAACATCGCAGAAGTTCTCGATATGCCTATTTCTGAAGCGTTGGATTTCTTCTCGAATCAACCGTCTATTGCACGCCATATGCAAACCCTGGTTGACGTTGGACTGGGTTATGTTCGCTTGGGTCAGTCAGCGCCAACGCTTTCTGGTGGTGAGGCGCAGCGAGTAAAGCTTGCAAGTGAATTAGCCAAACGTTCAACAGGACACACGATGTATCTGCTGGATGAGCCAACAACTGGCTTGCACTTTGAGGACGTTCGTCGTCTTCTGACGGTTTTGTCTCGTCTCGTTGACCAGGGAAACACAGTTCTTGTTATTGAACACAACCTCGATGTCATTAAGACCGCTGATTGGCTTATTGACTTAGGTCCAGAAGGTGGCAGTGGTGGAGGTCTCGTGGTGGGCACTGGTACTCCGGAACACATTGCAACTATTCCTGGCAGTTATACGGGCTTGTTCCTTGCACCGCTGTTGGGTGTGAAACGCACCGCTCAGACAGCTGTTGCCAAGAAGCCCGTAGTGAACAAGGCGGTTGGAAAGAAACCGGTTGCTACAACAGTGGCAGCAAAGAAGCCTGTTGCAAAGAAGCCTGTTGCAAAGAAGGCATCCGCAAAAAAGCAAGTGCCTAAGAAGCCAGCGACGAAAAAATAGTCATGACAGTGGAACGGCCCGCAACTGGCACAATTCCAACGTCGCCTGGTTCGTATCAATTTAAGGATGAATTGGGGCGTGTTATCTACGTAGGTAAAGCGTCAAACCTTCGTTCGCGTCTGTCCAGCTATTTTCAAGATGTCGCCCAACTGCATCCTCGTACGGCCAACATGGTCACCGTTGCTACGTCGGTGGAATGGATTGAAGTACGCAATGAGGTGGAAGCCCTCATGCTTGAGTACTCACTGATTAAGCAACACCGCCCACGCTTTAATGTGCGCTTACGCGACGATAAGAGTTATCCGTTCCTGGCCATCACGCTTGATGAAGATTGGCCCCGTGCTGTTGTGATGCGAGGAACAAAGCGTAAGGGCACCAAATATTTTGGGCCCTACCCTCATGCATGGGCTATCCGCGAAACACTTGACCTTCTGCTTCGTACTTTTCCTGTGCGCACTTGTAGTCAAGGAAAATTCAATCAACATGCGCGGCTCGGTCGACCATGTCTGCTTTTTCATATTGAGAAGTGCTCTGGACCATGCGTAGGTGAAGTCTCGCCGGAGGTGTATTCGAATTATGTTCGACAACTCACTGAATTTCTTGATGGAGACACAGACGCCGTAGTCAACCAGCTTCAGAATGAGATGCAGGAAGCCTCTCGAGCATTGGAGTTTGAAAAGGCCGCCCGAATTCGTGATCGATTAGGCGGAGTGCAGCGCGCCATTGAGAAGCAACAAATGGTGGGAGAGAGGGATGAAGACCTCGACATCATTGGCATTGCGGATGACGAACTTGAGGCTGCGGTGCAAGTGTTCTTTGTGCGCAAAGGACGTGTGGTGGGGCGCAAGGGTTTCATCATGGACAAGGTGGAAGACCTATCAGCAGGCGGCGTGGTGGACCGTGTCCTCGAAGAGTTATATGGAGATGAACCGCCGCTAGGAATTCCCTCGCAAGTCTTGGTTCCCGTAGCTCCCGATGATGCGCCCACTTATGCAGAGTGGCTGCGGCACATGAAGGGAAGCACGGTTCAGATCAGAGTTCCACAACGTGGTGATAAGCGAAATCTGCACGAAACGGTCACCATCAACGCTCGAGAAGAGTTTTTGCGTCACCGTTTGAGGAGGGCAAGTGACCACAACACGCGTAGCCGTGCACTCGCTGAGTTGCAAGATGCGTTAGATCTTCCCGAAGCTCCGCTTCGCATTGAGTGTTACGACATGGCGCACTTACAAGGAACTGACTATGTGGGTTCGATGGTGGTGATGGAGGACGGACTGCCGAATAAACGTGAATATCGTCGGTTCAAAGTAAAAGACGTTCCTGGAAATGACGATTATGCCGCGATGCGTGAAGTTCTGACCAGGCGTCTTTCTGCATACGTAGAAGAGCGGGACAAACCGATTGCCGAAAGAGGCGAGCGCCCGGGAAAGTTTGCATATCCTCCACAATTGCTTTTGGTTGACGGAGGCAAAGGTCAATTGGGCGTAGCTGTAGAGGTGATTGCCGAGCTTGGTTTAACTGATGAGATTCCAGTTGCATCATTAGCCAAGCGATTTGAAGAGGTCTATGTGCCTGGTCGATCTGAGCCCATCATTCTTTCTCGCGGAAGCGAAAGCCTGTTTATGTTGCAGCGCATCCGTGATGAAGCTCACCGTTTTGCAAACACATTCCATCGTGAGTTGCGGGGTAAGCGTATGGTGTCAAGTTCCCTCGACGGAATAACAGGTCTCGGAGACGTGCGCGCCAAACGCTTGGTAAAAGACATGGGTGGCGTGAACGCCGTGAAGAAAGCAAGCAGAGAGGATCTCGCTTTGCTCACTTGGCTTCCCGACACTGTGGCTGATGCCATCTACCAACGTTTTCACCCAGAGCCGTAGGGTAGACACATGTCAGACAATGGACTATGGGATGAACACGCTCAATGGTGGTTAGATGGATTCACTAACGGAGTAGACCCAGAATACGTTGAACAAATTATTCCTCTTGCGCTAGAAGAGCTCGCGGGTCGGCACGTAGTGCTTGATGTTGGCTGTGGTGACGGACAAATCGCTCGAGCCCTAAGTGCCCAAGGTAGCGAAGTTCTCGGAATAGACCCCACCCAGTTGCACATTGATATTGCACGCGAACGTGCAGGTGGACCAACGTATGAAGTTGGCAGTGCTACTCGGTTACCAGTTGCAGATAACTCACAAGACGCCGTGGTTGCCTGCTTGGTGTTCGAACACATTGACGAGGTTGATGCAGCAATTGCAGAGGTGGCGCGCGTCTTGAAGCCGGGGGGCCAGTTCAGTTTCTTTTTGAATCACCCACTTCTGCAAACCCCAGGAAGCGGATGGATTGATGACTACATCCTTGACCCACCTGAGCAGTACTGGCGGATTGGCGCTTATCTTGTTGAAACAGAGACTGTTGAAGAAGTAGAGAAGGACATATTCATTCGCTTCATTCACCGCCCGTTGAGTCGATATGTGAACGCGCTCATTAGTAATGGTTTGTCGATTGAAAGAATGTACGAACCAGCGCCACCGCAAGGGTTTTTGGATCGTGCACCCGAATATGCCCTGGCTCATACTGTGCCGCGCTTGTTGTACCTTCGTTCAGTGAAGCGTTAATGGACAGAGATAGTCTTTCGCTGTGACCGACATTCTCGTCGTAACAGGTCTTTCAGGGGCCGGACGTTCGCAAGCGGCGGATGATCTCGAAGACATGGGTTGGTTTGTGGTTGACAACCTGCCTGTGGTGTTGATTGACAAAGTGGTCGAGCTTTCTGGTGAGGCAGGCGGCGAGATCGAAAAACTGTGTCTTGTGGTTGGTAATGCTCGTCAACAAGCAGGGATTCTCGGCGCAATAGAAGTGCTGAGAAATCAGGGTCACACGGTGCGAATTTTGTTCCTTGAAGCGTCTACACGCGAACTGGTTCGACGCTACGACGCAACACGAAGAAAGCATCCTTTAAGCG
Source organism: Acidimicrobiaceae bacterium (assembly GCA_947447175.1). Classification (GTDB taxonomy): domain Bacteria; phylum Actinomycetota; class Acidimicrobiia; order Acidimicrobiales; family Ilumatobacteraceae; genus UBA2093. The sequence continues at coordinate 10,010 of CANFIM010000019.1, read as the reverse complement.
ACGGGTCGGCCGGTCTCGAACAGATTATTGAACGCGAACGACTTGCTGTCAGTGAGGTGAAGGCGTCGGCTGATTTGTTGATAGATACAACGGGGCTCACGGTCCATGCTTTGAAATCGCAATTGCAGCATCTCTTTGGGCCTGAGAATCCTGGTGATGCTTTGCAGGTGTCAGTTGTGTCGTTTGGTTTTAAACATGGTGTCCCCATTGATGTGGACATGGTGTTAGATGTGCGCTTTTTACCAAATCCACATTGGGACGAAAATTTACGACCCTTGAGTGGACTTGACGATGCAGTGCGAGATTTTGTGATGCAACAGGAGCCATCTCAAGAGTTCTTGAGCCGCGTGCAAAGCCTCCTTGAATTAGTTCTTCCTGCCTACGTGCAAGAAGGACGCAGTTACCTCACTTTGGGCATCGGCTGCACGGGCGGACGGCATCGGTCTGTGGCCATGGTGCAAGAGATATCGCGCAGGCTTTCCGATTTGGGCTACCACCCTCGCATCACCCATAGGGACATCAATTCATAGTTATACACAGGGCAGTAATCCGTTCTGCCAGTGTGAACCGAACTAGGGTTTGACCTGCGGAATAGGGCGGAACCCAGCCGTGAACACCCCAAAGGAAAGGACTCTTTGTCGTGACTGTACGAGTAGGTATTAACGGCTTCGGTCGAATCGGACGTAACTTCTTTCGCGCTGTAGCAAGCCGCGGAGCTGACATTGAAATCGTTGCAGTGAACGATTTGGGTTCACTGAAGACAATGGCTCACTTGTTGAAGTACGACTCAGTGCTCGGCGTGTTGCCCAATGACATCAAAGAAGTTGAAGGTGGAATTTCCATCGACGGCAAGGTGCTGAAAGTTCTTGCTGAGCGTGACCCGAAAGCCCTTCCGTGGGGCGCACTGGGAGTTGACCTCGTCATTGAGTCAACCGGAATCTTCACTGATCGTGAGAAGGCAGCCATGCATCTTGAAGGCGGTGCACCGTTGGTCATCGTTTCTGCTCCTTCAAATGGTGCCGACGCAACATTTGTATACGGCATCAACCACAATGATTTCGATCGTGCGCAGCACAAGGTGATTTCGAACGCAAGTTGCACAACTAACTGTTTTGTTCCTTTGGTGAAAGTGCTTGATGATGCATTCGGCGTTGAAAATGGTCTGATGACAACAATCCACGCGTACACCGGCGATCAGTCTTTGGTAGACGGACCGCACAGCGACCTTCGTCGTGCTCGTGGTGCCGCTATCAACATTGTTCCCACCAGCACCGGCGCAGCACGTGCCACCAGCCTTGTGATGACGTCGATGAAGGGCAAATTGGATGGAACCTCTTTGCGAGTCCCAGTTCCCACCGGCTCCATCACTGACTTTGTGGCCAACTTGAAGAAGCCTGCAACTGTTGAAGAGATCAATGCTGCTTACAAGGCTGCTGCCGATGGTCCCTTGAAGGGAGTGCTTGAGTACACCGACGCACCAATCGTTTCAAGTGACATTGTTACTAACCCACACTCGTGTGTGTTTGACAGCGATCTCACAATGAGCATGGGAACTCTTGTGAAAGTGCTCGGTTGGTACGACAACGAATGGGGTTACTCAAACCGCCTTGTCGATCTCGTCAATCACGTCGCTTCGAAGTAATTCTCGTACATGGCGCGTGTTCCGACACTTGAAGACTTAGGAGATGTTGCAGGAAAGCGCGTCTTAGTACGCACCGACTTCAATGTTCCAATGGAAGGGCCCGACAATGCCCGCACCATTACGGATGATTTCCGTATTCGTGCTGCATTGCCCACCATCGAATGGCTGACATCTCGCGGAGCAACTGTGGTGTGCGCAAGTCACCTTGGGCGACCAAAGGGTGCCCCTGTTGCTAAGTATTCAATGGAAACTGTACGTGCTCGCTTGGCGGAACTTGCCCCGGGTGTTGAACTGCTTGAAAATCTTCGTTTTAATTCGGGTGAAGAATCAAATTCGCCAGAATTTGTTGCCCAACTAATTAAGGGCATTGACATGTATGTCAACGATGCATTCGGTGCAGCACATCGTGCCCACGCTTCAATTGTTGGCCCACCTCGCACATTGCCATCTGCTGCGGGTCGCTTGTTAGAGCGAGAAGTGGAAGTGCTTGGTGGTTTGCGTGAGAAGCCTAAACGTCCATTTGTGGCTGTTCTCGGTGGAGCAAAGGTGAGCGACAAAATTGGCGTGATTGAATCTTTGTTGCAAGTTGTTGACTCTCTGGTCATCGGAGGGGGAATGTGTTTCACATTCCTTGCCGCACAAGGTTTCCCTGTTGGCGCATCTATTTGTGAATTAGATCAGGTTGCAACTTGTCGCAAGTTGCTTGATTTGGGCAAACCCATTTATTTGCCGGACGACATAGTGGGCCTCGACGCGCATGGGAATTTCGCAACCTACGGTCAGCGTTTACCAGAAGGCGCAAAGGGTCTCGATATTGGTCCAGGATCAGCAGCTGCATTTTCTGACGTCATCATGGATGCGCGCACAGTGTTCTGGAATGGACCAATGGGCATGTTCGAAGATGAGCGATTTGCTGCCGGAACTCGCACAGTGGCCGAAGCGATGGCAGCAACCAAAGCGTTCACCGTTGTTGGTGGCGGAGACAGTGCAGCGGCTCTTGCTCAATTCAAACTCGAGGACGAAGTTGACCATGTGTCAACAGGTGGCGGTGCATCTCTTGAATTGTTAGAACTTGGTGATCTGCCTGGTCTTGCTGCTCTGAGAGGAGCCCCCAATGTCCGCTAATTCGCGTCGTCCACTCATCAGTGGCAACTGGAAAATGCATCAGAATCACTTTGAAGCAATTCAGTTGATGCAAAAACTCACCTTTCTTGTGGGTAAAGATGATTTCGAATCGGTGGACGTGAGTATTCATCCGCCCTTTACTGATATTCGTAGCGTTCAGACCTTGATTGAAGCCGACAAACTTCGCTTCTCTCTCGGTGCGCAGCACTGCCACTTCGAAGAAAAGGGTGCCTTTACTGGGGAAGTTGCTCCCGGCTTCCTGGCAAAACTCAATGTTGAATATGTCATCTGTGGACACAGCGAACGTCGAGAAGTGTTTAGCGAAACTGATGAAATGGTGAATAAGAAAGTTCTTGCAGTTCTGGCGCACAAGATGACTCCGATTATGTGTGTCGGAGAAACCCTTGAAGAACGTGAATCAGGTGGAACTACTGAAAAAGTGCTGAACCAGTTGCGCAGCGGCCTGTCAAAGGTGTCGCCAGAACAAGTGTCTTCAATGGTGATTGCATATGAACCCATTTGGGCCATAGGTACTGGTCGTACTGCTACAAGTGAAGATGCCCAGGAAGTGTGTAGCGCCATCAGGCGCGAAGTGGGTGTGCTCTTCGGCGCAGATACCGCAAAGTCCGTACGCATCCAGTACGGCGGCTCGGTGAAGGCTGGCAATATCGCAGAATTGATGCTGCAATCTGACATTGATGGCGCACTCGTTGGTGGAGCCAGCCTTGACCCCGACGAGTTCGCTCGCATTGTTCAATATCGTCTTCACGCGGACTAGACACGTATGTCAGTTTCAACATCACCCCGAGTAGCGAATGCAGTTGAAACTATTTCTATTGAAGGCAAGTCACCACGTCAGCTTGCATGGCAACGCTTCCGCGGGGATCGTTTAGCAATATTTGCCGCTGGCGTTATTGCTACGTATGTGTTCATTGCGGCTTTCGCACCCGTTATTTGTGCAGTGCTGGGTATTAGCCCCTATCGCCTTGATGGTGCGGCTCTCAACGATTTTGGCCTTCCAAAGGGCTCATTTGGCGGCGTGTCCTCTGAACATTGGCTAGGAGTTGAACCTGGCACGGGAAGAGACATCCTGGCTCGTCTCATGTACGGAGCACGTGTGTCTCTGCTCGTTGGTTTCCTCGGCACTTTGTTTACAACGTCTCTCGGAATTGTTATTGGAGTGATATCTGGTTACAAGCGAGGCAAAGTCGATGCAGTCATCGGAAGAATCACAGACCTCACGTTGGCCTTCCCATCGCTTTTGTTGATCATCGCACTGACACGTCCACTCACTCAGCGCCTTGAATCAATGGGAGTACCCGAGGGGAATCCAGCGCGAATCGTGTACATCATTCTGGTGCTCGGGCTTTTTGGTTGGGTGTATGTCGCTCGTGTCGTTCGCGGTCAAACTCTGTCGCTTCGTGAAAGAGAGTTCGTTGAGGCTGCTAGGGCAAGTGGCGCCGGTACGCGACGTATCGTGTTCAAGGAATTGATGCCTAATTTGTGGGCCCCCATCATCGTGATTGTCACGCTCTCGCTACCTGGTTATGTGGCTACAGAATCCACCTTGTCGTTTCTAGGTTTGGGCATGCTTCCGCCTTCTGCATCTTGGGGTGCCATGCTCGGAGATTCCGTGCGCTACTACCGAGCCGACCCCACATACCTGTTCATCCCTGGTATCGCCCTCATTGTCCTCGTTCTGGCGTTCAACGTGGTGGGGGACGCAGTGCGTGATGCCCTAGACCCGAAGGCCGACCGTCAAAGCCTGTAAGGACCTCCGGTGGGTTACCGGATGGTAAATACATACTCTTTTGTGAATTAAGGTTGAGCAAACTTGTTCACTCGAACAACAAAGGGGAAAAACATGAATATGCGACGCTCAATCGTTGCTGTCAGTGTGGCTCTCGCAACGTCAGTTATTGCGGCCTCTTGTGGCGGCAGTAGCAGTGGCGGAAGCGGAGACGGCACACCGAAAAAGGGTGGCACCATCAACATTCTGTCTAATGCAGAACAAATTGCCCACCTGGATCCACAACGTAACTACACCGGTGACGACCTTGCATTTGCTGGTTCCACCATTCAGCGTTCACTCACTACGTACAAATTCGCTGCCGGAGATGCCGGATCAGAAGTTGTTGGTGACTTGGCAACTGACGCCGGTACAGCAAGCAAAGACGGAAAAACCTGGACCTTCACCCTCAAAGACGGTGTGAAGTTCGAAGATGGTTCCGACATCACGTGTGCAGACGTTGCATACGGTGTGTCACGTACCTTCGCCACCGATGTCATTACTGATGGTCCTAGCTATGCAATGACCTATCTCAACGTTGAAGGCGAATATCCAGGTCCGTACAAGGCCACTGCCGCGCAACAGGCTGCGTATGACAAGGCCGTTACCTGCGACGGAAAGACCATTACATTCAACTTGAAGTCCACTGTTGCTGACTTCAACTACACAACAACACTTCTCGCATTTAGTCCAGTGCCTAAGGCAAAAGACACTGGCGAGAAGTACGACATGCATCCAGTTGCATCGGGTCCATACAAGATTGAAAGCTACGAAGTAGGCAAATCTCTTGTTCTCGTACGTAATGATCAGTGGAGCGCAGACACCGATACCGAGCGCAAGGCATACGCCGACAGCATCGTGTACAACTTCGGTCTTGATGAGTCTGCAATGGACGAGCGCTTGATTGCAGATGCGGCAGAAGACCAAACAGCTGTGTCTGCAGGCATTCTTCCTGAAAATCTTCAAACAATCTTCGAAGGCGGCGACAAGGCACTGACTGATCGTGCAGTGAACTACTACGACCCATTCGTGACGTACACCAACCTCAACGTGAAGTCACTTTCATGTATCGATGTACGTAAGGCCATTTACCTTGCTCTCGACCGCGATGCGCTTCGTAAAGCCGGTGGCGGTCCATACACAGGTGACTTCGCCGACGGATTCATTAAGCCAGCATTGGCACTTGACTACAAGAAGGCAACACCCGTTGAAGGTTTGCACGAAGATGGCACTCCAAATGTTGAGGCAGCGAAAGCTGCAATGGCATCTGCAGAGACCAACTGTCCAGACGTTGCGGCACACGCAAAAGCTGGATTGTCGTTCTACTACCCAGATACCGATATTTGGAAGAAGGCTCTTGCAATTTGGATTGACTCCATGAGCAAGGCTGGCATCAAGATCAAGCCAGAAGCCGTGGGTGACCCAGCTCAATACTGGCCAACGGTGATGAACCCCGAAACCAATTACGACATTGCTCGTGGCGGATGGGCTCCAGACTGGGCAAATGCATCAACAGTGATTCCGGAACTCTTCACCACTGGTGGCGGTTTCAACCTCACACGTAACGCAGATGATCCTGATTACAAGGCTTTTGAGACAAAGATCGAGGAAGCTCGCAACACACTTGACCGCACAGAACAAGGTAAGAAGTGGCAAGAACTGAATCAGTTCGTTGTTGATCACTTGTGGGCTCTTCCTGGCACGTTTACACGCGCTCAGAGCATGTGGGGTTCAAAAGTTGGCGGCGCATTCCAGTGGGGACCATTTGGTGCCTTCTGCTACGGAAACCTTTGGGTCAAGTAGCTATCACTACAACGTGAACGAAGAAGGGGGCACCGGCGTGGTCGGTGCCCCCTTCTCACGTTTTCTATTACAAGGAAAGGAGAACTAGATGTACCTATTTATCGCGCGCCGATTGTTTTTTGCTGTGTTGTTGCTGCTTGCGGTTTCGTTGGTGACATATCTTTTGTTCTCCGTTCTTCCTGTTGATCCAGCCGCGCTTACATGCGGCAAGAACTGTAAACCCGATCTCATTGCGGCCAATCGTGTTCGATTGGGGTACGACAAGCCAGTTCTTGAACAGTATTGGCTTTTTCTGAAAGGCATATTTGTTGGTCGCGATTATGGAATGGGTCAAGCTGCGTTTTCTTGCCCAGCTCCTTCTCTCGGCTATTCATTTAGCCAACATCAATGCGTCACAACATTGATTGGTAAGACCTTCCCCGTCACGGCGTATTTATCGTTGGGCGCTTTTGTGTTGTGGATGTTGATTGGTATCGGCAGTGGTGCAGTTGCAGCCCTCAATAAAGGCAAGTGGCAAGATCGCTTAGCCAATGCTTTTACTGCCGTGGGCGTTAGCCTCCCTACGTTTTACGTGGGGCTTCTCGTTTTGTTCTCCGTGGTTATTTGGCTTGGCATCTTGCCGTTTCCTCATTACGCCTCGCCATTTGAAGATCCCATTGCTTTCTTCCAGGCAATGATTCTCCCGTGGCTCACTCTTGCTGTTCTTTCAGCTGCTTCTTACACACGCCTCACGCGTAACGGCATGCTCGAAGCCATGAATGAAGACTTTGTGCGACTCGGTGTGGCCAAAGGCCTGAAGCGCTCGGTCATTCTTCGGAAATATGTGCTGCGTTCCGCGCTCGTTCCGATTGTCACAATTGCAGGGTTGGACTTTGCTGCTTTATTGGGTGGCGCAATCATCACCGAAAGTGTCTTTACGTTGCCGGGCATGGGCAAACTTTCGATTCGTGCAGTGGTGGAATCCGATCTACCTGTACTCGTAGGAACCACCATGGTTGCGGCGGTGTTCATCGTGTTAGCCAACGTGTTGGTGGACATTTTGTACGGCGTTCTTGACCCACGCGTGAGGACGAAATAGTCATGGCCGAAGTCGTATTGTCTGTGCGCAATCTCAGTGTTTCGTTCAACACTCCCGACGGTGTTGTTCACGCGGTCAATGACGTTTCTTTTGATCTCCAAGCGGGTGAGACATTGGGCATTGTGGGTGAGAGCGGCTCAGGAAAATCTGTGACTGCAGGATCGTTGATGCGTTTGAATAACTCCGTTACCGCAACAACCACCGGAAATGTGGTCGTTAACGGTGTTGATGTTTTGAACTGCACGGAAGATGAAGTTCGGGGCATTCGCGGTCAAGACATAGCGATGGTGTTTCAAGACCCCCTTTCGGCATTGAACCCCTACTACTCGGTGGGTGCTCAGATTGCTGAGGCCTACCAGGTGCACCATGCAGACGCTTCCAAAGACGAAGTGGAACAAGTAGTAATCGACATGCTCACAAAGGTGGGTATTCCGCATCCCGAAACCAGATTGCATCAGTATCCACACCAATTCTCAGGGGGTATGCGCCAAAGAATCGTGATTGCTATTGCATTGGTCAATAAGCCAAAAGTACTCATTGCCGATGAACCCACTACAGCTCTTGATGTCACCGTTCAAGCTCAAATTCTGGATCTCATGATGGACCTGCAACGAGAAACGAACATGGCCATCATCTTGATCACACACGATTTAGGTGTTGTTGCGGAAGTGGCTCGCGATGTGTTGGTGATGTATGGCGGTCGTGTCGTTGAGAAGGCTTCCATTAACGATCTCTTCGTTGCGCCCACTCATCCGTATTCATGGGGACTTCTTGGTGCTGTCAGCAGTTTGGAAGATTTGCAACGTGGTCACTTGAAGACAATCGCAGGCACCCCGCCGTCTCTGATTTCCATTCCATCGGGATGCGCATTCCATCCTCGCTGTGAGTTTTACGAAGGTGTCGGGTCTCGTTGTAGTTCTGAAGTTCCAGAACTGCGAACCATTAGTTCCGGACAATCAATGTCTGCATGTCACCTGGATGATGTACAAATCGTTTCGATAGGTAAGAGCAAGGTTCTGCAATGAGTCATCGCATCGCTCTTGAAGGCAAAGACCTAGTGAAATTTTTCCCCACCGGCTCTTCGCGCATTCTCGGACGTCCCACAAACAACGTTCGAGCAGTAGACGGAGTCTCGTTCTCAGTTCGCACCGGCACAACTTTGGGCATAGTAGGAGAATCTGGTTGCGGTAAGTCCACGTTGGCGCGTGTTGCTACAAGACTGATCGACTCAACTTCTGGGTCAATATTCCTTGATGGAGAAGAGATAACAAAGTCATCGGGATCCGCTTTGCGTTTGTCGCGACGCAAGATTCAGATGATCTTTCAAGATCCATATTCGTCCCTGAACCCTCGCCATAGCGTGGGCCAAATCATTGGTGCCCCTTTGCAAGTGCAGAAAATTTCACCCGCGCAAGGGGAGAAAGTCCGCGTTCAGGAGTTGATGGAACTTGTTGGACTCAACCCAGAGCACTACAACCGATATCCGCATGAATTTTCAGGTGGTCAACGTCAACGAATTGGAATTGCTCGGGCTCTCATTCTCGATCCCACAGTCATTGTTGCTGACGAACCAGTGTCGGCTCTCGACGTGTCAATTCAGGCGCAAATTTTGAATTTGCTTGAAGGGTTGCAACGCGACCTCGGATTGTCATATGTGTTCATTGCTCACGATCTCTCTGTGGTTCGTCACATTGCCGACGACGTTGCAGTGATGTACTTGGGCAAGATTGTTGAAACGGGACCCGCATCAGTGGTGTATCAGTCTCCAGCGCATCCGTATACCAAGGCTCTCTTGTCCGCGGTGCCAGTGGCCAACCCGGCCCGCAGGGGAGACCATGAGCGCATCCGCCTTGTCGGAGACGTTCCGTCTCCCATCGACCCGCCTAGCGGGTGCCGTTTCCGCACCCGTTGCTGGCTGGCTACAGACAAATGCGCCCAGGAAGAGCCTGCATTGGCTCCAGACGCCTCAGGACGGCTTGTGGCGTGCCATTTCCCGCTCGAATCGAGTCTGTCCTCTCCAGCCAGCGCAGTCTGACGGTAGGGTAAATCCTCGTGCGTACAGTCGTTCTTTACATCACAGTTGTTCTCAATGTCATCTCCATGCTGTCACTCATCGTGGGCGTCTTGCTTCACAGTGGCCAAGGTGGCGGACTCTCTGACATGTTTGGTGGCGCAAGTGGGGCCGCGCTTGGCTCAGCTGCCGCCGAAAAGAACCTCAACCGCATCACCACCGTCTTTGCAACAGTGTGGCTTTTCACAGTTGTTGCGCTGGCATTCTTGATGACTAACTAATCCAATTGGGTTCTTGAGTTCATCTCGCTAGCATTTTCATTCCACGTCGAAGTGGCGAAATAGGCAGACGCACCAGTTTAAGGGACTGGCGCCCGTGAGGGCGTGGGGGTTCAAGTCCCCCCTTCGACACCAATGCGATTAACAAAGATTGTTGCCACACTGGGGCCGGCTTCGTTGTCTAAACAGGGCATCCGTGAACTCGTCGCTGCTGGTGTATCGGTCTTTCGTCTAAATTGCTCTCACCTCAGTACTGCGGAATTGGAAAGTTCCATTTTGCTGGT
>CANFIM010000018.1 GCA_947447175.1 Acidimicrobiaceae bacterium | reverse complement strand
GGCTTGTCGCCACACGCGGCAAGAATTGCTGGTAGTCCACGTTCATCACCAATGGAGCCCAATGCAGCAGCACATGCTTCGCGAACCACGGCTTCATCATGTTGCGTTGTGTTTGTGATGAGTGCAGCAATTTCAGCATCGGAGATGGGTGAGCGCTCACCCAGGCTCCACGCTGCCATTTCAGCAACATAAACATCAGGGTCGTTGAGAAGATGATGAACCGAGACATCGGTGAATGGTGGAGATAACTCAGCAGCTGCTCGGCGCACTTCCCAACTGTTGTCATTAAGTGCGATAGAAATTTGTTGTGATGTGAGAGCGCCGATACGTTGCAACGCACGCAATGCACTTGCACGTACTTCGGCATCTGCAAAGGACAGATTTTCGCGAGCGAAATCGGCGTTTCCTGTGAAGCCAGCCTCAATAACGAGGATGCGTTGTTGCGCAGACACGATTATGACCGCAGCAATCCGCCAACAACTTCAAGAAGAATGGCGAAGAGAAATCCGACAAGTGAGGCCAAGACAGCACCCAAGAGAATGGCCCCTCCAGAGAGCTGCAACACGGCCCGTCGGCGGTTGTCTCGATTGGGCTCGCGATACAAAGGGGTGGATTTATTATCTACCCGCACAGGAATTGGGCGTCGCGGCGTGGCAGGCTTCATACGGTCAATAGCGGCAAGTGCGATGAGCGCAAGAGCAATGACCCAAATAGCGCGAACGGCTACACCGGTTGCCGAAATTGAGAAAAGAGAAACCGTCGCAAACATGACTGAAGACAGCGTATCTCCCTCTGTACAGCGCGAGCCGTCGCATACCCGTGCGTTGTATTGGGCGTTGCCTCTCATCACTGTGTCTTGGTTGATTCTCTTCGGCGTTCTTGCTATGGCTGTTGTGCCAATCCAGCGGTGGGAAGTTGCTCCTGGTGCTGCATCGCGCGTTGGATCGCGCATCAGTTTTTCTGCTGCGAAAAATGGCGCGCAACCACCGAAGCGGTACACCTCTTCAAACAGCATTCGCTTTGTTACAGCGCAAACAGGGCAGATGACACTTCTCGATTCACTTGTTGGATGGCTTGATCCACATGTTGATGTTGATACATATACAGAACATTTTGGTCAACAAACGCCTTCGTCGGTACGGCGCCTCGGTTATCAAATGATGTTTGGTGCAAAACAAATTGCTGAATACGTGGCCATGAACAAACTTGGTTTGAATGCTCAATTTCATGATGGTGCTGTATTGATTGAGCAATTGGTATGCACACAAAATCCTGCGCCATTGTCAGCATGCAAAGTTCTTGACGTTGGTGAAACCATCGTTGAGATCAACGGTGTCAGTACTCCCACCCTCGCTGTGTTGGCCGAGCAACTTGCCTCGCACAAGATTGGCGACAAACTCACTCTCACCGTCATTCCGTATGGGGTCACAGCAACTACGCCGAAAAAGAAACAACGTGCCACTCGCATTGTTGAATTGATGGAGAGCCCCGACACCAAAGGCAAGGCAATCATCGGATTCACTCCGGCTGATACACGCACAGTTGATTTACCTTTCAACGTCAATATTGCAACTGCTGACATCGGGGGGCCCTCTGGAGGCCTTGCATTCACATTGGCGCTTCTCGACGAACTCACTCCAGGCTCGCTCATGGGCAAAACCCAAGTGGCGGCCACCGGCACCATGAATGAGATGGGCCAAGTAGGGGCCATCGGAGCCTTAGAACAAAAGGCAATTGCAGTACGAGACTCGGGCGCCACTCTGTTCCTGGTTCCGGCTGGTCAATCTGACGAAGAAGTTGCCCAAGCGAGGAAGGCAGCGGGGAAGTCGGTCACCATCGTGAAGGTGGCAACTCTTGATGAAGCCCTGGCAGCTTTGGTTGCTCACGGTGGGGGCAAACTGCCCGCACCGCGCATCGGAAACGCCACCAAATAAGGGCGAGATATGGGTTGGCCCCGGAGCCAGCCTGTGGATAATGCCACATTTTGACCCCTTCGGGAACCTACTGTGGAAGCCAAATGGCTATTTCCTTCTCACGTCCCGACCCTTCCTCACCCGCAGCGGTGGGCTCGGCCGCATTCCCCACAAGTCGTCGCGGGTTCGATCAAGGTGAAGTGCGAGATTTCTTGCGCATGGTTGCAGCTGAACTGGCTCGCCTTCAAGAGCGTGAACGCTTCCTTGAAAGTGAATTGCGCGGCATGCAAACACGCGGCATGTCGGCTCCGGGTCGCCTCGATGAAGAAACTGTCACCACGTTGTTGGGTGAAGAAGCAGCACGAGTTCTTTCAACCGCACGTGATGCAAGTGCACAGATCCGCGAACGCGCCGAAGAGTCAGCTACTCGTTTGGTAAAAGATGCAGCAGAAGATGCTGCACGTATTCGCGAATCAGCAATGGTGGAATCAGCGCGCATTCACGAAGATGCTGCGCATGATGCCGAACAAGAAATTGATATGGCCAAGCAACAGGGCCGTGACATGGTGAACGAAGCTCGCGAGTATCGCGAAAAAGTTCTTTCAGAATTGTCACGCCGTCGTGATGCAGCACGCAATCAAATTGAGCAGCTATTGCATGGTCGTGATCGTTTGTTGAATGCATTCGAACGCGCACGACTTGCCAGCGAAGATGTTCTTGCGGGCCTCTCTGATGCTCACGATGAGCCTGAATTTATTGTGGATTTGGCCCCCACCACTGGACCGGTGCCCATTGTTAATCCGGCACATCCATCGGTAAAAGCATTTGACCAAGATGCAGCCGTAGAAGAAGTTCGTGAAACACCTGCTGCAGTTGTTGAAACTCCAACTGTTGATGTGTATGACTTCGAAGAAGACGTTGTTGTTGAGACTGTCTCAGATTCTTCAATGGAAGAAATTGTTGATGTTCTCGTGGCAATGGCCGAAAGTGAACACCCTGTTCACATTGAACCCGAAGTTGTTACACCTGAAATTGAAGTTGTTGTGGAAGCCGATGATCAACAAACAAATGTTGTGTCGCTTTTCGGTCGTGGACGTAAGTCTGCTGATCTTCCAGAGATTGCTGATGAAGTTGCAGCTGTAGTGGAAACATCTGCACCTGCACCCACAGACGAAATCATCAGCGAACAGATTCTTGAAGAACTCAAGGCCGAGCTTGCTGCTGAAAAGGCTGCGGAAAAAGCAGCAAAAGCAGAAGCACGTGCAACCACGAAAACATCTGCTCCTGCAGCGAAGGGTGCGGACGATATTTTTGCCAAGCTTCGCGCATCATCAACTGCTGCGGTTGCTGAGAAAGTGTCCGACCCTTCCACCGCTGCTCAGCCAAAAGTTGCTGACAAGCCCGCAAAGAAGTTTGAAGCACCGAAGAAAAAATCTCCTGTGGTCGCAGTTGACCCCAAAAAATTTGAAGCTCGTGATGAAGCGTTGGCCCCGCTAGTAGCTGCAATGTCTCGCAAGCTGAAGCGCGTCCTTGCGGACGAACAGAACACTGTTCTTGAGCATTTGCGCGGCAAGCGTTCTTCTCTTGAGATGGACGCAATCCTTGGCACTATTGCAGAGCAGGCACAGCGCTATGCCGTGGCCGTCACCGAAGAAACCATGGCTGCCGCAAGTGATGGGGCGAAGGCTGTGAAGCATTCAGGATCCAGTCGTCGGGTCACGCAGAAGGCAATTGGATCTCATGTTGCTGACACCATTGCCCAAGGCCTGGTGGCCGGATTCCGTGAAGACACACGTATCGCTATTGGCGAAGCCGAAGGCAACCGTGACATTCTCACGGGTCTCATGCGCGATGTGTATCGCAAGTGGAAAATGGACGATCTCGACTCTCACGTCGACAACATCGCGTGTTCGGCCTATAGCAAGGGTGGCTTTTTGTCGCTTGAGCCAGGTAGTCACATCACCTGGATGGTGGACCCCGTCACGAAGTGTTGCAGCGAATGCGATGACAATGCCCTCGGAGGCGCTGTGAAGCGTGGTGATTCGTTCCCAACAGGGCACAATCATCCGCCCGCGCATCCTGGCTGTCGATGCCTCGTTGGCCCCAATCAGGACTAGCGTCCTGATGAATGCGTAACGCCTCAGACCTTCCCCCACGCGGACCTGGTGGTCCAACATTCCGAGTTCCCAACTTCGGAAAGCCATCGCGCGGTCGAATCATCTTCTCTGCCGTTGTTGGTATTGCCCTGCTGCTGCTGTTCAGCGCAAAGGGCTTGTCATCGTTCTATGTGAACGTGTTGTGGTTCAACAGTGTTGGCCGCAGTGACGTGTATTGGGGAATTCTGCGTAGCAAGGCAGAGCTTGCACTCATCTTCACAGTGGGCGCGTTCATTGTGCTCTGGGTCAACTTCATGTTGGCTGATCGTCTGGCACCACTTACGTTGCCAAATACTCCTGAAGACCAAACCATTATTCGAATTCGTGAGGTAACAGCAAAGAGTCGTGGAAAGTTGCGCATTGCGCTCGCTGCGTTCTTGTCGCTCATGCTGGGTCTGCCTGCATCTGGCGCCTGGCAAGACTGGGTGATGTTCCGCAACCGTCAAGCGTTTTCCGTTGGTGATCCGCAGTTCAAAGCCAATGTGGGCTTCTATGTCTTTCGTTTGCCATTTGCCCAGTTTGTAGTGAATTGGACATTCGGTGCCTTGGTGTTGGTCATTTTGGCTACCACTGCATTCCATTTCATTAACGGCAGCATTCGTCCGCAAGATCGCATGCAGCGGGTCACGCCACAAGCGAAAGTTCATCTGTCAGTTTTGCTAGCTGCTGGCACGTTGCTTCGTGCTGCGAACTATTGGCTGTCAAAGTACGACCTCACTGGTTCCGAACGCGGTGTTGTGCGAGGCGCGTTGTACACAGATGTGAAGGCGCAATTGCCCGCGTTGAATCTCATGATTCTTGTATCACTTGCTGTCACTGTTTTGTTGTTGTGGAATATTCGTCAACGCGGATGGCGTATTCCTGCAATGGCCGTTGGGTTATGGATTGTTGTTGCACTTGTTGCCGGCACGGTGTATCCCGCAATCATTCAGCGTTTTGTTGTGCAGCCCAACGTGTCAACACGTGAGTTGCCATACATTCAGCGGAACATTGAGGCCACGAAAGTGGCAATGGGCATTTCTAAAGTAGAACGAGTCACTACATCGTTCTCCAATATTTCCACTGCAGATGTCACGTCGAATGAAGGCGCACTTCGCGATGTTCGCCAACTTGACCCTGTGCAAATGAAGGATCGCTTTGCGCTCGACCAAGGTCAAACTTCGTTCTACACAGTGACCGATCTCGACGTTGACCGTTATGCAATTGATGGTCGCATGCAACAGGTACTTATTGCATCTCGCGAACTGAATCCGTCAGGTATTCCAAACCGCACATGGGTATCGCAACACCTTCTCTATACGCACGGATGTGGAGTTATTGCGGCACCTGCAAGCCTTGCTACCGAAGATGGTCGTCCGTCTTATGTTGACCTTGGTGTGAAGAAGCCTCAGATTTACTTTGGCGATGGCCTCAGTGGCTACTCCGTGGTGAATACCGCGCAGAAAGAACAAAAGTGCCTGGGTGAAACACAAACGTCGTTCACCGGAAAAGGCGGAATTGTTGTCAATAGTTTCGCTCGTCGCGTGGCAATGGCACTCAACTTCGGTGAGTTCAACCTTTTTGGTTCGAATCTCATTACATCCGATTCGCGCATGCTGCTGGTTCGTGACGTTCGTAGTCGCGTGGCAAAGATTGCCCCGTTCTTGCATCTTGACTCCGACCCGTATCCCGTAGTTGTCGGTGGTGACATTAAGTGGGTGGTTGATGCGTTCACCACCACGAACAAGTATCCATACGCGGAGACAGCAAATATTTCTCAGTTGAGTGCAAACAGTGGCCTTAACCATTCATTCAACTATGTGCGTAACAGTGTGAAGGCAGTAGTAGATGCCTACACCGGTGATGTCACGTTGTACCTCGTTGATACCAAAGACCCCATCGCGCGTATGTGGAATGCAGCGTTCCCTGGTCTCTTTGCAAAGAAGTCAACAATTCCAGCAGAGCTTTCTGCGCACTTCCGCTATCCCGAAGATTTGTTCCGCGTGCAAACAAACCTGTTTGGTCGCTATCAATTCGATGATGCCACGCTGTTCTTCAATCGCGATGCTGCGTGGAGCGTGGCACAGGCACCACCAGATGCCCCTGAGAGCCCAACAAGCTCTGGAACCGTAGATCCCACAGGAACTGCCACAGCGCTCGACAGCATTAATGCAACAGACGCCAATGTGTTGCGTTTCAGCCCGTATTACTCCATCTTCCATGCGCCTAACGCGAAGTCAGATGCTGGAGAATTTGCAATGGTGCGCCCATTCGTTCCGTTCTCTGCTGATGACAGCCGTAAGGAACTGCGTTCGTTCATGGTTGTATCCAGTGACCCAAAAACGTACGGAAAAATCACGGTGTATGACGTGAATGTTCCGTTGCCACCGGGCCCTGCAACCGTTGCGTCTGAGTTCGAAAGTGAACCAACCATTTCGCAAACAATTACGCCACTTGACCAGCGCGGCTCTCGCGTGACATACGGCGACCTGCAAATTGTTCCTGTGGGCAAAGGTCTTGTGTACATTCGCCCCATGTATGTATTGCCTGATGGCAATGATGCAAAGCAAGTGTTCGTACGAAAAGTGCTCGCTTCATATAACGGGCAGTCCGTTATTGGCGACAGCCTCACCAATGTGATCATGCAGTTGTTCCCTGGTTTTAACGTGAACCTAGGAGACCGCGTTGGTGGAAGTTCCACACCAACATCTTCGACAGTTCCTGGTTCGCCAACAACAACAGCGCCGGCATCAAGCGCAACAACTCCTGCGCAAATGTTGCAACAAGCAGAAACCTTGTTCAAAGAAGCTGACGCCGCACTTGCGAAGTCGCCACCAGACTTCAGTACTTATCAAACAAAACTTGCACAAGCGCGTGCACTGGTGCAGAAGGCTCTTGCTGCAGTGAAGTAACGCGCGGTGTTACTTGCCGCGTTGCAACAATTGATTTGCGAGTGCCGCCAAGTCCTGGCGGAATGTGATTTCGTATCGAGCTTGCTCTGTTGCAAGTCGTACTTGCGCAGCTTTCAAAGCATCAACAACTTCCATCACGCCAGCTTCTTCTGCGCGCTTTGATAGCTCTTCAATTTCACTGCCGAGTTCATGCAACTGACGAGACAATTCAGAACCCATGCCCGACACGCGACCCTCAAGTGCTGCAATACGATCAGCAATGGAAACAGCCGTGGCGCGCTCTGAGGCCAACGCGGAATTTTGTTGTTCCACTTGGTCGCGAAGTGTCGCAAGTTCCGCCTGCAAGGCCTCAACGGCATGGCGGGTCTTCTTGGCGTTTCCGAACATTGCTATAACAGTACGCCCTAGGCAGAGGCTGGGCAGGTTGTAACCGCACGATTCCCCTTGTACGGTAAGGCTCTAACTACGACGCGGGGTGGAGCAGCCCGGTAGCTCGTCGGGCTCATAACCCGAAGGTCACAGGTTCAAATCCTGTCCCCGCCACCAGTAGTGCATGTCGGAAACGACATCGGCACTGCCACATATCTAAAACCCCCAGCCTCCACGGGCAGGGGGTTTTAGTTTTCTAGGCCTTGAACGAAGCGCGTCTACGACTCGCGGTCGAGGGAGACGCCGATACCGGGAAGCGACACCCACGGCTGCTTCTGCTCGCACCACACTTCGACGCCGGGCTGAACAATTGACTTGTCATCAAGCACGCCGGCTTTCACCGCCACAATCCCTGCAGTTTTCAGAAGTTCAGACGTAACAGATGAACCACAGGTAGGGCAGAAGTTGCGACGTACATATTCATCGTCGTTGTTCTCGCCGCGTTCAATGTATGCCTTGAGCTCACCGTTAATCGATAGTTGCGATTCGTGCATGATGAGATTCACCGAGAATGCTCCGCCGCTTTGGCGCTGACAATGATCGCAGTGACACACCGCAGTTGCGAGTGGATCACCGGTCGTTTCAAAAGTGACTGCGCCGCATAAACAATGTCCTGATGCCATTGGGCCATGGTAATTCAGATTGTTCAGCGATTCTGTGTCCGAAATCGCAGCATGCACGGTGTGTTCGACTGAGGACACCTTGGGCATACCTGTTCTAATAGTTATTCGATGATTTCCGAACGAGTGAGTGAATAGCCATGAGCATTAGGGGAGCCGCGTATATTGCCGGCATTTATGAGCACCCAGGTCGCGACCTACCCGACAAAACGGTGTGGGACATTCACATTGACGTTGCGTTGGGTGCACTGGCAGACGCTGGTTTGGATATGGGTGATGTGGATGCATTGTTCTGCGACGGCACGGCAGGTTTTGGCGTACTCACACTGGCTGAGTATTTCAATATCAGGCCTACCTATGTGGACAACACGGAGACTGGTGGCTCTTCATACCTTGCGCACGTGGGACATGCCGCAGCCGCCATTGCTGCTGGGAAGTGCCATGTTGCATTAGTGACTCTTGCAGGCAAGCCAAAGAGCGGTTGGCAGGGTCCTTCGTTCTCGCCAGGTCCAGAAGCCGCTTTTGAACAAGTGTGGGGAATGATGGGCGCACCACATTCGTATGCACTTGCAGCACAACGTCACATGTATGAATTCGGTACAACGTCTGCACAACTTGCCGAGATCAAAGTGGCAGCAAGCATTCATGCTCAGTACAACCCGAATGCATTCCTGAAAAATGTTGTCACTGTTGACGACGTATTGAATTCGCCAATGGTGGCTGACCCGTTACACCGTCTCGATTGTTGTGTAGTTACTGACGGTGGTGGTGCGCTTGTCATCGTGTCACCAGAGGTTGCCAAGAAGTTAGGGAAAACTAATGCGAAAATTCTTGGTCATGGTGAAGCGGTAAAACACACGAATAACGGCCGCATTGACCTCACACACACCGGTGCAGTGTGGTCTGGTCCGCAAGCTTTTGCTGAAGCGGGTGTCACAGTAAAAGACATCAACTACGCATCCATCTACGACAGTTTCACCATTACCGTTTTGCAAACAATTGAAGACCTTGGTTTCTGCGAGAAGGGTAAGGGTGGAGCCTTCGTTGCAGATGGCGGATTAGTTGCACCATTTGGCAAGCTTCCGTTTAATACCGATGGCGGTGGATTGTGTAACAACCATCCGTCCAACCGCGGAGGCATTACCAAAGTGATTGAAGCTGTTCGCCAGTTGCGCGGTGAAGCACATGAAAAGGTGCAAGTACCAAATTGCCAAATTGCGCTTGCACACGGAACCGGTGGAAGCCTTGGTTCACGTCATGGCTCTGTCACCCTTATTCTTGGACAGGAAGACGCATGAGCACTTTGCCTAACCCCGCACCGTTAGTAACCCAAGCAAATGAGGCATTTTGGGCCGCAACTGCCGAAGGGCGTTTCCAACTGCAACGTTGCAATGAATGTGACACCGTGCTGTGGTTTCCACGTCGTCATTGCCCATCATGCTGGACTGAGAATGTTTCTACCTTTGACGCCAGTGGCAAGGGAGTTGTTTACAGCTTCACCATTGTTCGCAAAGGCGCAATGTTGTACAAAGAGGCTGGCCCGTTTGTCATTGCATATGTTGAGCTTGAAGAGGGCCCTCGCGTGATGACCAACATCGTGGAATGTGATGTTGAAACAGTCAAAGTGGGCATGCCCGTTGAAGTGGTGTGGCATGACACTGAAAAGGGCAATGCGCTGTACCGCTTCCGCCCAACGGTCTAACTGCCTTTAGGGCTTTGCGGCCTCTAGTTCGTACATGAGGATGCCGTTGTGCGGTGTCCATAACCCTGCTCCCACTTGTTGAAAGTGTGGAGTAAGCACTTTTCGATACCACGCAGAACTACGTTGGTACACCTGCATATCAGTGCTTGATTCGTCCACAATGTTTTCGTAATCCCATTTCGTAGGAATTTCGAGATACAGCAACCAACGCGTTGCTGATGCAAGGTTTGCAATTGCATTTTTGAAAGATTCGTTGTTGAGATATTGCAACACGCTGTGGCTGATGACGAGGTCGTATTGACCGCGAGGCTTCCATGTGGCAATGTCGCGCAATTCATGTCCCCATGTATCGCACGCATGTTTGCTGATATCGGTGGAGCGCACTGTCACATCGGGGTGGTTGTTGCGGTACCAATCACGCCACATGCCCATTCCTGCGCCAACATCCAGCACGGAAGTGATGGGAGTGCCCCACCAGGCTGCGAAATGATGCACCGCGGTTGCTAAGTGATTGATGCGATCATTGTCATGTACGCCATCTTCGCCATAGAAGCGGCTGTAATAGCCGTCATCGAAGTTGTTGTTCTTTGCGGCGCTCACAACGAAAGTCTCGGCGATGCAGGTGACTCTGTCAAAGTTCCATGGCTTACCCATACATCAACACTGACAGTGCGTACGGTGTGCACGGCTTCTGCAGATGACGCCTGAAATTGGAGGGGAGTCATTGTGTACAGATCATGTGCTGCCTCATCAGTGAGGTCAAGCGTGAATTGAATGCGAACAGCATCAGCTGCTTCTGTTGGCGGCTCTGAACGCTTTTCCTCGCGCTCGAGAATTTTGTTGTCACGTTGCGGACGCATTTCCACAAGATGTGATGGGCCAGGGGTGACTGTGACCCATGTGCCACCCGGTTGAAGAATGCGCCGATATTCATCGAAAGAATGTGGCGCAAACACAGTGAAGACAGCAGCACATGATTGATTGAGAATGGGTAAATGAAACGAAGTGCCGACCACGAAGTGTGACGTGGGGTCAGACTTGCTTGCCATTTGCACAGCTTTCTTAGAGATATCAAGTCCGTACTTTTCGGTTCCATTGATGTGGGAGAGGTAATAGCCCTCTCCGCAGCCAACGTCGAGAACTGGGCCCTGGATACTTCCCAGGGCATCGCCGAGCGATTCGGCGATACGCGAATACCACCCTGCATTGAGAAAGCGTCTCCGTGCAGCAAGTGATTCGGCAGTGTCTCCAGGCGTAGCCGTTTTTGCAAGACGGCCACCCACAAGAAGATTGAAATAACCCTCTCGTGCACGATCAAATGAGTGACCTTCAGGGCATGTGGCACTGTTGGAGGTAACGGCGAGTGGCATTGCGCAATGTGGGCAGGCAAATACCGGTGAGTATTTCGTTCCTTCTGCCATTCATGCAGTCTCGCATTAGGCTGGAGCAAAAGGAGTTGTCATGGGAAACGCTGTGTTTACGGCAAAGAACACAGCACTTGTGGCACTGGGGAGCGTGGACGCCCCCTTAGAGGTGACCTCCTCCTGGATCGACGAACAGTTGGCAGATACGTATGCAGCCTGTGGAGTTCGCCCTGGCCTTCTTGAGAACGTTGCCGGCATCAAAAGTCGCCGTTGGTGGCCCGAAGGCACCACCTTCGACCAAGTGGCCGCCGAAGCTGGCCGAGAGGCGCTGAAGAATGCCAACGTGAAAGCCTCTGAGATTGATGTTCTCATCAGTACATCAGTGTGCAAGCACCATCTCGAGCCATCAATGGCATCTGCTGTCCATCATCAGTTGGGATTGCCCGCTTCCGCGATGAACTTCGATCTTGCAAATGCGTGTCTGGGGTTCATCAACGCCATTTGGTTGGCTTCACAACTCATTGATGCAGGTCAGGTTCGTTACGTACTGATTGTTGATGGCGAAGGCAGTCGATACACGCAGGAAGAAACAATTCGGCGATTGCAGATGCCTGGAACCACCGCCGAAGATATTTTTGCCGAGTTTGCGTCACTCACACTTGGCTCTGGCGCTGTAGCAGCAGTTCTTGGGCCAGCAGATTTGGGTGGTCACCGTATTGTTGGTGGCGTATCACGAGCAGCAACGGAACATCACGAATTATGTATCGGCACACTCGAACGAATGACCACCGACACGCGTGGACTTTTGGAAAATGGCATTGCGCTGGCCAACGATTGTTTCATTGAAGCTGAGCAACATGATCGATGGGTCAATGACATTGATTGGTACATCTTGCATCAAGTCAGCAAAGTGCATACCGACGGTGTGTGCGCGCATCTCGGAATTGATACAGCGAAAGTGCCTGTGTCTTTTCCTACATTGGGAAATGTAGGTCCTGCAGCAATCCCGCTCACCATGGCAAATAATCAACATCTTTTTTCGGAAGGTGACAAAGTTTTGTGCATGGGAATTGGGTCAGGTTTAAACGTCAGTTTTGTTGAATTGCAATGGTGACTGACGTTCAACAATTGCCTGGCATCAACCCATCATGGGTTCGCACATACAACGTTGAACGCAATGGTAAAACCGAGACCTTTTCAGTTCTTGAATCGTCACCACTTCATCCACGCGGAACAATCGTGTGTGTTCATGGAAATCCCACATGGTCATATATGTGGAGAAATATGGTCAAGGAACTGGGGAATGAGTGGCGCGTCATCGCCATTGACCAGTTGGGCATGGGTTACTCAAGCCGTCCTGCGGGTGCACGAACTCTTGCAATGCGAGCTGATGACCTCAACGCGCTACTTCAGGTTGCCGGTGTTGATGGGGCAGTCACACTGATTGCTCACGATTGGGGTGGTCCTGTGTCGCTCACATGGGCAACACAACACCCTGAACGTGTTGAGCGATTGGTTTTGTTTAACACTGGAACACAGATTCCCACCACAGGGGTTCCGGGGCTTATTCGTGTTGCGAATTCTTCGATGCTCCGAAATGCCATTTGCGCATCAACGAAAGCTTTCCTTGTAGGAGCAGTGTGGCCAACAGGTGATATTCCACGTGAGATTAGAACTGCGTATTACGCGCCGTATAACAACACGAAACGCCGTCGTTCGATAGCCGGGTTTGTTGCGGATATCCCTACATCAGATACGCATGTCACTGCACCCGTCTTGAAGGAAATGGCACGACGTGCATGCGAATTGAAAGTACCCACTTTGTTGATGTGGGGAACACGTGATTTTGTTTTTCATACTGGCGTACTTGCAGACATGCAGAAAACATTCCCGCATGCCGACACCATCACAATTGATACGGGCCACTTATCGCCTGAACATCCAGATGCTGCACAACTAGTTCACCAGTGGTTGAACAGTGCCAAAATTGATACTCAGCGAGAGGTGCCTCAAGGCCAGTCTGATCTGAACGCCGCTGTTCTTCGCCGCGCATCTCACACGCCGAACGAGGTTGCTGTTTTTGATGCCAAAGAAAATCGCTCAACCTCGTGGTCTGAACTTCTTACATTGATTTCGCATTGCCGTGGAAACATGCAACATATTGGAGTGTTGCCCGGTGACCGAGTGGCAATTCTTGCGCCATTTACTGCGCAAACAATTGCATTCATCTATGCATGTTGGGCGGATGGAATTGTTCCAGTAGTTGCAGACCCCGGACTTGGCATTGCCAATATGCGGCGTGCGATACGTGAAAGCCACCCAAAATACGTTGTGACGGTGCGCGCTACCCGAATAGTGGCGCGAGGTTTGCATATTGCTCATCGATCACAACGAATTGATCTTGATGAAGTGAGTGCTGCACAAGGAAGGGCAATATCAACTGGGATTGATATTGCAAGTTCAACAGACGCAGCCGTGCTCTACACCTCTGGTGCAACGGGTCTGGCAAAGGGTGTGCTGTACTCACATGGTCAACTTCGTGCGTTGGCACAAGTGATTCAACAACAATTCGGTATTACCGATGTTGATGGCATTGCAGCTGCGTACATACCGTTTGCGTTATATGGGCCAGCGTGGGGCGTTGCGGTTGCACTTCCAAAAATCAATGTTGTTGCACCATCAAAACTTTCCTCACAAAATTTGCGCGAGGCGCTGAATGGGGTGAACGGGAGCATTTTGTTTGCTGCACCTGCACCACTTCGCAACATCATCAAAGATGATGCAACATTCCCGTCGGTGCGCTGTGTCATGTCGGCAGGAGCACCCGTGAGTGACGGTCTACTCCGCGAAGTGTCGCGAGCATTTCCTCATGCACATTTGGTGAGCCCTTACGGAATGACAGAGATGTTGATTGTGAGCGATGGTGAACGTGGCTCTTCTGAATCACGTCGTGGAGTACCAGTAGGAAATCCGCTAGCTGGTGCCGATGTAATAATTCTTCCCATGGGGTTCATCACTGATCAGCCTGTGAGGCCCTTGCCAAATGGAGAGACTGGCGAAGTTTTTGTAACTGGTCCATGGTTGTCTGCTGGTTACGACCAACATTGGGCTCGAAATCATGATGCGCGTGTGCAGTTCAATGGGAAAGTGTGGCATCGAACAGGTGATGTGGGCCACATCAAGAATGGGCTCATGATTGAAGGTCGAATTGCGCACATCATTGATACAGGGAAAGAAATCTTGACCCCAGTTCCCTTAGAGCAATCTGTTGAGGAGTTGTTTCCCGCAGTCACTGCCGCTGCGGTGGGAGTGGCTGTAGGTGGTGTTACATCACTTGTCATTGTGATGAGCGATGGCACCACAACTGGCGCTGCTGATGGTCGAACACAAGGCATCGTGCAAAAGATTGCTCCTAACGTTGCGGGTGTTCTTTACAAAAAGGAACTCCCTGTTGATCGACGACATAATTCCAAAATCGACCGTATCGCTCTCGCGGCATGGGCTGCAGAACAGCTCAGCAAAAAATGAAGGTTCTGGTCACTGGCGCAACCTCAATGATTGGTCGCATCACTGTGCAAGAACTATTGCGTTGTGGGCACGAGGTACGCATATTGCAACGCGGAGATTCTGATCTTGATGTTGAAATAGTTCGGGGAGATATTCGTAATCCTGTAGTTGTCAACCAAGCCGTTGCCGGATGTGACGTTGTCATCCACGCAGCCGCGAAAGTGGGATTGCTGGGCACGTACGCGGAGTTTTATGACATCAATGTGAAGGGCACTGAGAACGTGGTGAATGCGGCAGTTGACGCAGGGTGCCGAGGCATTGTGTATGTCTCTTCGCCTTCAGTGTCATATAGCCGAATTCCTGTTAATGGGGCAATGAATCCACCAGCAACAGATGACGTTCTGGGGCACTATTCAAAAACGAAATCACTCGCTGAACGTGCAGTGACTGCTGAATCTCGCATTGCAACTGTTGCGATTCGTCCACACTTGGTGTGGGGAATTGGTGATGCGCAGCTTGTGGGGCGAATTGTTGACCGTGCGAAACAGCAGCGACTTGTCCTCGTGAATCGTGGTGAAGCAATAGTGGACACTACGTATATCGACAATGTGGCAGACGCATTAGTTTCCGCCGCTGAACGTATTGGTGTCCAAGAGAATCTTCGTGGCAAAGCTCTCGTTGTTAGCAATGGTGAACCACGCACCGTTGCAAGTTTGGTGTCATCAATCTGCGAGGCGGCACACATTTCTTGCACTCCACGCAATATTGGCCTGCGAGCAGCAGTGTGGATTGGTGCAATTATTGAGCTCATATTCAAGTTAAGGCCGAATGCTGAGCCACCTCTTACAAAGTTCACTGCGTATCAGTTAGGTATCTCGCATTGGTTCGACATCTCTGAAACGTGCGAGTTATTGCAGTGGGCACCACGCATCAACCTTGATGAAGGTTTTCAAAGACTTGCGGAGTCGTACAAGCCTGGTGGGTTGGATTAGTTCTTGTATACAAGCGTGGCGGTGGCACATAGGCGTTTCGACTCGCTGCCGCGTACTTCTACTTTGCAGAACACAATCGAGCGACCGCGACGTTCGATGAAGCCCTCAGCCACAGCATCTTCATCTTTGATAGCGCCCACATAATTCACGTTCATGCTGATGGTGAGCAGTTGGCCAGGGCTAAGCCCGTCATTGTTCCAACCGACAACGGGCACCACCACAGTGTCAATCAAGCTGGCGATCGCACCTCCGTGCATAATGCCAGCGGGCTGTAGCGCCTCCGGGCGAAAGGGTAAACGCATTCGGGCGTAATCCTGTCGAATTTCTTCCACTTTCATTCCGAGGTGCATGACGTAATTGATGTCATTATCCCAATGGGGGAAATTTGCCCAGAAGGCTGCTTTGTCTGCAGGGAGCGGAGCGAAATCTTCGGGCTGAGGCATACGAGCAAACTTAGTGCTGGGCCAAGCGCGGGGTGCCACTGTGGCAGTGAGATGACAGGGCAAAATAGGGAGTGATGTTGGACCGCCGCCGCTTTGTTATTTGGAACGTGGTTCTACTTGTGGTCTTGGCGTTCATCATTCAACAAGTGGTGATGAAAGGGTGGCTGTCGTCTTTTGATCAGGCTGCAGCTCGTTTGTCGCGAGATCTGCATGCATCTCGAGAAATCTTTACAAAGACAGTGATCTTTGGTTTGCGCGGAACCATTATTTCCATCTTTCTTCCAGTGATGGCATGGGTGTCGTGGCGTAGGCGTTCGTGGGCCCCGGTCGCTGGGCTTCTTCTCGTGCTGTTGTTTGAAACTGGAATGACTGGCTCACTGAAAGTCGCAATCGGACGCACGTTCCCGTATGACCACTATTACTACGAGAACGTCGATGTCAATGTTGGTGAAATGGCATTTCCATCGGGACACGCTGCCAACGTGATTGCACTGTTGGGCTATGTGGTGTGGCATTTTTCGCGCGCATGGCGCAGACCAGCGCGTCTCATTGGCTGGAGTTGTATCGGACTAGCCGCTATTGACGTGGGTGTTTCATCATGGTTGATTCAAACACACTGGCCTACAGATCTCTTTGCTGGTTATGCCATCGGAGCAATTGCATTACTTGCCATTGTCGCACTTCTCAACGCACTGGGTCTTAATCCTTCGGCCACTGCTCAGCGGTCGCCAACAACTCATCTCTAAATTGCGGGTGGCCAATCATGGCAAGTGCGCGTGAACGTTCGCGAATGGTGCGACCTTCTAATTCAGCCACGCCGAATTCGGTAATAACAACATCAATTTGATGACGCGGCGTGCTGACAACACTGCCGCCTGGAAATTGATTCAAAATACGGCTGGTGAGAACTCCGTCCACCATGCTGGTTGACGGTAGGCAAATCAAACTGCGTCCGCCCAGTGTGAGGCCGGGTCCGGCCACAAAATCTTCATGGCCACCAACACCGCTGAACTGTTTCCCATTGATGGTGTCAGCCATTACTTGGCCTGACAGGTCAACAGCAATCGCACCGTTAATGGTGACCATGTCGCGATTGCGGGCAATGATCTCTGGCGAGTTCACAATTTTTACTGGGAGAAAACGTACGTCTTCGTTCTCGTGTAGCCAGGTGTACAGCTCTGGAACTCCTGCAGCAAAAGTAGTGGGGGAGAATCCATCGAACTCGCTGCCTTTGCGATTGGAAACTTTTCCTGCCTGGTGAAGCCGCATCAACCCCGTAGTGAACATTTCTGAATGCACGCCAAGATCGCTGATGTCGCTTTTGGCGAGTGCCAATGCAATTTGGTTAGGAATTCCACCAATGCCAGTTTGCAATGTGGACCCCGAGTGAATGAACTGCAGTGCTAATTGAGCAATCGCGCTTTCTGCATCTGAACTCGGGGCATCAGCAAGATTAAGAGGTTCTCGATCAGTAACGATGAGTGCATCAATGTCGTCAACGTGAATGCGATGGCCATGTTCAGGTAACACGCCAAATGTGCGAGGAAACTTCTCGCTCACTTCAGCAATCACAATGCGATTCGGGTCTTGTGCCGCACGATGAATTTCATCAACACTTGCGCCCGCATGCAATGACAAACTCACCCACCCATCAACGGGGGGAGCGCCTGCAAACGCAATCACTCGTGGGTGGAGCCATTCGAGAATGGGTGCAAATCGGCGAAAATCCGCCGGAACGTAATCAATGGAAGCACCAGCATCTCGAAGGAATCGTTCTGCTGGGCCAAAGAAGCCACTGCGATAATGCACACCTGGCTTGGTGAGTACGGCATAAAGGTCAGGCATTAATGCACCGAAGATTTCGAGTCTCGTGAAGTCGTCACGATCGGCCAGGGCATGCATGAATCCGCCCGGTACTCCAGGGCCAAGTGGCACAGCCATTGAGTCTTCAGGACGGAGGAGGGCAACCGCCTCAGAAAGTTCCATGTGCGCCATATGTCCCATGGTACGCAGGTAGCAGTTGTGCTTGTGGTCTGGCAGGCTTTGTGGCAGTGCAGTACGACATTCTCATCATCGGCGGTGGCCCTGCGGGTTCTGCCGCGGCAATTACTGCAGCACGTGCAGGTCTCAAAGTGGCTCTCTTTGAAAAGGGACCACACGGTCGCGACAAAGTGTGCGGTGATGGACTCACGCCTCGTGCTATTGCTGCATTAGACGATCTACGTATTGACCACAGTGCCGCACATCGCATTGACGGACTGCGCATGATTGCAGGAAAGAAACAGCGAGAGTTGGCATGGCCCACTACTGCACGCTTCCCTAATCATGGTGCTGTATGGCCACGGCAAAAATTTGACAATCATTTGTTAGATGTGGCCATTGCAAGTGGTGCAGAAGTTCGCTTTGGATCCGAGGCACTTCCTGAAATTGACGGCGACCAGGTAACCGGCGTGCGTGTTGGAAACGATGTGTATCACGCGCCCTTCACCATTCTTGCCGCGGGTGCCCAAGGTATGGCCGCAAAAATGTTGGGCGCAGAACGTGACCCCAATGAAACTTTTGGTTTGGCTATTCGGGCCTACGCACCAACACCACGACACGCCGAACGGCATCTTGAGGCATGTTTAAGTTTGCGCGATGAACACGGCACTCCGGTTCCGGGTTACGGGTGGATGTTTCCTGCAGGAGATGGCACCGTGAACATCGGTGTTGGAGCACTGAGCACAATGAAGGGGTTCAAGAAACTGAATCTCAATACATTGCTCGATCAATATGCAACCATCGTTCGTGACTCATGGTCACTTGGTGATTACGTGGAGAAGCCACGTGCATGGCGTTTACCCATGAGTTGTGTCAAGCGATTTGGACCAGGGTGGGTTGCAGTTGGTGATGCCGCCGGGTTTGTGAATCCTATGAACGGTGAAGGAATTGACTACGGCCTTGAATCTGGAATTCTTGCTGTTCAAAAATTCATCGCCGATCCTGTTACTGCTCCAGTCATGTATGACCGCGAAGTGGGTGAGCGTTTTGATTCATTCCTTCGCACGGGTCGACGCTTCAGTTTCATTATTGGACATCCGTGGCTGCTTCGGCCAGGTCTCCGCATTGCGGTAGGAACGCAGGCAGC
>CANFIM010000017.1 GCA_947447175.1 Acidimicrobiaceae bacterium | reverse complement strand
GCGTCGTCAGCGTGCGCAAGACACACGCCGCGTTATCAACGGCTAATTCGCCAATCGCGGTTCTCTAGCCGCCACTCAATCGTTTTCTCTTCCGCTAGGTCTAGTGCCTCCCACTGACCACTGGGAATCTTCGAAAGCACATCATTCGGTAACAAACCCACCAGTTCTGTGTGGTGAATGTTTGTGTGCTTTTGCACTGCTGCAACAGCAACATCTGGCCCAGCAACTTCTGGCTCAATCAAGTTCATGCTCACTTGCGTGTAACGACCAACTTGCAGACCCAATGTGCGTATGTGTTCGGTGCGCACGTGTGCTGCGATACGACGCGTCTCCTGAATGTCAACATCGGCCAACCACACGTTGTACGCCACCAACGGCTCCCGAGCGCCCACACACATGGCGCCGGCCGTGTCGTGGGGGTTTGAGCCACCCACATCGGGCAACAGGGCTGTCCAGGCGTTTTTACGAATGAAGGGCAGCGAGCGTTCGGGGCCGTAGAGAAAGCTGGGAATTTCTAATTCGGCAGCCACCCACTCAGCAAAATCATCTCGTGCACGAATTGCTTCGGCCATTGTTGATGTTTTCAATGGCACGAATGGCACCACATCAATCATGCCAAGGCGCGGGTGCACTCCTTCATGGTTCGCAATTGTCATGAGTGAAACAGCGGTTTCCGCAAGTCTGCGTGGCGCGTCTTCGCCAACCATGGTGAAGACGCTGCGGTTGTGGTCTGGGTCGCTGTGAATGTCGAGCAGGTCTTTGCCCGCGGCATCGGCGAGCGCTTCCAGAATGAGACCGTCTCGGCCCTCACTGATATTTACAACGCACTCAAGCACCCCTTCTGCCTATCAAGCCGAGGGCCGTTGCACCACACCCAGTGGTAGGGTTCGGCACATGGGTACTCCTGAACTTATGGTCGTCGCAGTAGTTGTTCTTGTTCTCTTTGGCGGTTCACAATTGCCAAAGTTGGCGAAGAATCTTGGTGCCGCTCAGCGCGAATTGAAGAAGGCCATGGAAGAGGGCAAGTCAGACGACTCCTCGTCCGACTCCAAGTAAATCCATCGGCGCCGTTGTGCGCGCCGTTTTGTTACTTAGGCATTTTGGTTGCGGCGACGCTTCAGAATGCGGCGACGCTCACGCTCTGAGCAACCGCCCCACACGCCGTGCTCAATGCGTTCTTCGAGTGCGTATTCCAAGCACTGATCGCCCACTGGGCATCCCTTGCAGATTGCACGGGCTCGGTCGACGCCTACACCGTCAGACGGAAAGAACGTGGCCGGTGGATAGTTGCGGCAGTTGCCTTGCGCCATCCAACGCGTTGGTGAATCATCGAACGGAACCTGCTTGATTGGTTCGGCGGTGATGTGAAGTTTTGAGTTCATGGCTCTCCTCGCTGTGTGCCCCGGATGGGCTCACTATCGGTCGGTGTCATCTCTGACGCCGAGACATGGCGGGAAGTTCCCGCAATGTCAGTCAAGCACGAGTAGGTGAGACAGGTGCATCGGCTTTGGTAAAGGTTCGTTAAAATTTCGTTTTCCACAGGCGTTTATTGAAGAAAATGATGAAAATCATCGGGAAAATGCTCATCTGTCGCAAGCACCATGCGCCGATAGGATTGAGAAAGTTCGCAATCGACTGCAGTAGCAATCACATTCCGGAGGCAATATGTCCGATACACAGATGCACGAAGCTCCGAAGGCACATGCACGCATTGTGTTTCTTGGTGCAGTTTCTCCTCATTGGGAGGTCTACGGCGAGTACGGCGACGAAAACGTGATTGAAGAATTCCGTGCGCGCGTTCTTGCACGCTTGGTTTTGTTGCCTCGTGACGATCCACAATTCCGCCGCAACATGGCCCGCATTGTGCGCGATGCCGAGCGCGAGCTCATCAGCATTGAATGGGATATGGGCGATCCCAACTACGAATTCTGAGCAATAAGCCCTTCCATAACAGCTTCTGTTACAGGTGCAAGAGCACAGAATGTGAAATCACATCCCGACAAGGGGTGCGGCGCTAATCGTAAATTTCAAAGAGTTCAATTCGCCCTGCCGTGAATATGTGTAGGAACTGGTTAACTCATTAAATAATCTGGTTCCCAATCCAGGAGTTTGTTCTGTGATCCCGGATCCGTCTGAAAGAATCTCAACGTGCACATCTGCACCTAACTGAGAACCTCTGACTTCAATCGTGCTTGCCTTGGCATGTCGAATCGCATTTGAAACGCCTTCGTCAATCAACGCGATCACATCGTTGAGCACTGAAATTTCCAATGCATCAATCCCATGTAGATCTATTCTGACTTCAGCTATTCCCCGCCAACCTGCCGAGATCTTCTCTAATCTGACTTGCGGGGAAGAAATTCTCGATTGCGAAACTCGAACGTGATCTTGACGAAGAATTTCTACCGCGCTTCTCAGGGCATGCCGAGATAGTTCTGTATCTCCTTTGTTCGAAGCGCTTTGTAAAAGCAGGCTTGTCGCGATTAATCCAGCCTGTAACTCACCATGTAGATACCGTGCAAGATTGATATCTCGCACCGCAATCAGGTCATCGCTCGTGACAAGAAGGTCTTCTTCACGTTGAATGATTTTCGCAAAACTCTGAAGTACGGTAGATCTTTGTTGCCCTAGCAATTTGTAGAGATTCAATCCGAGAAGAATCAAAATATGGCTAGTGGACAAGAACAGCTGATAGAAAAATATTGTTGTGACATTTTCTGTCCAAAACAAACTAGAAGGCAGAACAAAAACGATTGTTAGAAAAGGCATCAAGGAACTAAATCCCATGATTGCAACGTTTGTGGACCTTCGATTTAGAAGCCCATTCTTGAAGATTGATTCACAAACTAAGGAAATCACAATGTTCAAGCTCGTAGCCAAAACTGTTTCGATAGCAGCCAATCGCCATCCCAAGGGCCCATTAAGTCCGATGAAGATGTACGGACTAAATAGCAGTGAAGCTGCGGTTGCTTTCAATCTTTGATCGAGAAGAGAAATACGCATCAAAGTTGGAATTGAAATTTTAGGCGCCGACAATGTCGAGCCGTTCCACAATTGGGTACTTGCCGGTCGCAACTCTGCGTTGATGAGATCTTGGATTTTGTCAGTTTGTTTCGTGTAGTCGACTTGCGATCCGGGTCGGTTCAAGGCCTCTTCTATTTCACGTGCCAAATCTGAAGTAACAGCAAGGAGTTGCTGGATTAGTTCTCCGTTATCCACTGCATCTGGATATAGATTCTTTTCATCTACTGATGTCTGTTCTTTTCGCACAGAACGCGCGAAAAGCGCCTCAAATTCCTGTTGAAACTGGCGACGTGATTCTACGAAAACCGCAATTCCAATAAACCAAAGCGGCACGGAGATAGCAGAATTAAAGACCTTGTACAAAGGAGAAACTTGAGGTTCTATATCGAGGATTCCAAACCCAACATTTATTGCGATTCCTCTGATTATTCCGAGCAGAGTCAAAGCAAGTAGATCAGTTTTCCAGTTTTGGAATTTTGCGGTGAAAAGAAGAGCAATTGCAGTAGCTGGAGCGATTGAAACATGTGCGATTAGCGAAAGGATTACCCATCGTGAGAAATCACTTGATCCGGTACTCGCATGGTCGCTGGATAGCAATAAAACCAACCCATCAAAGGGAAAGGTCAAGAAGTACAACCTCCATGAGAGCCAAGGAGTTCTCTTCACTTAGAGACCTTGCCCCTTGTTTTTAAAATAGGCACGAACAATCTGTACTCGAAGATTTGAGTCTGCTGACTTGGGAATATTCAGATTCCTTGAAATTCTGTTGATTGACTTATCAATTGCTTGCTCAGTCACTCCGCGTTTACGCGCTATTTCCGATGTACTTAAGCCGGCTGCAATGTCCTTCAAGATTTCGATTTGAATTGCAGACATAGAACCGAGTGGCCCGCGACGTGCCCATGGCAATGAACGTTTTACAAGTGGTTTAACAATCGCCAAAGAAATCTGATATGCAATCTTCGCAGTCGAGTTCATTTGAAGCTTGTTGAGAAAGATGGCACCCTCAGGCAAGATTGGGAGATTTGAATTGAGCAATCGAGGGTCTTTGTAGGTTGTAAGAAAAACAATTCCAATTTTTGGATTCTGTTCTCTCAGCGCAATTGCAACGTCAATTCCAGTTGCTCCAACACCAAGATCAAGATCGAGCAGAGCCACCTGTGGATTATGAATACTTTGTGCTTCGATAGCTTCGTATGCTGTGCCAACACGTGCCCGGATGTCAAAGCCATGCATTGTTAAGGCATCGCCAAGAGTTGCACGCGTAAATGGATCATCTTCAACCATTATCAGGCGTGCATTTTTCACACAATCATGATGACAGTAATCGTTTATCTGATTTAGTTTTTCTTGAAAAAACGCTTGAAAAGGTTGTAAATCTCAACCCCTAACGAGCAAACCATGTTCGCAGTCTCCGAGAATTTAAGCCGATTGACTTTTTGGGAGATTCCATGCTGAAAAAGATTTCTTCTCTTTCCAACAACAGATTGGGCCGATTCCTGCTCGTCGTTGTATTGATAGTGGGTGGTGTCGGTGCGCAGGCAACAGCTTTGCTCAAATCTGAATCTGATGGCTACGTGGTGTGTGTTAACTCAAAAACCAAGTTCGTCTCATACCCTGGAACATCTTCTTGTCCAAAGGGAAGTAAGAAACTCATTTTCGGGGCACAGGGTGCGCCAGGTGCCAGTGGATTGACTGGCGCGACGGGAGCACAAGGACCAATTGGGTTAACTGGTGCAACTGGTCCTGCGGGAGCGACGGGAGCACAAGGACCAATTGGGTTAACTGGTTCAACTGGCCCTGCGGGAGCGACGGGAGCACAAGGACCAATTGGGTTAACTGGTTCAACTGGTCCTGCGGGCGCGACGGGAGCAACGGGAGCGACGGGAGCAACGGGAGCAACGGGACCGACAGGAGCCGCAGGAGTAGCCGGAAGTAGTGCATCACTGACTTGTGCACAAGGAGGCACATGTGCCCTTGGAGATACAGGTCCTGGCGGTGGAATTGTTTTTATCGTCAAAACTGCGACAGCTGCTGCGCCGTGGCGATACATGGAGGCGGCTCCCAATACTTGGACTGGTAGTACCGAAGATCCGGCACTTACATGGTGCAGTAACACATCAAGCTTTGTGCCAGCTTTGAATAGTGGGCCAACATTCTGGCTAAATAACGGCAACGCAATTGGCGCCGGATTTGCCAACACGCAGAGAATGCTTCGTCTCTGTACCTGGGGGGCCGCCAATGCTGCTGTGGGTTATAACGGAGGCGGAAAATCTGATTGGCATCTACCTTCAAGGGACGAACTTGAGCAGCTTTATGCACAAAGAGATCGATTCTCGTGCCCCTCTTTTTGTTTCTATCCACAATTTTATTCGTCTTCGTCAGAGAACGAGGACGCCGCTTATGCAGAAGGTGTCCTCTTTCTTAATGGCCAAACGGGGCGCAACACCAAGACCAACCCTGTCAGGGTCCGCCCAGTGCGGGCCTTTTAGGCCGACAAATCAATTTTGTTGATTATTTTTGTGAGGGTTCTCATGAAGGATCCCCGGAAGAAAAGCGGTCGCGGAACCAATCCTTCATGCCCGCATAAAACGGTGCAGCATGCGGACCACGCGGCGATTCGTCAAGGTCGAAATCTGACGGTGTGCCTTGGCTGAGTTGCAGGTCGGTGGCCCATTTCATGAGTCGGCCCTGCGCATCATGTTCAAAGGTGAAGTCTGATGGCCCCGAACGGCGCCACGTGCCATCGCTAGCAATCTCAAAACTCACGACATCATCGCTCCACATAATTTCAAGAACCTTGGCGAGCCACGACTGATGCTTGGGATGACGAATGGGTGCGAGCACTTCTACTCGTAGATCAAGGTTGCGAGGCATGATGTCGGCTGAGCCGATGTAATACAACGGCGTTTCGTCCACGTTCCCGTGACCAAACATGTAGATGCGTGAATGCTCAAGAAAACGTCCGAGAACCGAACGTACACGGATGTTCTGATTCTCTGCGTGCGATAGGTCTAAACAGCAGATTCCACGGATGAGGAGGTCGATCTTCACGCCTTGTTGTGCTGCATCTTCCAACGCACGGATAACGATGGGGTCAACTAGCGAATTCATCTTCATCTGGATGCGACCATTCGCGCCAAATGTGGCTTCTTTTTCGATGTATTGAACGAACCGTGGGCGAAGGTCTCGCGGGGCCGTGAGGATGTTTTGGAAGTCAGGGGAATGGCTAAAACCGGTGAGGTAATTGAAGAGGTTTGCGACGTCAGATGTAATTGTTTCGTCGCATGTAAACAACCCAATGTCTTCGTACGTACGCGCAGTGCTGGAGTTGTAGTTGCCGGTACCAATGTGGGCATACCGGCGTAAACCGTCGGATTCTTCACGCACCACCAGTAAACATTTTGCGTGTGTTTTCAGGCCCACCATGCCATACACAACATGGGCTCCAGCACGTTCGAGTTCTCGTGCCCAGTGCACATTTGTTTGTTCGTCAAAACGTGCAGTGAGTTCAATGAGTGCGGCGACTTGTACACCACGTTCTGCTGCGGCGATGAGGTTTCGAGCAATGGCACTATTTGCCGATGTTCGATACAGGGTTGCTTTGATTGCGCGTACAGATGGGTCTGCGGCTGCTTGACGGATGAATTCTTCTGTGGACGATGCGAATGACTCATAGGGGTGGTGAACCATCAGTTCGCGGTGGCGGATCACGCTAAAGATTGACTGTCCCGTTTCTTCGGCAACTGCGAGACGCCCCGCTGTCACAGAAGTCCATGGGTGATCGTGAAGGTGTGGGCTTTGCACTTTGTGCAGTTCCCAGAGGTCATCTGTGTTGATGAGCAGATCTGTGAAATACACGTCAATCGGATCTAATTCGAGTTCTTCAACAACCAATGCGAGAACTCGGGGGTCAATGCCACGTTCGGCTTCAAGGCGCACCGGGTTGCCGAACCGTTGAGTACGCAACTCAAGTTCAACGGCGGTGAGAAGGTCTTCAGCCTCTTCTGCATCAATGCTGAGGTCGGTATTGCGAGTGACTCGGAATACATGTCCTGTAGACACGTTCATGCCTGGGAAAAGGTGATGTAAACGGTGAGTAATGACCGTTTCAAGTGTGACGAAGCGATGATTTCCTACGTCAACAAAACGATTCAGCGTTGTAGGAACTTTTACTCGCGCGAAGCGTTCTTCTCTTGTATCTGGGTCGGTGACAATCACGCCAATACTGAGCGCCAAGTTCGAGATGTAGGGAAATGGGTGAGTGGGGTCCACGGCAAGCGGAGTGAGCATGGGAAGTATGCGACGTTCAAAATAGTCGTCAAGGTAGCGAACATCGTCTGGAGAGAGTTCTTCATTGCGGCACAGCGAAATACCTTCAGGCTGTAAAGCATCAAGAAGTTGTTGCAACACAACATCACGTTCGCTCAGAAGTTGCACTACTTGTGCACGGATGAGCCCTAGTTGTTCTGTTGCAGTGAGGCCATCAACGCTGCGTACTGCAACACGAGCCTCTTCCTGGTCATGGAGAGCTCCAACACGAACTTGGAAGAACTCGTCAAGGTTGGAACTAAAGATGGCTATGAACTTCAGTCGCTCGAGTAGAGGAGTACTTGATTCTCGTGCGAGCGACAAAACTCGCCGATTGAAATCCAGCCAACTAAGTTCTCTATTGACAAAGCGTGACTTCACACCTGAAACCGTACAAATGATTCCCACCTCGCCACCAACTTCACAGAGTACGAATGTGCTTGTTTACCTAACATTTAGGTTCGGTTCACTTTGGGAAGAGACTGTGTCGTGAATTCTTTGCCAGTACGCCACAATTCCGTTATCGCCGCAATTGATGTTGGCACCAACAGCGTGCACATGGTGGTGGCAAAGGTTGGTGAGCACGGTTTCCATGTCCTCTCAACGGAAAAGGAAACGGTGCGGCTGGGGGCCGGAGTCTCAGGGGCAGATGTGCTCTCTGATGCCGCCATTGAACGCGCAGTCAATGCCCTTCGACATATGAAGCGAATTGCCGAAGCCCACTCCGCAGAAATTTGTGCAGTTGCCACGAGTGCCGTTCGTGAAGCTTCGAACTCTGCGGTCTTCTTGCAACGCGCTCGGGATGAGGTAGGCATCAATGTTGAAATCATCTCGGGTAATGAGGAAGCACGACTCATTCATCTCGGTGTGCAGCAATCTATTGCATTCGGGTCAGAGTCAATTCTCTCCATTGATATCGGAGGCGGATCAACAGAGTTCTGCGTTTCTACACGCGGCCGATTACGAATTGCGCAAAGTTTAAAAGTTGGTGCAGTTCGTCTCACTGATGCCTATTTGTCAGATAACCAATCAGACGAGCATGGCATCGAACAAATTCGTGCTCACGTCGGATCAATTGTTGCCCCCCTTGCACATGAAATTCGTCAAGCGGGGTTTTCGCGAGTGCTGGTGTCGTCAGGAACCTGCGAAACGCTTGCCCGAATGATTGCATTTGAGCGCGACGGGCGATTGCCACAGTCAATGAACGGATTCGCATTTACCGCAGCCGAATTGTTGACGATATTGAAGAAGATTTACGGGTGCACTTCTTCAAAAGAGCGACAAGACCTTGATGGAATGGATGCAAAACGAAGCGACATCATCGTTGCAGGCGGGGCAATTCTTCACGAAATTATGAAGGCGCTTCACATCGAGACGTTTGAGTTCAGTGAATATGCCCTGCGTGAAGGAGTTCTTGTCAACGCCGCTCGCATGCGCGGATTAATTGAAGAGGATTCCGTTGATGCTGGTCTCGGAAGTGTGATGCGCCTTGCTGAACGATGCTCAGTTGATCTCGTGCACAGCAGCCATGTGGCTATGTTGTCGCGCAAGGTTTTATCGCTTGTGTCTCGCCGGTTTGAAGTGGATACTTCATTAGGCCGACTACTGGAATCTGCCGCGCTGTTGGCAAACACTGGTAATGCCGTGTCCTATTCCAAGCATCATCTGCACTCGTACTACATCATTCGAAACGCAGACCTCATGGGGTTTACTGATGAAGAAATTGACGTCATTGCACTCACTGCGCGGTATCACCGCAAAGGCGTTCCGAAAGCAAGCCATACCGAATTCGGCAAGCTCTCTGAAGATCGCCAACATGACGTTGAATTAATGGCTGGCATTATTCGAATTGCTACTGGTCTTGATCGATCACATGACCAAAGTGTCACTGAGCTGAATTCGAGTTTCAAAGACGGATTACTCACAATTACTCCTCGGCCTTCATCTGGATCAGATGAGACTTTGGCATTGAACATTTTCACGGCGCAGGAGCGCGTGGATTTGCTTGAGGATTTCTTGGGCTGCAAGATTCTGATTTCTCGCTAAGTTCTGCCGAGTTAGTTTGCTTTCTTGTTGCTCTTTCGTTGTTGGAAATTCACTTAATGGCGATTTTCCGCATATTTCAAGCATCTTTTCGTAGATCAAGCGAACTAACATGACATGTGACTTTGGGGTCTCGCCCGCCTGGGCTACAGATTCCGTAATGAAATGAGGGTCCACATGGATGAATTACGTAAGGGTTTTCACCACGAACTCGATGTTGCGCGTAAAGACCTGGCTCGTTTGGCTGCAGCAGTCATTGAGGCGATTCCTCGCGCCACCACCATTCTCTTAAACGGAGACCTTGACGGAGCGAATGCTCTGATTAGCGACGACGACCGTATTGATGCCCTTTCCGTTGATCTTGAAGAGCGTTGTTACCAATTGTTGGCTCTTCAGGCGCCCGTGGCCGGAGACCTCCGCCAGTTGGTTGCAATCGTGAAAATGGTGGGCGACATTGAGCGCTCTGCCGACCTCACCGTCAACATTTGTAAAGCTGCACGTCGCGTGTACGGACACGATTTAGATCCTCGACTTCGTGGACTTATCACTCGTATGAGCGAACAGGCTCAACAACTCTTTTCTGCTGCTCTTGAATCATTTGAAGAAAATGACGCATCAAAGGCTGCAGCTATTGATGACATGGATTCATTCCTTGACGGTCTTCAGCGTGAATTCATGCGCACCATCATGGAAGAGAATTCCGGCAGCCACATCGACTTGCAAGTTGCCATTCAAATGGCAATGGTGGCTCGCTTCTACGAGCGCATCGGTGACCATGCAGTGAACATTGGTGAGCGTGTGCAATACGTAGTCACAGGCTGGCTGCCAGAACACAAGGGCGCTGCTCGATACAAGCAGGGCATTCCGCGACCAAACGATGACACGGGTGCTATCCCCATTGTCCTCGAAGACAACTAAGTCGCCTTCACGGCGTTTATGACCTACTTTCTCGCACTCCTCGCAATTGTTGGGTGGGGAGCGGCATATTTCGCATGGACGCGCCGTGAGCAATATGTGATTGCTCCTATGCAAGATGAAGTGCCTGTGGACATTGCACCAGACAACAGTGCAACGTTGGATGTGCTCAACTCTCTTCGCCTCGGCGTTGTCATTGTGGCTGCCAATGGGGAAGAAATTTTCCGCAACGTAGCCGCCACCGAAGTCACTGGCATGCGACATGCTGATGTGCTTGTTGATGAAGTTGTTGAGAGACTCATTCGTGCTGCATCAGTGGGAAATGCAGGCTCCGAGCAAATTGAGTTAGCGGGGCCGCCACAACGCGTGCTTGACGTTCGTGTTACGCCGCTTGCTGAAGGCGGGTCTATTGCCACTATTGACGACATCACCGAACGATGGAAGCTTGACCAGATCCGCACTGACTTTGTTGCAAATGTCAGTCATGAACTAAAAACTCCAGTGGGCGCAATCTCAGTGTTAGCCGAAACGATTGAAGGCGAAACCGAGGACGAACTTGTTCTTCGTCTTGTGCGGCGCATGATTATGGAATCACAACGAATGGGTCGAACCATCGATGATCTCCTTGAACTATCACGTATTGAAATGGGTGGCGAAATGCTGCTTGCCCCCATTGATCTCAACGATGTTGCACAAGAAGCAATTGAACGTGCTCAGCCGATTGCATCTCGCCAAGGTGTCTCAATTCATTTCGAATCGAAGACTGATCAACGCACAATTAATGGCGATTACTTCCAGTTGGTGTCGGCTGTCAGCAACCTGGTGGATAATGCCGTGAAATACAGCAATGCCGGAGGTGAAGTACTTGTCACTACCTCATCCAACAACGACGATGTTGAAATCAGCGTGCAGGACAAGGGCATTGGAATTCCGATGGCCAGTCTCGAACGCATTTTTGAGCGCTTCTATCGAGTGGACCGCGCCCGTAGCCGGGGGACCGGGGGAACAGGGTTGGGGTTGGCAATCGTGCGTCATGTGGTTACCAATCATGGCGGCGAGGTGAACGTACGGTCACGTGAGGGTGAAGGTTCCACGTTTCTTCTCCGATTCCCACGCATTTCGGTCCCAAAATAAGGCACCATAAGAACTACGTATGAACGCTCAGGTTGCCTCCAGTACTCCCACAGTCCTCGTTGTTGAAGACGAAGAGTCATTTGTTGAAGCCCTGTTGGTGGGTCTGAAGCGTGAAGGTTTCCGTGTGGAAGTAGCTCGCGATGGTTTGCAAGCACTTGAGATGTACGACATTGTGCACCCCGATGTGATTTTGCTTGACGTGATGTTGCCAAAAATGTCGGGCATTGATGTATGCCGCCAACTGCGCAAGAAGACAATGACGCCCATCATCATGGTGACCGCGAAGGGCGCCGAAATCGACACGGTAGTTGGATTGGAAGTTGGTGCTGATGACTACGTCACGAAGCCATACCGACTTCGTGAACTCACTGCTCGTATGCGCGCGGTGATGCGTCGCTCACCGTCTGAGCGCGGTGGTGAACTTTCTGACGCAACACTCACTGTTGGCGATGTGGAACTTGACCCCGATCAGCATGAAGTTGTGATTCGTGGTGAATCACAACCGTTGCCTCTCAAAGAATTTGAATTGTTGCATATTCTCTTGGCAAACGCAGGGCGTGTATTGCCTCGTGAAACTCTCATTGACCGCGTGTGGGGCAGTGATTACGTGGGCGATACAAAGACTCTTGACGTGCACATCAAGCGTTTGCGCTCAAAGATTGAAGACGACCCAGGTAATCCCACACGAATCATCACGATTCGTGGCTTGGGATACAAATACGACAAGCAACGCACGGCGTAACATCACAAGGTGAGCGATCACCAGCACAACGATGATTATGTGGGCACAGGGTTGCCACCTGTTTCGCCTTTTACTCGTTTCTCGCGCGTCCATGCGCTGATGACTGTTGGCGAAACAACCATGGCAATTGCCTTGGCAGATTCGCTCTTTCTCTCGATTAGCCCTGATGCAGCGCGAACGAAGGTCATCTTGTTTCTTGCAGTGAGTATCGCCCCGTTTGCAGTGGTGTCTCCTTTTGTTGGTCCGTTTATTGACCGAATGAAGGGTGGGCATCGTGCCGTTGTGATGTTGGTAGGCGTCCTTCGTGCCGTGGTGCTTGTTGCCATGGCATGGAACCTTGATTCACTGACATTGTTTCCATTGGCATTTAGTGCATTGATCCTGGGAAAGACATATGCCATTGCAAAGTCGGCAATTGTTCCGTCGATTGTGAAAGACGACGAAAAGCTTGTTGCGTCGAATAGCAAACTCGGCCAAGTTGCTGGAATAACCGGATTCGTGGTTGCTGTACCTGCCGGATTACTTCAATTAGTGAGTTCGCAAGCCACATTGATTCTTGGTGCAGGTGCGTTCATTGCTGCAGCATTGAACGCTTATCGCCTTCCTCAATTGAAATCGAAGAAGACGGTTGATGCACAACTTGAATCAGAGGAACTGCACTCAAGTCTTGTGGTGAACGCAGCAAATGCCATGCGCACCCTGCGAGGCATTGTGGGTTTCATGT
Source organism: Acidimicrobiaceae bacterium (assembly GCA_947447175.1). Taxonomy (GTDB): domain Bacteria; phylum Actinomycetota; class Acidimicrobiia; order Acidimicrobiales; family Ilumatobacteraceae; genus UBA2093. The sequence goes on along the minus strand of CANFIM010000017.1, from coordinate 7,558 downwards.
TCTTCCATTTGGCCTTTTGGCTTCGTGGTGAAGATGCAGGTACAGCTTGGTTTGGGTTAGCCGTTGCAATGTCGGGGCTTGCCACACTGGCTGCAAACTTTGCTGGGCCAACCCTTCGCAGCAAGATGCGCGAATCAATCATGTTGATGGCGTCGCTTGTTGCAATTTGTGTAGCAGGCATTTTTGCTACGTGGTACGACCGCGTGGTGGGTGGAATCATCCTTGCTGCAGTTGTCAACGCAGCCGCTGCAATTGGGCGCCTTGCATTCGAGTCAACCGTGCAAAGTGGAGCGCCTGACGCGAACCGGGGCCGTGCGTTTGCCAGGTTTGAAACGCAGAACCAAATGGCGTGGGTGCTTGGTGGTTTGATACCCGTTGCAGTGAGCCCAAGTGGAGCCGTGGGGTTCGCAATCGTTGCAATCGTGGGTGTGATTGGCGCTGTGAATTTCGCCAGATCCGACAGCGGAATTATGCGGTCTCGAGGCGCGCGAGCCACAAACCGGGCGCATCGACTTCATTAGGTGTTGGCAAGTTCGCAGGTGCGGCCAGCATCTGCGTGAGTGCAGTAGCCCCTTCGCGTTCAACAACACCGTTGATGAATTGACGTCCGCGTTGTTGTTGTGCGCGAGTGAGTGAAATACCCAACAAACGTTCAATGAGTTGTGCATCAGTGCCGTATTCCACTCGACGACGGCGAACTGCTTCTGCGATGGGTGACGATGACCCAAGAAGACGTGCCGAGACAGAATCAACAACGAAATCGATGTATCCCGAAATTGCCGCAATGCGAGCGTCAAGGAATGGAGCCAACGCCTCCTGCTCTGATGACCTCACGGCACCCATGAGAACCATGGGGTCTGAAAACATGTTTTGAATTCCGGCAAGTGCATTGGGGTCAGATGGGTCGATATCTCCCATGGAATCCATCAGAGCTTCGGGGTTCGGGCGGAACCCGGAGACATGCTGACGCACCATTGATGAGAGACCCTCTTCAATTGCAGGAGCCGCCAAGACAGCGTGCGATGCGAGTTCATGAATGAGTACCCACATGCGCAGATCATCGGTGGCAATGCTCCATTCGTTGGCGAACGAATCTACCGATGACGACACAATGAGAATCTCTGAAGCAAAAGGGCGAGCGAGGGGTAGGTCGTATTGTCCCAGCGCATGCGACGCAAGTGCGCCAACCATGGAACCAATCGACATGCCAAGAAGTGCAGGCGCCATCATGGTGGAAAGATTGTTCATCATTGCGGCCATGGGGTCAGATGAGGTTTCAGTTGGTTGGTCGCGTCGCCCGAGAGCAGTAGCAAGATCGGTGAACAATGGGCGCAAATCACCAAGAGTTCGATGCGCCCACCGTGCACGAGTAGTGGTGAGAATTTCCACATGAACGTCTTTTGGGCCAGTGGGACGTTGAGTGACTTCACGGATGTACACGTCAGCGATATCGGCCAATGCGTTGTACGCAATGCGTGTGGATGGATCTGGCTCTGGGTCAGCGGAATCGCCGACTGAACCTAACTGAGCGAATTGCTGGGCGAGATCCCAGTTCAATGGCCCTTGACTGGCCATTGCGCGCATCATGTCGTTGAAAAAAGGCAGTCCACCAAATGGATTTGGTGTATTCGAGTCATCGCCAGACATGGGTTCAGGCTAGATGCGTTGGGGCCAATTGTGTCATCAGTTGGTGTTACTCAGCCGTGGCTAAGAGTTCAGCGAGAGTGCTTGATAACACCAATTTCTCTGCATGCTGGTGTTCGAACACCAGACCGATCACGGACTGAGCGGAATTCAGCACCACGGCCATTCCGTGTACTTCGCCAGAAACGTAAACAGGTACTTCGTTTTTGTCTGAAAATTGTGATGGCGTGCGCTGCACGGTCATGGATTCTTGATGGATGCAATCAACCACAGTGGATGATGAGAGATCTAAAGGTGTTGTATCAACAGCAATACCAACAGGATTCACAGTTGACCGGTCAATAGAGCGCGGACTGGCAACAACCAGGTAAGGAATTGATGGCGAACGATAGAGGCGAACGGCAGTGGCTTTACCGTCTGGCGAAGTGATGGTGGCGGAAGTGGCGGAGTTCAAGCCGTCAGACGAAGCGACCCACACATCGTTACCAACTGCAACGGCGCATGAGGTTGTGCCGCCTGCGCTCAAAGTAGTGAGAAGCGACGGCATTGCCCCCTTGACGATGGGGATTGTGGTGGCGATGTCTGCCCCGTCGACATATTCATCGATTCCCTTCGGAATGGCGACAAAGAGAATTGCAAATGAGCTGAGGACACTGACGATGGCGGTGAGGGCAACAATGCGCTTTGCCAATGGCGGGGGATTCATGATGAACCCGTGGTTATTTTCGGCGGCATGCTCTGCGGGGTGTTGCCAATCGCGGTCGTTGCTCACAAGAAAGAGACATTAACCCTGAAGGGAGAAGAACTGGTGTCGCCATCACAGGCATCGCCTATGTGGGTACGAGTACGATGAAAGCCATGGTGGCACCGATGCAAGGAGATGAGTGGTTCGAAATCACTGAGTCCTCGTTGCCCATCGCAGAGATTTATGAGTGGGCCGTCCGGCCTGATTGCGGCGCTGTGGTTCTTTTTTCTGGAACTGTGCGTGACCATGCAGATGGTCGTACCGATGTCACGTCGTTGGAATATGAAGCGTATGAGGATGCGGTGATTCCGGTGTTCACTTCAATCGCCTCTGAGACACGCATGCGCTTTCCTGACGCCAAGCGAATTGCAATCTTGCACCGCACGGGTGAACTGCAACTGGGTGAATCATCCGTTGTTGTTGCAGTTGCTTCTGGTCACAGACCCGCTGCCTTTGATGCTGCACGTTTTGCTATCGACGCACTGAAAGAGAGTGCACCCATCTGGAAGAAAGAAAATTGGGTAGGTGGTTCCGATTGGGGAACGCGAGCACAAGAAATTGTGTCACCCAATAAAGTTGTTGGCGGTGCTTCGTGATTGCGTTGTCATTCATCACCGGATTCTTCACAGTGATGGCGGTAATTTCAGGCTCTGCACTTTTGGTCTTGGTGTATCTCGATAATCGCAAAGTGCGAATTGATGATGGCATCGCACAATTTCGTCGGCACATTGATGCGCTCTCACCCGAAGCACGTCGATCATCTGTGCATCACAACAACTCTGAAGACAAGTGGGGCCGTTAATGGCACGTGACCTAGCAATCGACCTTGGCACCGCAAACACATTGGTGTACATGAAGGGCAAGGGCATTGTGCTCAATGAGCCTTCAGTTATTGCCGTTAACCGCCAATCTGGCGAGGTTTTAGCCACTGGTCACGATGCCTGGGACATGATTGGTCGAACGCCTAGTTACATCGTTGCTGTACGCCCATTGCGCGGTGGGGCCATTACCGACTTCGATATCACCGAACGCATGATCCGTTTGCTGCTGCAACGCGTGGGTGTTTCGCGCTTCACACGTCCCAAAGTTGTTATTTGTGTGCCATCAGCAATTACGGAAGTTGAGCGTCGCGCCGTTACCGACGCAACACGCCGTGCTGGGGCATCTGATGCGCAACTTATTGAGCAGCCCATGGCCGCCGCAATTGGTGCCAACCTTCCTATTGATGAACCAGTGGGAAACATGGTCATCGACATTGGTGGTGGCACCACAGAAACCGCAGTCATCAGTCTTGGCGGTGTCGTTGCACTTGAAGCAATTCGTGTGGGCAGTTTCGACATTGATGCCGCGATTCAAAGTTACGTGCGACGTGAACACGGTGTTGCAATTGGTGAGCGCACTGCAGAAGAAATCAAGATTCAAATTGGTTCAGCAGAGCCTGGTCCTGAAGATCGCAGTGCAGATATCCGCGGACGTGACTTAGTAACCGGTTTGCCAAAAACTGTTCGACTCACTGCGGAAGAAGTGCGCTTTGCAATTGATGAACCAGTTGCAGCGATGGTCATGTCGGTCAAGCGTTGTTTGGCGAAAGCTCCGCCAGAACTTGCACAAGACTTCTTGTCGCGAGGCATGTATCTCGTGGGCGGCGGTGGCATGTTGCGTGGCCTGGCCAAGCGCATCGAACGTGAAACAGAAGTACCAGTCAAGATGTCGCCACAGCCATTGGAAGCAGTTGTGCTCGGAGCTGGGCACTGTATTGAGAACTACCAGGCGTTGCGTGGCATGTTCATGGGAGCACGCCGCTAAGAAAACTTACGCTTTACGAGCGCGAATCTCTGAGATTGGGCCGTTGAGCGTGAGAACGAAGATTCCACGTGAAGTGGATCGCACTGCAGTGACATTTCCCATTTCAGTAGCAACAGTTTCCACAGATGTACGACCTTGAACATCGTGGACCACAGCACTCACCGTTCCCGTGCAAAAGTCGGCAAAGAAGAATCTGTCGGGTCGTAATGGCATGTTTGACGCCGTTGACACTGCTGCACCAGAAATTGAACACGCACCGTTGTCGTGTTTGTATTCGTACACCGGTGGAACATGATTCTGTACTTGCTGGTCCGCATTGAATTGGTGAATTCCCTCAAATCCGCTCCAGCCGAAATTGGACCCTTGCCCTGCAGGTGTAACGCCCGAGAAGCGCACATGGTTTATTTCTTCCCAAGTGTTTTGTCCTACATCAGCAATCCATAGGTCGCCATTCGATGCAAAGGTGAATCGCCATGGGTTGCGCAAACCAACCGACCAAATTTCGGGTCTGGCCGTTGAAGATTGAGTAAATGGATTATCTGCAGGAATTGAGTACGTCGATTCTTGCGATGGCTCTGGATTGATGCGCAATAGTTTGCCGAGAAGCGATGTGAGATCTTGTGCTCGACGTTCGGGGTCGTTGGCACTTCCGCCGTCTCCCATTGAGATGTACAACATGTTGTCTGGCCCAACTGCTAGTCCGCCCCCGTTGTGGTTTGCGTAGGGCTGTTCTATTGACAGCAGAAGTCGTCTGGTTGAAGCGTCAATAGAGCCGTCTGCACGACTGAGGTATTCAACAATTTGTGTATTGCCTTCAATGTTCGTGTAATTGATGTAGAGATGCCACTGATTCTGTTTGTTTTGTCGAAAAGCGATTCCGAGCAATCCGCGCTCATTCTCAGTTGTTGTAAGAGATTGAATATCCAGCACGGTGTTGGACGCAGATGAGTCATATTGATGACGTGTGATGACTCCTTCACGTTGCGCAACATAAAAGAATCCATCGCGTGTGTCTCGTTCGGCCAAGTCAATGGCACCAGCAAGGCTTGCCACTTGAGACGTTGTGTATGACACAGCTTCGCTGGTTGTAGATGCAGACGACACGGTTGTCTCAGTTGAATTCGCAGCACATCCGGAAATGAGCACACAGGAAATAGTTGCTGCAAGGACCCACCGAAGAGTTGTGGGTGTCATGGGTGGCCGTTTATTCGTTGGGCTTGATGCGAATGAGGCCCTCTTGCACCACGGTGACAGCGAGATGGCCGTCTTTGGTGAAGATGGAACCACCAGCAAGTCCGCGCGCATCGGATGTGGAGATGGCGTGCTGGTCGTAGAGGTGCCAATCATCTGCACGGAATGGACGGTGGAACCACATGGCGTGGTCGAGGCTTGCCATTTGTACATTGCCATCGCTCCATCCGAGACCATGAGGCAGCAAGGTGGTGTCGAGAAGTGTCATGTCGCTTGCGTAGGTGGCAATACATGCATGAAGCACAGGGTCATCGGGCAAGGTGCCATCGGCGCGTAGCCATACTCGTTGGCCGTTTGATTCAATACCCGCACGTTCGTATGGAGATCCATCGACATAACGCAAGTCGATAGGACGAGGACGGTCGTACCATTCGCCCATCTTGTCTTTGAACGGAGCCATACGAGTTTTGAAATCGGGGAGCGATTCGGGGTCTGGCAAGTTGAGAGGCGCTGGAATCTGCCAGTCGAGACCTTGCTCGTGGGCGTGGAAACTTGCCTGCAAGTTAAAGATGACTTCACCGTGCTGAATAGCAACCACTCGACGAGTTGCGAAACTACGGCCGTCACGCAAACGATCAACTTCATACAAGATAGGAACTGAAGGGTCGCCTGGGCGCAGGAAATACGCATGCAACGAGTGAATGTGGCGTGCGTTTTCTTCCACAGTGCGAGATGCAGCAACAAGCGACTGCCCGGCTACTTGACCGCCGAATACGCGTACTTGGTTTTCTTCTGGTGAGAAGCCACGGAAGATGTTGACCTCAATAACTTCAAGGTCGAGAAGCGAAACAAGTGCGTCAAGAGGCGTGCTCATGTACCCATAGTAGGGTCGAATCATGCCTCTTTTACCGTTAGACGCCGATCAGTTACTCACAAGTACACGAGCAGTACGAAAGCGTCTTGATTTCAGCCGAAACGTTGACGAGCACATCATTCGAGAGTGTGTGGAAATTGCGATGCAATCACCCTCTGGCTCCAACAACATGACTATGCGATTTGTAGTGGTGCGCGATGAGGCGAAACGCAAAGCAATCGGCGAGGTGTACCGCCAGTGCTACGAGATCTATCGCTCACTCGATGGCGTGTACATCGGCTCTATCGACAAGGGCGGCGATGCGGAGAACGCACAACAGAAACGCTCCACTGACTCAGCCGATTACTTGGCCAATCACATGGGTGATGCTCCGGCCCTCATTCTTGCTTGCACACAGTCTGCGCGCATGGAGAATGCTCCGTCAATGGTGACAGCCTCAACCATGGGCAACGTGTTGCCAGCAATGTGGAGCTTCATGTTGGCTGCCCGCGCCCGCGGACTTGGTACCGCATGGACAACTATCCATCTCATGATGGAACAACAAGTTTCTGACATTCTCGGCATTCCATTTAACGAAGTACAGCAAGCATGTTTGTCGCCGCTTGCATACACAGTGGGTACAGATTTTAAACCAGCGCATCGTCCGCCAGCAGACAGCATCATTCACTGGGATGGTTGGTAGTTGTGTCTGCGCTGAGTGCTGAATTACGAAAGCACGCTCTCGCCGCAAATGGCTTCATGCCTGAAGACGAAGGTGATGCGTTGTATGCAGCTGCATCTCTTGCCGCGTCATCAATTCCCAACAAGCCATTTCTTGAAGTGGGTTCGTACTGTGGCCGTTCCACTGTGTGGCTTGGCGGTGCGGCTCGCGTACACAACACAGTGTTGTACGCAGTCGACCATCACTTCGGAAGTGAAGAGAATCAACCAGGGTGGGAGTGGCACGACACATCATTGGTGGACCCACGCACTGGCCGTATGGATACATTGCCGTTCTTTCGTGCCACCATTCTCGACGCAGGTCTCGCTGATTGCGTGATCACCATTGTTGGAGATTCACCTACCATCGCAAAGAATTGGTCAACAGAACTAGCGTTTTTGTTCATCGATGGCGGACACGGAGTGGAACCCGCAACGCTTGATTACGAACTATGGACACCACGCGTTGCAGTCGGCGGCATTCTCGCTATTCACGATGTGTTTCCAGATCCGGCGGACGGCGGACGACCACCATACGAAAACATTTATCTTCCAGCCATCAACAGCGGCTTGTTTGAAGATGTGAGTGCAACGGGTTC
>CANFIM010000016.1 GCA_947447175.1 Acidimicrobiaceae bacterium | reverse complement strand
CGGCTTGTTTCGCGCAACAACACTTTTGTTCCTACAGGAATCACAAGTTGACCGGAGGTGATGATTGGTTGATCAATTCCTTGAGTGGCCTGTGCTGGGTAGTCGTATTCCCACCACCACTGCTGGCCGGTCACGTTGATGACCATTTGTGTGTCTTCAGTTTTTGCAAGATCGAAGATGGCACGGAATGTAAACACACCCACCACGCTCAAGATGAGCGCAGGAATGATGGTGAGAACAATTTCGACAACTGGCTTGCCGTGTGATTGCAGAGGAATTTCCTGACCTTGGTCGCGGAACTTAATGAAGATATATGCGGCGAGTGCAAGAACTAGAACTCCCACAATGCCGGCGATGGGGAACACCATCTTCTGCAACGTGTCAATTTTTGCTGCATTCTCGCCCTTTGGCTTCCATGTGTCTTGCGGTGCATTTGTTGCACAGCCAGAAAGGAACAGCGCAGCCGATACGCCAGCTAGGCCGGCGATAACGCGACGTGACGACTTCATGGTGGTGAGGGTTTTCATTTCCTTCTCCGATGTCATATGACTCTTGTGATCCATCATGGAACCACCAACTTGATTTCGCCAGTGATTCCTGGCACGGTGAACGAGTACTGCTGATCAGCTGTTGATGGCTTCGGCGCAGTGAACGTGATCACATTTTCCTGGCCCTTGCCAGTGAGCTGAGTACATGTGCCAACTTTTTCAACAACACCAGTTGTAGAAATTTTCTGCGTACCTAGATTCACCATAAGGCGATGCTCTTCGGAATCAAGGTTGCGGAACAAAATGTTTGTGTCTGTTGAACGTGAAACAAGCACTGAGTCAACCTTGGTAGAAATACCAACCAACTGCGCATACACCTTGCCGTCTTCAACAGTAATGGTGGCTGCAATTGATGCGCGCATGGACACGTTGTTGTTTGCCAAGTGATCGGTAGGCGCACTTTCAGCACCACACTCACGATTCTTGATGTTGTATTCGTCAGCCTTTGCTACTTCCAAGAGTTCGTGACGTTCGCCTTTGGCTGTGAATGCAACGGCGCCACCGACAACGACAAGAACTCCAACGAGGATTGTGCTGATTGCAGGCTTCCCGCGGAACGACGGCTTGTATGCAAGCGCCACACCAACAGCCAAAATGAAAGCGGCAGCGATGATGAACAAGATGGGGCCAAATTCTTTTGAAATGCCCAGGAACACGCGGGAGAAACTGAATGCCATGATGCCGCCGGCAATAGTTGCCAATCCGGGGTATTCAAGTGCAGAGATCGCACGAGCCCGAACGAATCCATTGAACTCTGCGTCGGCTGATGCGCGGTTGGCCCAGTTCTGAATGGCCCATTCAATGCCTGAACCGAAGAACAAACCAACACCTACGACGAACACGATGGGGCGTGTGGCCATTCCCACAAGAACAACCGCGAGGCTCAGTGCGAATGCAAGAGGCCAGATCGAAGGTGTTATTGGTTGCGCTGCAGCTTCCACTGCTTCATCTGCGGTGAATACATCACCATCGCGAGTGAGCAATGTGAAACCAGCAATGAGAGCGCCAGCAATGGCAACACCGATGAGTGCAATCACACCAAGGTCATTGGGGTTCACGAAGAACATGTAAAGAACTGCCGATACAAACGACAGTCCGGTGAGACCAAGGAAGTACTTAGAGCCTGGAGTAAACATCTGGACCTACTTCTGTACGTAAACCACGAACCACATGGCGACATATGCCGCCGTGCAGAAGTACCAATACAACGCATGCGAGGTGACGACTTGTTTGTCGTCATCACGACCGCCCACTGAGCGGAAGAAAGCAACTGCACTAAACGCCAAGCCGACAGCAATGAAAACAACCATTGCTCCGGTGACTGTGTAGAACATGGTGTTGTACGCGCTCTTTGCGAGTTCCAACTTCATCTGGTTCCACACTGCGATCTGTGAGTTCAAAGCGGCAAGGCCCATAAGGAATGTTGTGCCGATTGCAAGCGAACGGTGCGTTGATTGTGCGCGCTTTGCTGAGTACACGGCCCATTGAGCCATGACGCACAAAATGACGAAAGCAAACAAGGTGAGGTTGGTAACAACCTCGGGAATCACAACGGACTTTGGCATCCAGTCTTTGATGATGACGAGACCGTCAGACGATGGGCGAGTTGGTGCTGCTGCACGGAACTTCAACCATGTTGCAAGCAAGCCGGCCATCACCATGGAGCCAGCTGCTGATGCAAGCACTGTTGCAATCAGAACCTGTCGACGTGGTGCAGGTGCGGGTGCTGCGGGCAATGCGATGCTCATGCCGATGCCTCCTGTGATGCTGGCTTTGCATCAAGAACTGGTTCTGGTGAACCAACTTGTGCAAGTTCTGCGAAGTTGTTGACGGGCGCAGGTGATGGAATTGCCCACTCAAGCGTGTGGCCATTCCATGGGTCGTCAGTTGCTTGTGCACCATTGCGCACTGCATCGATAAGAAGTCCGATGAATGCAATGACAACAAGAGCAATCAATGCATGACCAATTCCGGACAATGCGTTCCACAACGCAATGGGTCCGTCGTATGTAAATGATCCGAGAGCATTTGCAGGCTGATCAGAGAAGCCGGCGATGTACAGAGGGAACGCTGCAGCAATTGTTCCGATAACACCAAGTGCAGCAAGGCCCAAGAGTTTTTGTGTGGGCAAAGTACGGCCCCACAACTTCGGAGCCCAATGCGCAATGGCTCCCATTGCAGCCAAAAGGCCGCCGTAGACGAGATACACAGTGACTGCTTCAGCAAACACTGTGCCTGAAAGATTCGTGGCCTTGACGTTCTGCAAGAAGTTGCCGGCGACACCAACAAGGATCATGAGCGCGCCAAGGACTGCGAGAGCGAATTGACCATTCACTGCAGGCTTTCCTTCTTTCAAGCTCAACATCGAGACTGCAACGGTGATGAGAACACCAAGAAGTGGCAGACCATTGAAGACAATGAAAGGAACGAAAGTTTTCACAGCATTCGAGCCAGAGAAATCAACAAGGTGCTGAGACTGCGTGACTGCACCAAGGACTGCGGTTGTTATCAACGCGATACCAGTCAGCACAATGGGGCGCAGTGGTTGACGAACACGTGCGGTGATTGGTGCAATCTCAGCGAGCACGCCGAGTGCCATCACAACAAAGACGAATGTTTGAGGTTGGCTAAATGCCCACGACAGCGTGGTCTCAATGCCTTTTCCACCAAGCGCAAGGGCGGCGTGGGTGTGGTCGACATACACGTAAATGATGGTGCTAAGAGCGACAGGCAAGCTAACGATGGTGGCAATAGAACCAACAAGAGCAGCCCATGTGAATGGTGGTACGTAATCAAGTGCCATGCCTGGTGCACGTGCAGTGAGCACCGTGGTGGCAATAGAAATGCTGGCTGCAACAAGACCAACGATGGTGAGCCCGAGTCCGAGGAAGTACAGGTCAACCATGTTCGACGAGCCGCCGCCAGGTCCACCATTTGCAATGAGTGATGCGGCAACAAGTGCACTGCCGAACAGCCACGCCCACAATGAATATTGAGCAAGGCGTGGGAACGCAATGGAACGTGCACCTACTTGCATTGGCACAACGGCAATTGCCAAACCAATGAAGAGTGGTGCAAGGACGCCAAAGACAAGATCGAAGTGATACAGCGACACAAGTTGTGTGACTGCACCGGCACCAACGATGCCAGTAGAGCCAGGTGTCATTCGTTCAAAGCCGAACAGGGCTCCGAGAATCGATGGTGAAAGTGCGAACAACAACGAACAGCCAATGAAGATCTTTCCGATCTTCTTATGGTCGCTGCTGGTCACCCAATTGCCGATGGCTGCAACGAAAGAAGGGCTTGTGCCCTTCGCTTGCGTTGATGCGCCGACGTGAGCGTCAATGGTGGTCATTTTCGGATGGTCTCCTGGAGACACCCCGTTAGTTCGCGAGAACCTCCGGAGCGTGTACGCCTAGATGTAACAAGCCAACACTACCCATCGGGTTAGGGCAGAACGGAAATCCCCAGCCCTGGGAATTCGTGCAATTGCGCAGTTTCAGCGAACTAAAACGTCGACGGTGAGGGCCACAAAGATCACCGAGATATACGAAATGGAGAACGAGAACAGTTTCATTGAGGCGGAAGTGCTGTTAGTACGCCCTAGTGCAATTGTGCCCCACAAGAACGCGAGGCCCATCACAACAGCGGTAACGCCATAGACCCAGCCCATATGAGCGACAGGAATCACAGCCACGCTGCAAAGAGTTAGTGCGATTGTGTACACAATCATCGAGCGAATGACCTTCTCGTGTGATTCCACCACGGGCAGCATGGGAACTCCGGCGGCTTTGTAGTCATCACTGTGCTTAATAGCAAGGGCCCAGAAGTGCGGCGGTGTCCACAAGAAAATGAGCGTGAACAAAAGCCAGGGAGTCCATCCGAGGGAATTGGTGACGGCAGCCCATCCGACCAAAACCGGAACTGCGCCAGCTGCACCACCAATCACAATGTTCTGCTTGCTGGTGCGCTTCAACCACAACGAGTAGATGAATACGTAGAACAAAGTGGCTGACAGGGCAAGAAGGCCCGACAGAACATTGGCGCCCGCCCACAACACCAGGAACGCAATGATTTCAAGGGAAATGGCGAAGATCAGCGCATTTCGTGGGGCAATAAGGCCAGTCACGAGTGGGCGATTCTTTGTGCGCTCCATGAGACCATCAATATCGCGATCGATGTACATATTGATGGCGTTGGCGCCACCAGCGGCCAAGGTGCCACCAATCAATGTCCACACCATAAGACTGATGGAGGGCCATCCGCCGTGAGCCACCACCATGGTGGGAATGGTGGTGATGAGCAATAACTCAATAATTCGGGGCTTAGTGAGAGCGATATAGCCGCCCACCACTGAGGTGGCCGCGCGGCCAGATTCATGTCCGCGCTTACCCGTCAAACGCGACGGTACGAGAGGGCGAACATTCAGGGGCACGGCTCTCCAATCTAAAGGGGGTGAGCAACAACGACCAATCGGTAGCAGAATGTTTCCTGTGCGGTTTATCACCCCCCAGGCAAACCAACAGGTTGCCGAGCCAGAACTCGACAATCAGGTTGATGAAGTCCCCGAGCAAGACCTGCCCTGGATCGTGCTTGTCTGGAATGACCCCATCAATCTCATGTCCTACGTGTCATTCGTCTTTCAGAAGCTCTTCGGGTATTCCAAAGAAAAGGCCGACCTTCTCATGCTTGATGTGCATGAAAAAGGGCGCGCTGTGGTGTCAACAGGTCCTCGTGAACGTGCCGAACTCGACGTCTTCCATCTGCACGAACACGGCCTATGGGCCACCATGCAGAAGGATTCATGAGTTGGCGTCGCCCGAAAGGGCCGATCATTGCCAATAACGACGGCACTTTTCTCATCAATCTCACACCGGATGAACGAGGCACGTTGAGTGGCTTTGTTGACCAATTGGAATCTCTCCTCAAGGCCGACCTTTCGGATGAGCGGCTGAAGCGCCTGTATCCCGTGGCCTACCACGATGATGCGGAGAAAGACGCTGAATATCAGGGGTACATGCGTGACGAGCTCACCCAATCTCGTGCAGCTGCCATTGACACTGTTCGGTCAATGTTGACAAGCGAAGAATCAGTCACAACCGCCCAGTTGGTGGCCTTTATGACCGTTTTGAACAATTTGCGGCTTGTTTTGGGAACGTTGCTTGATGTTGGCGAAGACACCGATGAGGACGATTTCGAGGAAGACCACCCCCTCTACGGCCAGTACCAGTTATATGGATACCTCGGATGGCTGCTGGAGTGGACAATCGCCGCGGTTTCTGGGCAGTAATCAATTTCTCAGGAGTGTTCTCCTGATGTGGCTGATAGTTTTCTACTGCTCTCAAACGGAGTGCGTTCCTTGCCCCCATCGTCTAGCGGCCTAGGACACCACCCTTTCAAGGTGGCGGCACGGGTTCGAATCCCGTTGGGGGTGCAACATATAGATCTAGTAGTTGGTCGCCTCGGCAACCTTCTGCGAGGTCCCGTGGTGAAGTTGGAGTTCACGCCGGCCTGTCAAGCCGGAGGTCGCGGGTTCGAGTCCCGTCGGGACCGCCATCGATGGCGGTGTAACCGTTATCGAACAGATGGTGAAAGCCATCGCCCTGATTTAGCGCAAGTTAAATCACCCTGGTCGAGTAGCTCAGTTGGCAGAGCACACGCCTGAAAAGCGTGGGGTCACCGGATCGACGCCGGTCTCGACCACCATTTGAATGTGCGGACTAGTCCGCTTTCTGTCCTGATTTATTTCTCTGGCTTTGCCAAGCGCACCAATGTTTCTTGGGCCACTGTTGCAACATGTGTTCCGTCTTCGGCAAACACGTAGCCAAATGCCAAACCACGGCTGTTGTTATACGCATGGCAATTCATTTCGTAGAGATGCCACTTGCTGGAGTCAACATCGCGATGAAACCAAATGGTGTGATCGAGACTTGCCGAGAAAAATGAATTCTCTACGTTCCAAAACTTTCGTAGTTCGGGAACGCCACGAATCACTGCACCTGTTGGCAAGTCGTCTGACAGATATGCAAGAGCGCATCGATGAAGAAGTTGGTTACTACCAAAATCTTCTTTCGTTCGATACCACGCCATCAAACGACCTGTTCCGTCGCGGGCTTCTTTCGACACAAAGTCAATAGGAATGTCGCGCTGCTCAATGTATTCCGACCACGTATCAGCTGGTTTCAGTTCATCAGGATGCGGAATATCAGACGGCATTTTCACCACTGCAATTTCTGCAGACTCTTCCGGCAGTTGATAACTGGCTTCGAGATTCAAGATGGCGCCGTTTGATTGACGAGCAACAACGCGTCGAGTTGCGAAACTGCGACCATTGCGTATGCGATCAACTTCGTAACGAACTGTTTCTTTATTGTCACCACGTCGAATGAAATATGCACGCACAGAATGCGGAAGAAAGCCCTCATCAGTTGTTTGCGATGCAGCTTGCAATGACTGCGCCACGATGTGTCCGCCATAGAGACCACCCCATGGATAAGGGAATCCGTCACCAACAAACGTGTCAGTGCCGTGCGGACTTAACTCAAAGAGATTTGCGAGTGTCACTTTGCGACAACGCGCAGCGTAAGGAGCAATTCTTCAGACACATGACTCTCCACCTCAAAATCACCAGCGTTTTCAGCGGTAAATGAAATTGATGATGCAACACCTTTTTTCATCTCGCCAGTAGTGAGGTCGTAATCGTGGAGGTGCACTTCGTCTGCTGCATCTGGATTCACAAAACTGAGTTTTACGTTGTCGCCTTGTTGAACTTCGAACACAACGTCTTTCCCTGTGTTAGTTCCAATGGTGAATGACTTCTCCACTGTTCCTGCTGCCACGGATGACGAAGACACAACAGTGGTGTCAGAGGATGAACTTGAACCACCACATGCAACAAAGACGATTGGTGCAAGAGCAACTAATGCAAGTGTGCGTAATTTCATACGCACATACTCTCACCGATTTCTCAGTGGCTCAAAGTTAACTACCGAAGGCAAAGCCAAGATCGGGCGCAGTCAGTAATGGCCTGTACGGAATGCCCGCTGCCTCTGCCATTGCGGCACATGTGCCACCGCGATCAACAATCACAGTGATGAGCACTGGGATTGCACCGAACTCTTTGATCACTTCAACAGCTTCGAAGATGCTGGTTCCCCGGGTGACTGTGTCCTCGGTAATCACAACGCGATCACCTGGCATGAGAGCGCCAGCGATGCGGCCCGTGACTCCGTGGTCCTTTGACTCTTTGCGAACACTGAAACTGCGGAGGTTGCGTGCTTGGGTTGCGCCGATGGCGGCAATTCCATAGGCCACGGGGTCTGCCCCCATTGTGAGTCCACCGATTGCGGTGGCATCGGCCGGAATGATTTCGAGGGCTGCTTCGGCAACGGCAAGTGCGCCATCAGGGCGGCACATGGTCTGTTTTGTATCCAAAAACCATGTGCTCTTTCGACCCGACTTCAACGTGAAATCACCGGTTTTCAAGGAGTGTTGAAACACATGGTCGCGCAATGTGGCAAGGGCCGGCGACAGTTCAGGAAGGTTGGCGGGAGTATGCGGGTACTGATTAGCCATGCTGATGACCTTAATGGCGAGGGCGGTGCGAGACTGAGGGCACAAGAGAGAAAGCAGACAGTTGTTCTAAACCACTTTCAATAGTTATAAGGACATTTGTACCTATTATCCTCAGAAATACACCTATGCCAGCAAAAAAGACTTCCCCCAAAACCTCCGCCATGTCGACCTCTCACAAGAAGGCGCTGGCCAACGGCCGCACCGAAGGTCGCATTATTCGTGAATACCTTGAGATCGTTGAGGCCATCAAGCCAAAACGTGGCCGCAAGCGCACCCCCGATTCCATCACGAAGCGACTTGTTGTCATCAACGCCGAGCTCAAGGTCACCGACCCGGTCACCAAAGTTCGTCTCATGCAAGAACGATTGAACCTTCGCGCAGAGTTGGCTGGAATGAAATCAAAAACAGAAGTTGCCGCTGCCGAAGGCAAATTTGTGAAAGTTGCTCGATCATTCTCTGAGCGCAATGACATCACATACGACGCGTGGCGTGAGTTTGGTGTTACACCAATCGTGCTGAAGCGCGCTGGTATTGAGAAGGACTAATCCTTCTAGATCGATGCGCGTAGCGCATCAATGCCACGACCTGCATGTTGCAGAACACGTGCCAAATCAAAAGCGTTGTCTAACTGCGTTGCAGTCAATGTGACACCAGCCTCTGCTGCCAAAACATCACGCAAAGACGTTTGAGTGTCCATTGCTGTATGTGCTGCAGACTGAACGATGCGGTACGCCTCATCACGTGCCATACCTTGTTCCACCATTGACAACAACACTGACTGTGAAAACACAACGCCATGCAATGCATTGAGATTGCGCAGCATATTTTGTTGGTCAACTTCGAGATTCGCAACAATCCGCGTCATGCGACGCAACATGTATAAAACAAGAGCTGACGAATCTGGCAACACAATACGTTCGGCAGACGAATGCGAAATGTCTCGTTCATGCCACAACGGAACATCTTGCAAACCAACATTGGCGTTGCCACGTAACACGCGGGATAGACCAGTAATGGTTTCGGAGGAAATTGGATTCCGCTTGTGCGGCATTGCGCTTGAACCCTTTTGACCCGCGGCAAATCCTTCGCGTACTTCGTTCACTTCTGTTCGTTGTAAGTGACGGAACTCCACTGCAATAGTTTCAAGTGATGTACCGATTGAGGCGCATGCATACAAATATTCAGAGTGGCGATCGCGAGCAATTACCTGTGTTGCAGGAACTGCCAAGAGACGCAAACGCGCCGCAACTCGATCTTCCACTGCTGGCGTGATATTTGAATACGTACCAACCGCACCGGAGAGTTTGCATACCGAAATACCTTCCGCTGCACGGCGCATGCGTTCACGGTCGCGTAACACCTGCAAACCAAACAGGGCCATCTTTGCGCCAAACGTTGTGGGTTCGGCCTGAATGCCATGCGTACGGCCAATCATGGCTGTGTTGCGGTGAGTTTCAGCAACTTTTGCAATCTCGGTAGCGAGGTTCGTGATGGCCACATCAATGAGTTCACATACATCACGAAGCGCCCAACACAAGCCGGTATCAACAACGTCTGTGCTGGTGAGGCCGTAGTGAATCCACGTGCCATGTGGTGCGCCAATTGCTTGTTGCACCACGTCAACAAATGCTGCAACGTCGTGATTTGTAATGGCTTCACGTTCTTCTACGCGAGCAACAAATGCATCATCAATCACTGGAGCATTTGCGCGACAAAAAGCGGCCGCTTCCTTCGGAACAATGCCTTCGGTAGCAAGCTCTTCCACCACGCACAGTTCAATCTCTAACCAACGCGACATCTTGTCGACTTCGGAGAACAGAGCGTCCGTTTCTTGGGTGGAGTAGCGCTTGATCATGAGCGCTCCACAATTGCGTCGCGTGATGGGCCAGTACCAATCAGTGAGACGGGAATTCCTGTCTCACGTTCAACAATTGCTACAAGTTTCTTCGCACTATCAGGCAACGCATCAAACGATGTAATTCCTTCAGTGCTGCTCTTCCAACCAGGCAGCGTTTCGTATACAGGTTCTACTTCTGCAAGACGCTCCACAGTGTCTGGATAGTTCTTCACTACTTCGCCATTGATTTTGTACGCAACGCACACTTTGACTTCGTCGAATGTGTCGAGAACATCAAGTTTGGTGAGAGCAATTTCCGTGAGCGAGTTCAAACGTGTTGCATGTCGAAGCATCACTGTGTCGAGCCAGCCTGTGCGACGACGACGCCCAGTGACTGTGCCGTATTCACGACCAATGTCAACAAGTGCTTCGCCTAATGCATCAGTGAGTTCACTAGGGAACGGACCCATACCCACACGAGTTGTGTATGCCTTTGCAATTCCCACCACACGGTCAATGTGTCGCGGACCAAGACCCGAACCAACTGCTGCACCGCCCGATGTTGGATTAGATGAGGTGACATACGGGTACGTTCCGTGATCTACGTCGAGGAACGTTGCTTGTGCACCTTCCAAGAGAATTGCTTCCCCGGCTTCACGAGCATCGTGTAACAAGTTCACAGTGTCAGCAACGAACGGACTCAAACGCTTTGCATAAGCAACAAATTCAGACACCACAGTTTCAACATCAAAAGTGTCACCGCCAATGTCACTCACTTCGCGTCGTGCTGCAATCGCACGGTCACGCACCTTGGTTTCGAAGGTTGCAAGATTCAACACTTCGCCCACGCGAATACCTGAGCGCTTCACTTTGTCTACGTATGCAGGTCCAATGCCCTTCAACGTGGTGCCAATCTTTCCTTCACCGCGTGCGTTTTCTAACGCAGCATCAATGGCTTGGTGCCACGGGAAGATGAGATGCGCAAGGCTTGACACTTTCAAGCGACTGCACGAGATGCCTCGTGACTCAAGAGAATCAATTTCTTTGAAGAGCGTTGGCAGATCAACCACAACACCATTGCCAATCACCGGAGTGACTGTCTCGTAGAACACTCCACTCGGTGTGAGTTGAAGGGCGTACTTC
Organism: Acidimicrobiaceae bacterium; assembly: GCA_947447175.1. Classification (GTDB taxonomy): domain Bacteria; phylum Actinomycetota; class Acidimicrobiia; order Acidimicrobiales; family Ilumatobacteraceae; genus UBA2093. The sequence continues at coordinate 10,272 of CANFIM010000016.1, read as the reverse complement.
TCAGTGCCAATAACAACCGTGTGGCCGGCATTGTGGCCACCTTGATAGCGAGCGACAATGCTGTGAGAGGCGGCCAAATGGTCAATGACCTTGGCCTTTCCTTCGTCACCCCACTGGGTGCCTACAACAACACTGACGGCCATAAACGCTCCTCCTTCGGAACGTGACTGAACTCTAGTCGCTACGAGCGAATATCAGCCCTAGTGATTCGGATTGCGCAGGTAGGTTTTATGTGGTGAACGCAGTTCTACGTCGTCAGGAATGGTCCCGCATGTCATCGGGCGACCGTGCAGACCTTTGTAATCGGGGTATTCACGACATTTTTGAGCCTGCGCTGCGTGAATCCATTGGGAAACTCATTGAAGACGTGCGCGTACGAGGTGATGCCGCTGTGTGCGATGCCTTGGCCACGTTCGACGGAATCACCCTCACGCCCCAGCAATTGCGCGTGTCCGCTGAAGAAATTGCTGCAGCCCGCGTTGAGCCGTCACTCGAAGAAGCCCTCATTGATGCCATCGAACATCTCAGGGCCTTCAACACTGAACTTCGTCGCCGTACGGCTGATTGGTCAATTGAAATTGAGCCTGGCCTCACCGCCGGCGAGAAGATCACACCCATTTCCAGCGTTGGCCTGTTTGTGCCCAGTGGCAAAGCCAGTTACCCCTCGGTGGCGTATCAATTGGGTGTTCCTGCTGTGGTGGCCGGCGTTCCGAATATCTCATTGATTGTTCCGCCTGTTCCCGGTGGCAAGGGCGAAGTAGACCCTGCAGTTCTTGTGGTGTGTCGACTGCTGGGCATCACCAATGTGTTCCGTGTGAATGGACCCGCTGGCATTGCCGCCCTCGGCTTCGGCACAGAATCCATTCCTCAGGTGCGAAAGGCTGTTGGCCCAGGCAGCCCAGCCGTCACGTTGGCGCAGGTGGAGATGCAACGCCACGGCTTGGCAACCATGATGCTGCTAGGTCCCACCGAGAGCTTGGTGATTGCCGATAACACTGCAGACCCCGCTCTTCTTGCCGCCGACCTCCTCATTGAGGCAGAGCATGGCACCGACTCATCTGTTGTGTTGGTCACTACATCTGCGGCGCTGATTGATGCAGTTGATGCTGAACTGGCAGTACAACTTGCAGCGTTGCCCGAGGTTCGCGCAACAGCAGCACGTGCATCACTCGGACCAAACGGAGGTGCTGTTCTGGTGTCTTCTCTTACCGAAGCAGCGGAAGTTGCCAACATGTATGCACCCGAGCACTTGCAAGTTGCAGTTGATGCATCACAGGAAGACACCGTTGTCGACATGTTGGTGAATGCCGGCGAAATATTGATTGGTCAGAACACACCGTTTAGTGCTGGCAACTTTGTGATTGGTGCGCCAGCATCATTGCCCACCAGTGGTTTTGCGCATGTGTCATCAGGTATCACTGTTGACGCATTCTTGAAGCGCACCGCGGTTGCAAAATCAAATGAGTCGGCACTGCGTCGCATGAGTACCACCGTGATTGCAATGTCAGACCACGAAGGTTTTCCTGCGCACGGCAACGCCATTCGTCGCCGCTTCTCGAACTGAAGTTCGTTATTTACAGAAGGGTCCCACCATTTTTTTGGGTGGTAGACACGGAACCGTTGTTGTTGCCGACATCCCTGGCACGTTGTAGACCTTGGTGGTTGGCGGACTGGAAGGCAATGGCACTGTTGCTGTTGACAGTGCTGCATTCTTCTGACGCACAGTAGTGACTGTGGATTTGTCGTTGTCACTTGAACTGCCGCTACAAGAGCTAACGACAAAGATTGATGCAATCACCAACGAGGTGAGAACTGTAACTTTTTTCATGTGTAACTGCCCCTGACCTGTCACTTCATGTTGAATCGTAGTTCCATATTCTTGAACTACAAGTACTAAACAGGCCGCACTGTTAGTTCGCCGTCATCGGCAACATCAACGCGAATTGTTCCGTCTTCAGAAACGGCGCCTTCCAAAATGATGAGCGCGGCGCGGTCGGCAATTTCCTTTTGAATGAGACGCTTCAAAGGTCGTGCGCCGAATGATGCATCAAACCCTTTTGCACCAAGGTATGTGCGTGCCGATGGCGTGACCTGCAATGTGATGCGACGATCAGCCATACGTTCCACCAAGTGTTCCAATTGAATATCAACAATTTGCCCGAGGTCTTCTTCAGTGAGCGAACGGAATCGCACGATTTCATCGATGCGGTTCACAAACTCAGGGCGGAAGTATTCAATGGGTTCACCAGGCAAGTTGCTGGTCATCACAAGCACCACATTGGTGAAGTCAACTGTGCGACCTTGGCCATCAGTGAGGCGACCATCATCAAGCACCTGCAACAAAATGTTGAAGACATCAGGGTGCGCCTTTTCAACTTCGTCTAACAACACCACGCTGTACGGGCGACGGCGCACAGCCTCTGTTAGTTGACCGCCTTCGTCGTAGCCCACGTATCCCGGTGGCGCACCAATGAGACGGCTCACGGAGTACTTCTCCATGTATTCAGCCATGTCAATGCGCACCATGGCCTTTTCATCATCAAAGAGATACTCAGCTAGTGCACGTGCAAGTTCTGTTTTGCCCACACCGGTAGGGCCCAAGAACATAAATGAACCAATGGGTCGATTCGGGTCTGACAAGCCGGCGCGACTACGACGAATGGCATTAGCAACTGCAGTAACTGCTTCATCTTGACCAATCACACGCTTATGCAATTGCGCTTCAAGATGAATGAGTTTTTGCATTTCGCCTTCAAGCAATCTGCTCACGGGCACACCGGTCCACTTCGACACCACTTCTGCAATGTCTTCTGCGTCCACTTCTTCCTTCAACATGCGCTGTGTTGACTGCAGTTGGTCTAGGTGTTTCGTTGCATCTGAAATACGTCGCTCAATTTCTGGAATACGGCCGTATCGCATTTCAGCAGCCTTCTCAAGATCAGCTTCGCGTTCGACAGAGATACGCAGCGTTTCAAGTTCTTCTTTCAGAGTACGAATGGCTGAAATTGCTTCACGTTCAGATTCCCAGTGAACGCGCATGACATCAACTTGTGTTTGCAATTCAGAAAGTTCTTCGTTGAGAGAATTCAAACGATCCCGCGATGCAGTATCAGTTTCTTTCTCCAGCGCAACCTTTTCAATTTCCAACTGCAGAATGCGACGCTGCACAACATCAATCTCGGTGGGTACCGAGTCAATTTCAATGCGCAGCTTGCTGGCTGCTTCGTCCATGAGGTCAATTGCTTTGTCTGGCAAGAAGCGATTAGTGAGATAGCGATTCGAAAGAACTGCCGCACTCACCAGTGCCGAGTCTTGAATACGCACACCATGGTGCACTTCATAACGTTCTTTTAATCCGCGCAGAATTGCAATGGTGTCGGGCACTGTTGGCTCACCCACAAATACTTGTTGGAAGCGACGCTCAAGTGCGGGGTCCTTCTCAACGTACTTTCGGAATTCATCAAGAGTGGTTGCGCCAATCATGCGCAATTCACCACGCGCCAACATGGGCTTAATCATGTTGCCGGCGTCAATGGCGCCATCACCGCCGCCGCCTGCACCCACCAACGTGTGCATCTCATCAACAAATGTGATGACTTGACCATCGGCATCAGTAATTTCTTTGAGCACTGCCTTCAAACGTTCTTCAAATTCACCGCGGTACTTTGCACCCGCAAGCATCGATGCAATGTCAAGAGAAACAATTCGCTTGTCTTTCAACCCTTCGGGCACATCACCATCGGCAATACGACGAGCAAGCCCTTCCACAATGGCTGTTTTGCCAACGCCAGGTTCGCCGATGAGAACGGGGTTGTTCTTTGTACGGCGAGACAACACTTGAATAACGCGTCGAATCTCTTCGTCGCGTCCGATGACTGGGTCAATCTTTCCGGCACGAGCGCGAGCGGTGATGTCTTGGCCGTACTTTTCAAGTGCGGCGAATTGTGATTCAGGGTCTGGTGTAGTGACGCGATGAGATCCGCGCACTTCTTTCAGCGCCATCAGCATTTCTTCAGACCCAATGCCGATGCGCTGATTCAGTGCAAGCACAAGGTGTTCGACAGACAAATAGTCATCGTGCAAATCGACTCGGGCTGCATCTGCATTCTCCATCGCATTGGAGAGCTCGCGATTCATGCGTGCCTCTGCGCCACCTTGCACTCGAGGGAACGTTGCAATGCGCTCTTCAGCTGATGTGCGCAACATGCCAGCAGCAATGCCCAGCTTTTGTAAGAAAGCCGGAACGATTGTGTCTTCTTGACTCACTACTGCAAGCAGTACGTGATCAACAGTGAGTTCGGGGTTGCCTGCAATTCGCGCAAAATCACTGGCTGCTGCCATGGCCTCTTGCGTCTTTGTTGTCCACTTCTTTGGATTGATTGCCATGGGGGTGGCCTCCTTTTTGGTGCGGGACTATCTGTTGGGATCGAAAATGCTGGGTCGTTGACCAAACAATGTGATTGCTTGTCGTAATGGCACAAGATCTGTGCGGCGGCGCATAGCGGGATTATTCACAGCTTCGGTGAGAGCCTGACGGAGTTGCTCAACTTCACTACGCAACTGCACCACTTCTTCCTCTAGTGACATCACATGTTTGATGCCTTCAAGGTTTAAACCTGTTGATGCCAATTGAGCGATGCGACGCAAACGTGCAATATCAGCATCGCTGTATCGGCGATTGCCGCCCGTGGTACGTGCAGGCATCACCAAGCCGCGGCGCTCATAAATGCGCAAGGTTTGTGGGTGCATACCAGCCAGTTCTGCTGCAACTGAAATCACATACACGGCGTGATGTTGATGTCGCATTAGGCACCTCGCTTTGCATTAGGCGTATTTGAACGAGGAGAACTCATTACATTGTGCAACGCTTCGACTGCTGTGCGTTCTTCATTAGTGAGAGAAGTAGGAACGTGTACATCAACAGTGACAATGAGGTCGCCCTTTTGCTTGCCATTGTCTATGCCTTTGTCTTTCACGCGATGACGTGAACCGGCTTGTGTGCCGGGCTTCAAACGCAATGACACATCACCGCCTTCAAGGGTGGGCACTGAAATATCTGCGCCCAACACAGCCTCTGTGTATGACACCGGAACGCGTACCAAAAGATTGAGACCCTCACGCGCGAACAATGGGTGTGGCGTCACGAGACATTCAATAAACAAGTCACCCGGTTGTCCATTGTTTCTGCCAGGTGCGCCTCGACCCTTCAGACGAATTCGTTGACCATTGTTGACACCAGCAGGAATTCGAGCGTTCACATCGCGAGGACGATGCTCAATTCCTGAACCTCGACACGTGGCACATGGATATTCAACGATGGACCCTTGACCACCACATGACCGACATGGCGACGACAACGAGAAGAACCCTTGATTATCGGAAACAGATCCGCGACCACCGCAAGCGCTACACGCTTTTGGCATTGTTCCTGGGCGAGCACCGGAGCCAGAACATGAGGAACAGCTGGCGTCAGCAGTGAGATGCAGTGTGGTGGTGAGACCATGCGCCGCTTCTTCAAACGACAAAGTCAACGTGGATGAAATATCTTCGCCGCGCTGAGGGCCAGTGGCTTGTTGACCGCGTCGACCGCGTCCACCAAACATTTGGCCGAAGATGTCGCCAAGTCCATCGCCGCCCACATTGAAGTTGAAGTCGCCGCCACGAGGACCGCCACCAAAACCACCCATGGGGCCAACTCGACGCACTTCATCGTATTCAGCACGCTTCGTTGCATCGCCCACTACGTCATACGCAGCAGAGATGTCTTTGAACTTCTCTTCAGCCGCAGTATTTCCCGGATTCGCATCAGGGTGGTACTGCCGTGCAAGACGTCGATATGCCTTCGTGATGTCTTTATCGGATGCCTCTTTTGAGACACCAAGAACTGCGTAGTAATCCTTTTCGAACCACTCGCGTTGGGCAGTCAAGGCTTACCCCTTCACCTTCACCATGGCTGCGCGCAACACGCGGCCTTTCCATTGGTATCCAGTGCGCAGAACTTCCGAAACAACAGGTTCGCCACCGTCACCTTCTTCATGCATGACAGCTTCGGCTGTTTCAGGATCAAACGGCTTGTTCAACAAATCAAAGGCAACAAGACCCTGCTTTGCCAACGTGCCAATGAGTGCAGACCAAATGGGTTCAACACCTTCAGCACCATGTGCAAACGCAGCCTCGCACGCATCAAGAACAGGCAGCAATGCCTCCGCAAGCTTTCCGGTTGCGCGATCAACTTCGTCTGCTTGCTGAGCAGTTGCCCGCTTCTTGAAGTTTTCGAAGTCCGCTTGCAAACGAAGTGCGATGTCTTTGAATTCGTTTCGTTCCTGTAGCAACACCTCAATATCGTGCTCCACCAGTTCTTCGGCAATATCTACGGCCTCAGAAGCAGCGGTGTCATCGAGTGGTGACTCGGGACTTGATTCGTTCGACATCTCTTATTGCTCGTCAACGATTTCTGCGTCAACAATGTCGTCGTCGGAAGAACCAGCGCTTGCACCAGATGCAGAGGTTCCTGCGGCCTGGCTGTCACGTGCTGCTGCTTCGTACAACTTTTGAGTAAAGGCAGAGCTTGCAGCCATGAGTGCTTCGGTGGCTGCCTTGATTTCTTCCAGGTTGTTGCCGGCGATTGCGGCCTTCAAAGCAGCAAGAGGTGTTTCCACTGCTGCCTTTTCATCCTCTGCAACATCGGCGCCTTGCTCACGCAAGAGCTTCTCTGTTTGGTACACCAATGAGTCGCCATTGTTGCGAATCTCTGCTTCTTCACGACGCAAACGATCTTCTTCAGCATGTGCCTCAGCGTCTTTCACCATTTGCTCGATGTTCTCTTTACTCAAGGTTGAGGAGCCGGCAATGGTGATTGATGCGTCTTTATTCGTGGCTCGATCTTTTGCCGACACATTGATAATGCCGTTGGCATCAATATCGAAGGTGACTTCAATTTGTGGAACACCACGTGCTGCTGGTGGAAGATCGCCCAACGTGAAGAGGCCGATTTCTTTATTGAAAGAAGCCATTTCGCGCTCGCCTTGCAGAACTTTGATTTCTACTGATGGCTGATTGTCATCTGCAGTAGTGAACACTTCAGAACGACGAGTGGGGATTGTTGTGTTGCGCTCAATGAGCTTTGTCATCACGCCACCCTTGGTTTCAATACCCAATGACAACGGCGTGACGTCGAGAAGAAGAACATCTTTCACTTCGCCCTTCAACACACCGGCCTGAATTGCTGCACCAACAGCAACTACTTCGTCGGGGTTCACGGTTTTGTTGGGCTCTTTGCCCGTGAGTGCCATTACAAGGTCTTGCACTGCTGGCATACGAGTGGAACCGCCCACAAGAATCACGTGATTCACCTGGTTCTTGGTGACTCCCGCATCTTTCAATGCTTGTTCGAATGCAACGCGACAACGCTCAACAAGATCAGCGGTCATTTCTTGAAACTTTGCACGAGTAAGTGATTCATCGAGGTGCAATGGGCCTTCTGCTGTTGCAGTAATGAACGGAAGGTTGATTTGTGTCTGCTGAGTTTGTGACAACTCAATCTTTGCTTTTTCAGCTGCTTCCTTCAGACGCTGCACCGCCATTTTGTCTTGCGCAAGATCAACGCCATGTGCGCCCTTAAATTGCTGTACCAACCAGTCGATAACGCGCTGGTCCCAGTCGTCACCACCGAGGTGTGTGTCGCCGTGTGTGCTCTTTACTTCGAATACGCCGTCACCAATTTCAAGAACTGATACGTCGAATGTTCCGCCACCGAGGTCGAACACAAGAATGGTTTCGTCGTCAGTGGACTTGTCGAGACCGTATGCAAGTGCTGCTGCGGTGGGCTCGTTGATAATGCGCAACACATTCAAACCGGCAATGGTGCCCGCTTCTTTTGTTGCGGTGCGCTCAGCGTCGCCGAAGTATGCAGGCACGGTGATCACTGCATCGGTCACGGTGTCGCCGAGGTATGCCTCTGCGTCGCGCTTCAACTTCATGAGTGTGCGAGCAGAAATTTCCTGTGGCGTGTACTTCTTGCCATCGATGTCATCTGACTTCCAGGCGGTACCCATTTCGCGCTTGATGCTGCGGAAGGTGCGGTCGGGGTTAGTGATGGCCTGACGCTTGGCAACTTCACCAACAAGTACTTCGCCTGTTTTTGAGAAAGCCACGATGGAGGGAGTGGTACGAGCGCCTTCCGAGTTGGGAATGACGACTGGCTCGCCTGCTTCAAGAACGGACACCACTGAGTTGGTGGTTCCAAGGTCGATTCCGACTGCTTTTGCCATGATTTTGTCTCCTAGTCAATGTCCGAGGGGGTCCGGACGTGGGTGGGATGTGCTCAGAATATGGGGTTCATCCGTCCCTTCCAACATTGTTGGCAGAAAACTTGATACGAAGTGACTCAACATTTGTACGCACCTTAAAAACTCATATACCTATTATTCTGAGCCCATGACGGCAACCCCCAATAGCGCCTCTTCTCCTCTCGTTCTTGCCATTCTCGATGGGGTGGGCCTTGAAGATCCCACCCACGACAATGCTCTGGCCCAGGCCAACGCACCATTTCTCCATGCAGTGATTGCCGGCGCCCTCAACGAAAAACCCGTCATTTCGCTGCCTATTCGGGCACACGGGGTAGCTGTTGGTCTGCCCAGCGATGCCGACATGGGTAATTCAGAGGTGGGTCACAACATCATGGGAGCCGGTCGCATTTTCGACCAAGGGGCAAAGCAAGTGGAAGCCGCCCTTGCGTCGGGCGATATTTGGGGTGCTGCCTGGCAAGACGTCATGACCCACCGTGACCACCAGATCCACTTCGTGGGCTTGTTGTCAGACGGAAACGTGCACTCGCATATTCGCCACCTCATCATCTTGTTGAACAAGGCCGCTGAAGACGGCGCTTCCCGCTTAGTGCTGCACGCACTGTTTGATGGCCGTGATGTCATCGACCAAACAGCTGAGAAGTACCTGGCTCAGTTGAATGACGCCATCGCCGAATTAGAGGTGAAACACCCCAATACCCATGTGGTGATTGGGTCAGCGGGTGGTCGTATGAACACCACGATGGACCGTTACGAAGCCGATTGGACCATCGTGCAACGCGGCTGGGAAGCCCACGCCGTTGGCACTGCTCGCCCGTTCCATTCGGCTGAAGAAGCCTTGGCAACGCTGCGCGCCGAAGACCCAACAGTGAGCGACCAATACCTCCCGAGTTTCACCATTGTGAATGAAGCTGGCTCACCAGTTGGCCGCATGAATGACAACGACGCTGTGGTTCTGTTCAACTTCCGCGGCGACCGCATGGTGGAGATATATCGAGCACTTGCAGAAGAGCCGTTCACCGCATTCCCCCGCGGACCATTGCCACAGAATCTTCTCGTGGTGGGCATGACCATGTACGACGGTGACCTTGGAATCCCCGCACAATTTCTTGTGCCTCCTACGCGCGTCACCGGCACCGTGTCTGAATTACTTGCCAAGGCTGGCATTGCACAAATGGCATGTGCAGAAACTCAAAAATATGGCCACGTCACCTACTTCTGGAATGGCAACCGTTCTGACAAGTTCAACAATGACCTTGAGACATACATCGAGATTCCTTCCGACAAAGTTCCCTTCGATCAATTGCCCCGTATGAAGGCTGCTGAAACAGGCGATGAAGTGGTGAAGGCCATCACATCAGGCAAATTCCCCTTTATTCGCTGCAATTTCGCAGGTGGAGACATGGTGGGCCACACCGGAAGTATTCCGGCGTCAGTCATTGCAGTGGAAGCAATTGATGAAGCACTCATTCGTGTGAATGACGCAGTGAAAGCCGCAGGCGGAACTCTTCTCATCACCGCAGACCATGGCAATTGTGAAGTGCTCATCGAACGCGATAAGTCAGGCAATGAGTTGATGGATGCACACGGACTTCCCGTTCCGAAGAAGTCGCATACCTTGTCACCAGTTCCCTTTGTGGCTATTGACTATTCAAAGCGCACCATCACCACTGCCGGCGTGAGCGATGCAGGTATCTCCAATGTGGCTGCAACAATTCTTTCGTTGCTGGGTCAACCCATTCCCGCTGATTACCGCTCAGCACTTTTGACAGTTTCCTAACGAACCAATGCGTTAACCCTCGTCACATGTGACATGCGCTCAAGTGATAACCGCCTCTTCTGAGGTGATTACACTTATGCACATGGCAAGCACAAAGACCACCGTTGATCATCTCCGCAACATTGCACTCTTCTCAGAGTGTTCTTCAAAGGAACTCGGACTTGTAGTGAAAAACTCAACCGAGCG
>CANFIM010000015.1 GCA_947447175.1 Acidimicrobiaceae bacterium | reverse complement strand
CGTAACCACGCAATGATGGGCGACGTCTGGTTCATGGCAAGCGTGGTGAACTCTTTCGAAATACACACCTTCAACATTGAAGATGCAATGTATTTGCCACTCACTTCACGCCCAGGCGTACCTACCAAATCGGGCATCACCACTGTGAAGCCACGATCCACTACTTCGTTGGCGAATCGTTCTACTGCAGGCGTAATGCCGGGTATTTCATGAACAACAATCACTACTGGGCCGGCGCCCTTTCGGTATGTGTCGCGCGTAAAGGTTGCTGCGGTGAAAGAACCTTTCACCCATCCGTCAAGTGCCATTAGATGTTTCCTTTCAGGGCGCGCAATGCACCTTCTGCCAAAGTTTCAGTTCCCAGTTTGAGCGGTTCAAGATCAACTTCTTGATCTCCCATTGCTCCGTGTAGATATCGCGCATAGACGCCTTCAGAAATAACGGCAAGACGGAAACTAGCGAAGGCTTTGTAATACCCAATGTTCGAAACATCACGTCCAGTTCGTGTTGCGTATCGCTCCACGAGATGTGCATATGAGCAGTTGCCGGGCAATCCGGAAGGGTCATTGAAACGCATAGTTGGCACGCCTGGATCGGTCCAATAAATTCCGACATACCCGAGATCCGCAAGAGGGTCACCCAATGTGCACAATTCCCAGTCGAGAACCGCGGCAATGGTGCCGTTCTCAACGTTGGTGAGCACATTTCCAAAGCGATAGTCGCCGTGTGCAATTGACACGCCGTGTTGCTCTGGAATGTTTGCTGCAAGAAGTGCTGCCACTTCTTCCACTGCAGGCAACTCACGTGTCTTTGAATTCGCCCACTGAGTTGACCAGCGCTTCACTTGCCGCTCAACGTATCCCTCGCGCTTTGCAAGATCTCCTAAACCAACCGCATCGATATCCACCGCGTGAAGATCTGCGAGAACATCAATCAAATCCTCAGATGCTTTGGTACGCAAATGTTCGGGTAATAACTGGCCCTTCTCTGGACTATCGAGCACAATGCCAGGAACAAACGCCATTACATAAAATGGTGCGCCGTTCACTTCCTCATCAGTACATACGCCCAAAGTTCGCGGAACAGGTACACCGGTCTTTCCCACCGCAGAAATTATGCGATGTTCACGCGCCATGTCATGTGCCGTTGCCAACACGTGTCCCATTGGTGGACGACGAAGCACCATCTGCAAACCGTTCGCATCAGTGACGCGGAAGGTGATGTTGCTGCGACCACCGGCAATGAGGTCATACGTATATGGCCCTTGAGCACCTTCAATGTTGGCGTTTAACCACGCTTCAACTTTTGCTTCATCAATGCCCTGCATGGAGAAAGACGGTAGTGCGCCGACAGGTCAGTTAGTGCGGTCGGGCTACACCGACAACGCGATTCCAACGCAAAGCGGAAATCTTCACCACATCGCCGTATTGCGGGGCATGCACCATGGTTCCGTTGCCGAGATAAATACCCACATGGTGGATAGGGCTACCTTGGAAAATGAGATCACCTGCTTGGGCGAATTGTTTCGGAATCTTCGTGAGAGTGGCGTATTGCGAGCGGGAACTGCGTGCAATTCCGATTCCGGCCTTGCCCCATGCGTACGTGGTGAGACCAGAACAGTCGAACGCATGACCAGGAGAACTCATGCCGTACTGATAGCGAACACCCAATTGGCTGAGCGCTGCGCGTACGGCGGCTTGAGCTCGTGCCGAAACATTCGGAATGTTCCTGTAACGATTTTGAATTGATGAGTACTTGCTCTTGTATCCAGCTGCTGCACGTTGCGCCGCAGTGAGTGCTTCCGCTTCGCGTCGTTGACGTTCTTCTTTCACTAACTGCACTAGATCACCCTGCACTGATTGTTGCAAGGTCTCATAACGTGCCACTAAACCACTGGTGGCACTTCGGCGCTTCAATACATTGCTCGCGGCACTCTCGGCCTGCTTCTTTTTTCTCTCTAAAGTCTTGCGCTTTTTTGCGAGTTCAGTGGCTGTTGCATCAAGGGAGTCGGTAGTAAGTGAACCTTGGTTCAAGGCAATGGATGCAAGTTGACTTCGCTGCAATGCGTCTTGTACTCCGCCAGATGAAGCGAGCAAATTGGTGAGAGTTGAATTACGACCGCCGTGCATGAATTGGGCAAGAGCCGCGGCATACAAGGTGCCCCTCATCTGCGCCACCTGCGCTTCAGCGGTTGCAACGTCGGCTTGAGCCTTCTTAATCTCCACTGAAAGGTCAGCCTGTTCCACCAACGACTGCGAGTAGTCCTCACCGAGGGCATCCATCTGCTCAGTTAGCTTCTCCAACTGGTCAGCGATGTTGGCAGCTTGGCGACGTTTGTCGTCAATGGAATCGGCCGAGGCCATTTTGGGCGCAAGAGCCGGAAGGAGAACCAACAGAGCGGCACAGAGAGTAAGAAGAACGGACCTCTTGGGCCCCCGGGTTCGACGGGTCTCGTTCATGACCCTTCAAGGGTACTTGCGGTAGATGGGGGCACCCTGTCGGCTGCTACAACCCTTATACAACAAGGGAACGAGAGGAGTTTCTTATTCCCACTCAATGGTGCCGGGCGGCTTTGACGTGACGTCGTAGACCACGCGGTTAATGCCGGCAACCTCGTTGATGATGCGATTCGACATCTTCTCAAGCAAGTCATACGGCAGGCGGGCCCAATCTGCCGTCATCGCGTCATCGCTGGTGACTGCACGAATAATGATGGGGTGACCGTATGTGCGTTCGTCGCCCATGACTCCGACAGATCGAATATCGGCAAGAACAGCGAATGACTGCCAGATTTCACGCTCAAGACCGGCCGCCTTGATTTCCTGACGAACAATTTCATCTGCGTGCTGCAAGATGGCCACCTTGTCGGGCGTGACTTCACCGATAATGCGTACACCCAAACCAGGACCGGGGAATGGTTGACGCCACACGATGTCGTCAGACAAACCAACTTCAACGCCCACTTTGCGCACTTCATCTTTAAACAATGCTCGCAATGGTTCACAGAGTTCCAATGTCATGTCTTCAGGCAAGCCACCAACATTGTGATGACTCTTGATTACTGCAGCAGTGCCATCGTGGCCACCGCTTTCAACGATGTCGGGATACAACGTTCCCTGCACCAAGAACTTTGCATCAGTGAGACCACCGGTGTGTTCTTCAAAGATGCGAACAAACAATTCACCAATCGCTTTGCGCTTCGCTTCAGGTTCGGTAATGCCCTTCAGTGCAGCAAAGAAACGTTCACCGGCATCAACATGAATCAATTCAATTCCCATTGAACGACGGAAAGTTTCCACAACCTGTTCGCTCTCGCCACGGCGCATAAGACCAGTGTCGACATACACACATGTGAGTTGACTGCCGATTGCTTGGTGCACAATCGCCGCAGCAACTGAGGAATCAACACCGCCAGAGAGGCCGCAAATTGCGCGCTCGTTTCCTACTTGTGCGCGAATCGCTTCCACTTGGTCTTCCACGATGCTGGCCATTGTCCAATCGCCTTTGCATCCGGCAATGTCAATCAGGAAACGAACGAGAAGATCTTGACCGCTTGTGGTGTGAGCAACTTCAGGGTGATATTGCACACCGTAAATTCGCCGCTGGTCATTCTCGATCACCGCATGTGGCGCATCTGGTGTTGCCGCAGTTGAAACGAATCCGGTGGGTGGCTCACTCACGAAATCGAAGTGGCTCATCCATACGTCATGCACATCAGGTGTGGAACTTCCCAATAACAAAGAAGAAACTGGATGACGAGTGAGGGTTGCGCGTCCGTATTCACCACGACCGCCTCGTGCCACCTTGCCGCCCAATTGTTGTGCAACAAGTTGGCAGCCATAGCAAATGCCGAGGATGGGAATTCCGAGTTCGTAGATGGCAGGGTCAAGTGCAGGAGCTCCATCAACATGCACGCTTTTGGGGCCACCGGACAAAATGATTGCCTTCGGTGCTTTCGCTGCAACTTCAGCCGCTGTGATTCGATACGGAACTATCTCGGAGTACACCTGGGCTTCACGAACACGACGTGCAATCAACTGGGCGTATTGGGCGCCAAAATCGACAACAAGCACAACATCGTGGTGAGAGGGGGCAGAAGAAGTTCCCATGACTGTTTCCACCATAGTGGGCATGAGACGATTGACCCATGCCCCGATTTGCTTCCATCACCTGTGCCGTTCTTCTCACCGTTGCGCCATTCAGCGCATCGGTTGTTCACGCCGAATCAACAACCGACACCACAATCCCTGTTGCTGCCGTAGCCGACACAACTCCACTGAGCCAGATACAAAACGACCCATCGCTCTGCATCAACTCGAACCCTCGACCAAACTGTGGAGTAAAACCACATCTGTCTGGCGACCGAGGCGGATGGATGCAGTACACGGTCTTTGGGGTCATGATTGCTGCACTTTCAGTCATTGGCACCGTGCTCGTTCGTAATGTCATCAAACGAGATCGAGCAATTTCCGCACAAGTTTCAGATTCCGAGAAATAACCAACTCCTCATTACCTTCACGCGGCGCACTACATTGTCCGCGTGGGTGTCCTCTTCATTCTGATTAGTGGCGCCGCCTTTGGATTACTTCCATGGTTTGCTCGCATCGCCTACAACCACGGCGCCGAGCCACTCGGCATGCTCGCCGTTCGATTCGTTCTTGCGTCTGCAATCATGTTGGCCGCAACATTTCTCCGAAAGGGCCCGCGCGAACGGCCATCACGTTCACTAGCCCTTCAGTTGTTTGCGCTCGGCGCACTTGGGTATGCACCCCAAGCAACATTTTTCTTCTTCAGTGTTGATCGCATCGACATCAGTCTTGCCACAATCATCTTTTACACGTACCCGGTATTCGTGGTTCTCGCTAGTTGGATATTCCTGAGTCACACGCCATCTTCACGAGTCATTACATGTCTGTGTGTTGCAGTTATTGGCGCAGCGCTCACTGCTGGCCAGGTGAAGGCTGGATCCGTCTCAGGAGTTCTCTTCATGCTCGCTGCATCGCTGTGGTACACGGGGTACATCGTGTTCAGCAGCAGAGTGGTGCACATTGTGGGTGCATTCACCTCTCTCACATACGTGATGGTGGGCGCTGCAACGGCTCACGTGATCATTTACATAGGTGTGCAACCACATTTACCCACGGATTCAACCGGGTGGCTTGCCATAGCGGCTGCATCAATCTTCGGAACAGTGCTCTCCATGGGCTTCTTTTTTGCAGGAGTATCCCGAGTTGGTCCTGGGGAAGCTGCAGTGCTGAGCACCGTTGAGCCAGTGGTGTCTATTGCCGTTGGAGTGCTTGCTCTTCATGAGCAACTCACAACGCCACGAGTTATTGGTGCCGCCCTCGTATTAGTGAGTGTGGCAGTACTTGCTCAGTTCTCGCGAGCAGATACCAAGTAAAACTCAAGAGCTGACAACATTTGCGAATACGCAACTTCTGCACGCTCAGCACGAGATGTTTCCCACCATGTGATTCGCATTGCGAGCACGGTGAGGAACGCAAGGATTGCTGCGTCGGTGAGAGCAACGTGGCTCAACTTCCACACTTCAGCAAAGGTATGGCCAGGGTTTGTTTGCCAGAACCAGAGGAAGTTTGCACTTGCTTGTTGATTCTGCAAGAACAATGAGAACGGCCCGATTACCTGTGACAAAGCAAGCCAGGTGAGCAAGATGGGCAAGAACATTGCACCGGCACGCACAACAAGCAGGAGACGTGGTGTTTCTGTTTTGAACGGAAGAATCTGTTCTACATCTACCTTCGACCACTTCTTCGTGTTTGATTCGGTGGTGACGTCCTCAACAAATGCTTGAGCAACTTTTCCGAGCGATGACTTCTGCTTTGAAACAGTGAGCCACTTATCGATTGCTGCAACAGCATCATCGTGAGCATTTATTAATACTGACATGGTTTTCTCCTAGCGGGTGCAATCTTCAGACAGCGCAGGGCCGCTGTATAACAAATAGACGACTAATACATATGAGCCAGCACCACCAACTGATGTTTGCTGACCATTCACAGAAACTGATCGTGCACCTGCGGTGCGCATTTCCACGGATGCAAGTTGTGGGCTAGCTGCACGCAGAGCAGGTGTCAGTGACTTTGCACGTCCATCTCCATCGCCGGGTGATTCATTGCCACCAAAGCCACCCATCACAATGACGAGACCGGGCTTTGATGATTCAGCTGACCAACCGCGCTTCGCGATCTCTTGGCTAATTGAATTATCAATTTGAGCGCCATTGGCCCGAATGTCTGCTGGAACCCGCACAGGGAATTCTGCACAACTTAACTGGAACGTTTTTGGTGCCTTTGAATCATTAGCGGGAGATGACGACGTGACAACCGCTGAACCGAGACCCACAATGGTGAGCGCCAAGAAAAGGTCGGCATAGATCCAGCCAGTGCCGTCTTCGCCACCACTTGATTTCCGGCGGAAGCCGAATCCTCGAGCCACAGAATTTGTCCTTTCCAACCGAAATGTCGGCGAGCAGTGGGACAACAATAGCAACAGTCCTAGACTTTCATCTGATTCTCACACTGCGACCCAAAATCTTCTCCCAATGGTGTTCATGTGGAGTTAACTTTCATAACTACTTAATTGAGGTGAATCAATGGCAACAAAATTGGCGCAAGTAAAACCCAAACGTCGGTCGCCTATCACTCGTGCCGAGGGTGAACAGCGTCTCATTGATGCAGCGCATGAACTCATAAAAACGAAGCCATTCTCAGAAGTAGGTGTTCGCGAAATCGCCGAATTGGCCGATGTGAACCACGGTTTCGTTCATACGTGGTTCGGGTCGAAGAACGATCTGTTCTTGGCCGTGATGCGCAAACTTGCCTTGGAATTGGCACAGTCGTTTGAAAATGCTGCACCTGGTCAATTGATTGTCAACATCACAAGCTCAGAGGTGCAGTTATTTGTTCGCCTGGTGCTGTGGCTCAACTTGGAAGGGGTTAACACCCGTGCGGCACTTCCTGAACTTCCCATTGTGAAGACCATTGAGAAGCGATACGTCGAAATCGAGGGCATGCGCGCCGATGTTGCCGCCAACGCAGCCATTTACGCTGCCTCGGTAGCCATTGGTGCTGTTACGTTCGCCCCGCTGATGACCAATGAAGAAGGCTTTGAGATGGCCGACCTCTTTGGCCTCTTGGCCCACATCAACAAGTTGTTGGCCAAGTACCCACCTGCGTAGCCTCTATACGTGAAGAACAGCCGTTCCTCACGTACATATCCAAAACACCCCTTGCAGGGTCGGGTGAAAGTCCCAACCGGCGGTACAGCCCGCGAACCCCACCACCTCGGTGATGGGGCCGACTCAGTGAAATTCTGAGGCCGACGGTCATAGTCCGGATGGGAGCAAGGACACAACATGACTAACCACGAGGCGCTCATGCGCCGTGCCATGCATATGGCCGACACCGCACGCCTACGTGCGCGCCCCAATCCGTGGGTCGGTGCTGTCGTGGTGTGTGTCAGTGGTGCCGTGTACGAAGGCGCAACGCAAGTTCCAGGTTCTCCTCACGCCGAGATTGAAGCGATGAACGGTGCACGTCTTGCCGGCGATTCATTAGTGGGCGCAACGATCTACACCACTCTTGAGCCGTGTTCACACACTGGGCGCACAGGCCCGTGCGCCCAAGCGATTATCGACTCGGGAATCACTCATGTTGTTGCAGCCATCGCCGACCCCGATGAAAAAGTTGCGGGGCGCGGATTCGCCATGTTGTCCGCAGCTGGCATCACTGTTACTCAGGGCGTCTGTGCTGATGAAGTGTGCGCACAGTTGGCGCCCTACCTTCATCATCGCCGCACGGGTCGTCCATTCGTGATGTTGAAAATGGCAAGCACAATTGATGCACGCACTTCTATCCCCAACGGCCCACGATGGATTACTGGTGAAGAAGCTCGAGTGCGTGTGCACCAACTGCGCGCAGAGAGTGACGCAATCCTTGTTGGTGCTGGCACCGTGCGTACAGATGACCCTGAATTAACCGTGCGCCATGTTGACGGCCCCTCCCCTCGCCGCATTGTGTTGTCGCATCAACCCATTGCTGACACTGCAAAAGTTCAACCATGCACCACATGGAGCGAAGATCTTGATTCTTTGCTGGACACATTGGGCAGCGAAGGTGTTCTTCAGTTAATGGTGGAAGGTGGCCCAACCGTTGCCACCACATTCCACGAACGCGCACTCATCAACCGTTACGTCTTCCACATTGCACCAACTGTCAGTGGTTCTGATGATGCACCTGGTGTATTTGTTGGCAACGATGCAATGCCATTGACTGATTGCACCTTGGTTTCAGCTGCCGCATACGGCGCAGACCTTGAAATAGTTCTCGATACTCCCCGAGAGAAAGTAGTGACACCATGAGTGAAACAGCCCTTGACCCTATTGAAGATGTGATTGCTGCAATTGCACGCGGAGAAATGGTTGTCATTGTTGACGATGAAGACCGTGAGAACGAAGGCGACTTCATCATGGCTGCCCAACATGCCACGCCAGAAAAGTTGGCGTTCATCGTGCGCTACTCAACCGGAGTGATTTGTGTTCCTCTCACTGGCGAACGATGTGAGGAATTGCGTCTGCCACTCATGGTGGAACAAAACACTGAAAGCCAACGCACCGCATACACCGTCACCGTTGACCTCATTGAAGGAACCACCACAGGAATTAGCGCCGCTGATCGCGCTGCAACCTCCCGTGCCATCGCTGACCCCACTGTTGATTACAAGGCATTCGCCCGACCTGGCCATATCTTTCCCCTTCGCGCACGCACAGGTGGAGTCTTAAAGCGTGCTGGCCACACGGAAGCCGCCGTTGACCTTGCGCGTTTGGCTGGGTGCGAACCAGTGGGTGTTATCTGCGAAATTCAAAATGATGACGGCACCATGATGCGCTTGCCTGACCTTCGTAAGTTCTGCAAAGAGCACGGTCTGTTGTTGTCGTCCATCGAACAACTCATTCACTACCGTCGCCACAACGAACGACTTGTTGAGCGCATGGGTGAAGCAACCGTTCCCACCGAATATGGCACCTTCCGTTGTGTTGCATACCGCAGCACTGTTGATGGCATTGAGCACATTGCATTTGTGAAGGGCGACGTTGACACTACGAAGCCAGTTCTTGTGCGCGTGCACAGTGAATGCCTCACAGGCGATGTGTTTAGTTCACGTCGTTGTGACTGCGGCCCACAACTTGCTGGCGCCATGAGCCTGGTGGAAGCAGAAGGTGCAGGAGTGATTGTGTATCTGCGTGGACACGAAGGACGTGGCATTGGAATTGCGCACAAGATTCGTGCATATTCATTGCAAGACCAAGGTCGCGACACTGTTGATGCAAACACCGAGTTGGGTTTGCCCGTTGACAGCCGCGAGTACGGCATTGGCGCACAAATTCTTGCTGACCTTGGCGTCAAAGAATTGCGCCTCATGACCAACAACCCAGCGAAATACGGCGGTCTTGGCGGGTACGGATTATCAGTGGTGGAACGAGTTCCCCTCAACACAATTCCCACACCCGAAAACGAGGCATACCTGCGCACAAAGCGCGAGCGTATGGGCCATCTTCTCGACCTTGACGGAGGAAAGTAAATGACACGCGCCGGATCTTCATCTCAGATGCCCACCCTCAATGGTGCGGGCCTTCGCATTGCCATCATCGGAGCGCGGTTCAACGACCACATTGTGGTGCCACTTCGTGATGGTGCATTGCGTGGCCTCGAACGTGTGGGTGTTGCAGATAGCGACATTACGGAAGCATGGGTTCCTGGCGCGTTTGAGTTGCCGCTGGCGGCTCAGGCACTTGCTGAGACCGGAACAGTTGATGCAATCATTTGTTTAGGCACCGTGATTCGTGGCGACACACCGCACTTCGATTACGTGTGTGGTGAAGCTGCTCGCGGCATTCAAGATGTGCAACTGAAGACCGGTATACCTGTGATGTTTGGTGTGCTCACCGTCAATACCGAACTGCAGGCAATTGATCGCAGTGGCCCCGGCATTGATAACAAAGGCGATGAAGCCGCGCTGGGAGCTGTTGAAATGGCTCTTCTGTTGAAGAAGTTCTCTGCCTAACAACATTCCATAATGCATCTCTTTCGCACACACGGTTGGGCAAAGGAGGCTTGCATGATTTCTCTGTGCACATTCTTCGTCACCGCATGTCTGTCGGTGTCCGCTCAACAAACGCCCCCACACATCGTGGTTGACACTCTCATGTTTCGTCAACCGCTGTCTGCATTCATCAAGGAGGCAGACTCCCCCAAACACGACACTCGCCTTGATTGGACTACTGATGGCTGCTCAGCACCTGTGGTGGGAAGCACCGGGCGCACCTTTGATTTCTACAACGCATGTCGTCGGCATGACTTTGCGTACCGAAACTACGCACGAATTCAGTCAGGCAAATTGTGGACATCTGTATTGCGCGCGCGAGTAGACGCCGTATTCAAGAAAGACATGCTTGCCGATTGCACAAGGCGCCCAATAGCGGATCGCGCTAGTTGTAAAGGCTGGATGGATTTGTTCTACAGCGTGGTGCGCACCTACGCAGGCCCGTAGTTACTGGGTCACAATGTCGAGAAGATGATGCAGCAATCGCCCCGTTGCACCCCAAATAGTTTCATCATCTAATTCGAAGAAGTGAATGTTGATATCACCACGTGGTGTTTCCCACCATTCATTTCGATATGTATCACGTTGAGCCAATTCGTGAAGCGGCACTGTAAATACTCGCGCAACTTCATTTGGGTCTGGCACGAATTCATGCACACCGTCAACATGCGCAACCACGGGGGTGATGTGGCTGTTACTCACAAACGTTGCAATGGGTTCTAATTCACCCACTACATTCACGAACTCTGTAGGCAATGCAATTTCTTCATGTGCTTCACGAACAGCCGCTTCTGTAGGAGTTTCTCCCACTTCCATTCGTCCACCGGGAAATGACACTTCGCCTTTGTGATTGCGCATGTGGTCTGCACGACGCGTGAGCACCACATGGGGAATTGAATCTTGCGTCAGTAGCGGAATAAGAACCGCGGAACGCTTGGAAGTTTCCACCCAATCTGCATTGATGTGCTGATTGGTAATAACAGTTGAAGTGATGTGTTGTGCGAGGCGGCGACGTATCTCGGACTCATCATGCAATACCGACAGGTCCCGCATTGCCCATTCAGGCGCTGAGCCAATCTTCCAATTCGGTGGACGCGGAATGTGCTGGTTACCTCCGCGGCGACGAGTCACGATTCTGTTGGCGTCCACCCTGAAGACTTGAGTTGAGCCAGGATTTCTGCAAGGCCAGCGGTCTTCAAGTTTGCGAGGACGCGTCCGGGCATCTCTTCGCCTTTTTCCCAGGATTCCCAGGCGGTGATCAGTTTGTTGAGATCAGGTGCAGGACGTTCAAATGCCATGCCCGAAGCGTACCGACACGAACGCCTCAGCAATCGCAACTGCGACAAGAGTCAACTTGCCAGCAACATCCATAGGGACAAAAAGTGCGCACACCAACACACACACGGCAATTGCAATGCCGATGAGCCGATGAACAACAGCGGATGTGAACTGAAAGGCCGAAAGCGGACCCTGAACGGTTGCGGCATTTGTGATCAGGACAAGAGCAAGCACGATCACTACAAACGGATGTGCGGCACGAGGAGCAGAGCTAGCCAATGCAAAACCAATGCCATATTCCAGCAATTGCACAAACCACAGACCCTGCGGGCGAGACACCATGCAGCCACGGTAGGGCAGAAAAGTTACATGGCCCGAACCTTACGGTTCGGGCCATGTACGGGAGGCTCTGGATACAACTGCGCCGAAGCGTGAGTTATTCCGAAATCTGAGGAAAAATTCCTTACATCATTCCCATGCCGCCGGGCATGCCACCAGGCATACCGCCACCAGCACCACCAGGTGTTGGCTTGTCGGCAACGAGGCACTCTGTGGTCATCACCAGGGCAGCAATGGATGCTGCGTTCTGGAGAGCTGCTCGGGTGACCTTTGCGGGGTCGATGATGCCAGCAGCTACAAGGTCAACGTACTCGCCTGTTGCTGCATTGAGACCAATGGAACCCGTTTCAGACTCAACGCGCTGCACCACAACGGAACCTTCGAGGCCTGCGTTGTCGGCAATTGCCTTTGCAGGAGCAACAAGTGATTCGTAAATGGTGCGAGCACCGGTTGCTTCGTCGCCGGTGAGGCTTTCAACAACCTTGAGCACAGAAGCACGTGTACGAAGAAGTGCGGTACCACCACCGGCAACAACGCCTTCTTCAATAGCAGCACGAGTTGCCGAGATGGCATCTTCAATGCGGTGCTTCTTTTCTTTGAGTTCTACTTCAGTTGCAGCACCCACCTTGATGAGGGCAACGCCACCAGCAAGCTTGGCAAGACGCTCTTGCAACTTCTCACGGTCCCAATCGGAATCGGTGTTGTCAATTTCGGTCTTGATCTGGTTAATACGACCAGCAACTTCAACCTTGTCACCAGCGCCATCAACGATTGTTGTTTCGTCTTTGGTGATGATGATGCGCTTTGCGCGACCCAAAAGATCGAGCGTGACATTCTCCAACTTCAAGCCAACTTCTTCGCTGATGACTTGACCACCAGTAAGAGTTGCCATGTCTTGCAACATTGCCTTACGACGATCGCCAAAACCAGGGGCCTTCACTGCTGTTGAGTTAAAAGTGCCACGAATCTTGTTGACCACGAGGGTTGCAAGTGCTTCGCCTTCAACATCTTCAGCGATGATGAGCAACGGACGACCAGTCTTCATAACCGATTCAAGTGCTGGCAAAAGTGACTGCACCGATGAGATCTTCGATGAGTAGAACAAGATGTATGGCTCGTCGATAACGGCCTCTTGGCGCTCTTGGTCAGTAACGAAGTATGGAGACAAGTAACCCTTGTCAAACTGCATTCCTTCAGTGAAATCAAGCTCGATACCGAAGGTATTGCTTTCTTCAACTGTTACAACGCCGTCTTTGCCCACCTTGTCGATGGCATCTGCAATGACCTTGCCGATTGATGCGTCAGCAGCAGAAATAGTTGCAACGCTGGCGATGTCGCCCTTGTCGTCTACTTCTTTTGCCTGGCTCTTGATTGATTCAACAGCTGCGGCAACAGCTTTTTCCATGCCGCGCTTCAAGCCCATTGGGTTTGCACCGGCTGCAACATTGCGCATGCCGTGTTGCACCATTGCTTGAGCAAGAACTGTTGCAGTTGTGGTTCCGTCACCAGCGACATCATTTGTCTTGGTGGCTACTTCCTTCACCAACTGTGCACCCATGTTCTCAAATGGATCGTCGATTTCGACTTCCTTCGCAATGGAAACACCGTCATTGGTGATTGTGGGAGCGCCGAATTTCTTATCGAGAACTACGTTGCGTCCCTTTGGTCCGAGTGTGACTTTGACTGCATCAGCCAACTTGTTCACACCAGCTTCAAGCGCGCGACGAGCCTCGTCGTGGAATTTGAGTTGCTTTGCCATGTTGGTTAATTACTTCCCAACAATGGCGAGTACGTCGCGGCTAGTGAGGATGAGAAGATCGTCTCCACCATGTGACACTTCAGTGCCGCCGTACTTGCTGTAAAGAACTACGTCGCCAACCTTGACGTCGAGTGCGAAATGCTTGCCTTCATCGTCGCTCCAGCGGCCAGGACCTACTGCGAGCACTGTGCCCTGCTGTGGCTTTTCCTTAGCGGTGTCTGGGATAACGAGACCAGAAGCAGTGGTCTGCTCTGCTTCGCTCGGCTTGACAACGATGCGGTCATCGAGTGGCTTCAGGTTCATAATGTTCCTCCGAAATATCAGCGGTATGCAGATGGGAATCTGGCCCGGGACCCCGGACCAGGGGTTAGCACTCGAGGAGTGCGACTGCTAATGATACGGAGCAGGCGGGCACGATGACAACCGAAACCGGGCGTCTAGTCGGGGTCAGACGCCAGGATTTCAGGGTTGAGCCCCAACAAAATGGCGGTCTCTTTCAGGGGGAGGCCCACCACATTGGACATTGACCCCCGGATTCGTTCTACCAAGGTGCCGCCAAGGCCCTGAATGGCATATGAGCCGGCCTTACCCTGAGGCTCCCCCGTGGCGATGTACCACTCCAAGGTTTCATCGGTCACCGGATGAAAGGTGACCAACGTGGTGACCACTTGCGACGCCATGCCCTGGTTTGAGAGCACTGCAACCCCGGTATGCACACGATGCGTACGCGCACTGAGCAGACGCAACATGCGGCGCATGTCATGTTCGTCAACTGGCTGGCCAAGAATTTCGCCGTTGATATCAACTGTGGTGTCGGCCGCAAGAATCACTGTTGCATGTGTTCGTTCATGCACAGCTGTTGCCTTTGCACGAGCTAGTCGCTCAACATACGCAACCGGATCTTCATTGACAAATGGTGACTCATCGATATCGGCTGGCACTACCTCAGCTTCTACGCCAAGCCGACTGAGGAGTTCAATGCGGCGTGGCGAACGTGATGCAAGAACAATGCGTTGCTGTGTCGACATGTCAGCCACCGCTTAATGCAACAACAGCACCATCTTCAGGAATGGTCATGTCATCACGATTCTCTAAATAGCCATCGGGCAACACAACTTTGATGGGGCCGTTGGTGTGGCCACGCTTCATGCGTTCTCCACCAGGGACAAGAACTGCATCACGATCAACTTGTGCACTGCGAGACACCAATTCTTCAAGTGATGTGACCATTGAGAATGCGCGGCGTGCTTCTGTCCCTACTGGATACCCCGTGAGATACCAGCCAGCATGCTTGCGGAAATTGCGAATGCCTGCGTCGTGACCCATGTGCTCACACAACAGTTCGGCATGTCGACACATGATGTCCATCACAAAACCAAGTTGAGGTGCACGTTGCACTTCACGTCCTTCGAATGCATCAACGAGGTCTCGGAACAACCATGGTCGGCCCAGTGCGCCGCGACCAACTACCACCCCGTCGCACCCGGTTTCTTCCATCATGCGAATTGCATCATGGGCTTCCCACACATCTCCATTGCCGAGCACGGGGATGGAGGAAACTTCCCGTTTTAATTGGGTAATTGCGTCCCACTGTGCAATGCCGCCGTAATGCTGTTCAGCTGTTCGAGCATGCAAAGCAATTGCCGCCATGCCTTCTTCGGCGGCAATCACACCAGTTTCCAAATACGTGATGATGTCGTCACTAATGCCGATGCGGAACTTGCATGTAACAGGAATGTTGTACGGCGTTGCTGCCTCTACTGCTGAACGCATAATTGCACGCAAGAGATTGCGCTTGACGGGCACCGCAGCGCCACCACCTTTGCGTGTCACTTTGTTTGCAGGACAACCGAAGTTCATATCGATGTGATCAACTAGGCCGTTCTCACATAATTCCGTCACAGCCCGCCCCACGAAATGTGGATCGCTTCCGTAAATCTGCACACTGCGGAAATCTTCATCGGGCGTGAATCCCACCATTTTGCGAGTGCGTTCATTGCCATGCACCAATGCGGCAGCCATCACCATTTCGCTGACATACACAAGACCTGGACCCTGCTCACGACACACTGTGCGAAATGGTGCATTAGTAACACCAGCCATTGGGGCCAGTACTACTGGCACTGGAAAGGTGTGTCCGCCGAATGTAAGAGGTGCAAAGCGATGTGTCATCGGGGCACTGCGTTCAACTTGAGATTCGGATACGCACCGCATGCCAATGAGGTGGGTCCGTCAGATGCAATTCGGTGCCATGCTGCAGCAGCAATCATTGCTGCATTATCGGTGCACATGGCACGACTTGGCAAGGCCACCTTGAATCCGGCTTCGTTTCCACGACGTGTCATTTCTGCACGCAGGGCTGAGTTCGCTGACACTCCGCCGCCCAACACGATTCCCTTTGCACCAATTTGCTGCGCTGCACGAATTGTTTTAATACACAAAACGTCTACAACGGCTGCCTGGAATGACGCTGCAATGTCAACATTGGAAATGTCAGGGTGACGACGCACATGGTTCATTACCGCTGTTTTCAATCCGCTGAATGACACATCAAGACCTTCGTGCTGCATAGCCCGCGGAAATTCGACTGCATGCGGATTGCCTTCTGATGCAATGCGGTCAATCACTGGTCCGCCGGGATATCCAAGGTTCAAAAAGCGCGCCACTTTGTCATAGGCCTCGCCGGCTGCATCGTCGATAGTGCGACCCAACACGGTGTAGTCGCCATGACCACGCATCTCAATGATCATGGTGTGTCCACCTGACACCAACAACACAATGAGAGGAAACTCAAGCGTGGGGTCATCAAGAAGTCCGGCATACAGGTGCGCTTCAAGGTGATTAACACCAACGAATGGTTTGTCCCATACCAACGCCAACGACTTTGCAGCCGATACACCAACGAGAAGTGCGCCAATGAGGCCCGGCCCAGCTGTTGCTGCAACAACGTCGATGCGCGATGGCAAGATTCCTGCTTCTTCAATTGCAGAGTTCACAACTGGAATCAGCGCTTCAAGATGCGCACGACTTGCTACCTCAGGTACCACGCCACCAAATCGTGCGTGAATCTCAATTTGGCTGGAGACGATGGATGAAAGAACATCATTGCCACCCATCACAACGGATGCAGCGGTTTCATCACAACTGGTTTCAATTGCCAACACCACAGTGGATTCGTTCACTAAAAACTCGCTCACGAACGCCTCATTTCAATGAGTTGTAACCGGTCACGGAACTCGTCAGTATCAACTCCGTGTGCCCACATAATGATGGCATCATCTGTGTTTTCGTAATACCTCTTCCGAATACCAGCTGGCACAAAACCGAAACGGCGATACAAGTTCTGCGCGGCAACATTGGTGTGTCGCACTTCAAGTGTCATTGCCGTACATCCGCGATCGCGAGCAATAGTGCATAAATCCAACATGATTTCGGTGGCCACTCCACGACCTTGAGATGCTGGGTCAACTGCCACATTGGTGATGTGCGCATCGTCGCCACTGAACATCAGACCGCCATAGCCCACCATGGAATCGCCAACATAAGCAACGAGGTAATAGCGATTGCCGTTGCGCATCTGTTGCAACTCACTGACAAACGTTCGATTGGTCCACGGGCGCGGATACAACTGTTCTTCAATTTCCAAGACACGTCGCAAATGTCGACGGCGCATCGTTTCTGTGGTGAGAGCATCCACTGGCCGTACACGCATGAAACTCATTTTGCAGCCTCACGAGTTGACCAGTTGATTTCAGCATCAGGCGCACGCAAATACATCGGGGTAATTTCGGTGGCCGACACGGTGTCATCTGCAGCAATACGGTGCGCCGCAAGCGCAACAATGTTTTGCGCCGAGGGGAACTGAGCGGTTGCCCCCAGCAGAGTTGCAAATGCCACGTTCTCAAAAAATGCATGATGTCGTTCGAAACCAGAACCAACACACACCACTTGCTCTGCGCGATCAGCTATGTGAATTGCAAAATCTTCGGGAGATGTAACCACAGGTTCGGAGATTCGTTGTGGCTCTGCCCCACTCCCGCGCATGCGATACATGGCCCAGTACACCTCACCTCGACGCGCATCCAGAGCAGCAGCAACAAGATCTTCTGACCAATCTGCATTCATCGCTACTGCATCAAGACTGCACACGGGCACCATGGGCAATTCCAATGTCCATGCAATGGATTGAGCGGCAGCCATGCCAACACGCATACCCGTGAAGAGACCGGGGCCAATATCAACTGCAACAGCCGAAAGATCGGACATCTCCGCCTCAGCTTGCGCCATCACAAATTGAATCATGGGCGTTAATGACTCTGCATGCCGACGATCGCTGGCCAACATTGAGTGCGCGCGAATTCCACGTGAGTCGCCAATGGCAACTCCTACGTGTTCAACAGCTGTTTCAATTCCGAGAATCATGCGGCAACACTCCAACGCCGAACTGAATCTCGTAGACGGTCCCAACGGGTATCCCACCCATGCCCGATAACCGAGATAGTGATGTGACGGACATCGTCATCGTTGTCGTCATTACGTAAGTCAAGAATGAGTGCATCGCCGAGCACTTCAAGTGCAACGTCGCCCCATTCCACTAATGCAACAGCACCCAGATCTACTTGCTCACGCAGACCAAGGTCGGCCACTTCACCAAGACTGCCTAATCGATATAAGTCGGCGTGATGCAATGGAATTCGTCCACTGGAATATGTGTGTACCAAAGTAAATGTTGGTGACGACACATGTTCTTCTTCGTCCACTCCAAGCGCTTGCGCAAAACCAACAGTAAATGCCGTTTTTCCTGCACCCATGCCACCTGACAACACCACAAGGTCACGCGGGCGTACGAGTGCAGCCAAGACAGATGCGATCTCATGCGTCTCTTGCACTGAACACGACTTGAGTGAAATCACTGATACCGCCTGAAAACACGTGAGCCGATTCCACAAGTGATTTCATACCCAATAGTGCCTGCCGCCACTGCCCATTGGTCAGCCGTGACCACATGATCACCTTGACGACCAATGAAAACCACTTCGTCACCCGCTGTAACCATTGAGTCTTGACCGCAGTCCAACATCACTTGGTCCATGGTGACGGTGCCCGCGAATGTGCGCGGCACTCCGTTGAGCAATACGGGAATATCGGTGGTGCCCAACACCCGAGGTACTCCATCTGCATAACCGATGGGCACAGTGGCAATTAATGAATCAGCAGCAAGAGGTTTGCGCAATCCGTATGACACGCCCTCGCCTGCTTTCACCCAACGCACTGCCGATACGCGACCCTTCAATGACATTGCAGGAATTAAGCCTTTGCAGAAATCGGCGACACCAGGTCCGGGTTGTAATCCGTACATTGCAATTCCTAGGCGCACCATGTTGAATCGCGCATCCGGGTTCGCCAGCGCCGCTGCACTGTTTGCCGCGTGAATGAGTGGCGGGTTAACTCCCAATGCTGCAAGATCCGTAATCACTTGCTGGAATGCAGCAAGTTGCGCAGCATTTGCCGGATGCGATGGTTCATCAGCAACGGCAAAGTGCGTGTACACGCCTTCAATGGAAAGCGACGGCTGGCTACCCATATATGACACCAACTGGCGAAGTTCTTCTGGAGCAACACCAACACGATGCATTCCGGTATCAACCTTGATATGGACGGGCACCTTACGATCTTGTTGTTCCGCAAGGTTGCCGATAACTGCGGCACCTCGCGAGGACGTGATGGTAGGCGTGAGTTGATACCCAACAATGAACTCAGCAAGTTCAGCGGGTTGTTCACTAAGGATGAGAATCGGCGCAGTGATGCCAGCACGTCGAAGAGCGACACCTTCATCAACAATTGCTACACATAGACCTGTAGCACCGGCAGCAAGTGCGGCTTGGGCAACAGGAATTGCACCATGGCCATATCCGTTTGCCTTCACAACTGCCCATATCTGAGCAGGAGCGACACGTTCAGCAATGACGGCCACATTGTGTTGAATAAGACCAGTGTGCACTTCTGCCCATGCCCAACGGCCTGAAAAATCAACGGACATCGCCCACCACCTCTGAAAGAACTTCCGAAATTAACGCAACAAGATCACGGGCGATTAGCCCTTCTGCTGGGCCAGATGAGCCAGCCATACCGTGCACATGAGCAGCAGCAGCTGCCGCTTCATGTGGGGACAATCCACGCGCAATGAACGCACCAATAATGCCTGACAGTACATCGCCACTTCCGGCCGTTGCTAGGCGTTCATCACCAGACACCACCAAGTACACGGCACCATCGGGATCACTCACAATGGTGGTGGGCCCTTTGCGTAACACAACACATTGAGTGCGCGCAGCAAGTTCACGAGTAGTTGCAATGCGATCAGGGTGTGCAACATCACCGCCAAGCGATGCAAACTCACCATCGTGCGGTGTGAGAACGGTTGCGGCAGTTCGCTGCAGCAACGCAGTGTGTCCACCATTTGCATCAATAGAAGCGTGGATTCCATCGCCATCAATCACCGTAGGAATGCTTGTTGCGCTGAGAACACCTTGCACTTCAGCGGTGACATCATCTCCACGTCCAAGGCCCGGACCAATAATGAGCGCGTTGAAACGATGAGAATCGCTTGCGATAAACGGTGCCCAACCTTCTGAAGGAAGTGGACGACCAACTATTTCAGTTGGTGGTGTGAATGCATCCGCGCCGGCACGCCACGACATGTGAACAATTCCCGCACCAGCGCGCATGGCAGCAGCACTCACAAGCGATGCTGCGCCTCCCATTCCTGGGCTTCCGGCAACGACACGAACAGCGTGATTCCATTTATGAGCCGCAGTATCTCGCATGGGCATCCACGCAGCAATGTCAGATGACTGCACAAGAAATGTGTCAACGTCTTCTGTCACATCTATGCCGACATCGATGATGTCAATCTCTCCACATAGTGAAGGACCATCGCCTAACACCATTCCAGTTTTCGGTGCAGCAAAAGTAACGGTGCGATCAGCAACCAGTACTCCGCCTTCCACGGTTCCATCGAGAGCATTCAACCCACTGGGAATATCAACCGCGAGTACCGGCACGTTGAAAACAATGGGGGGCGACCATGTGCCACGAAATCCGATGCCGTATGCGGCATCAATGACGAGGTCGGCATTACGTGGGTCAATGAATAATTCACCAGCTTCATCCGCATGAACAGTTGTGACCGCGGCACCCCAACGTGCCAGGTGTGTTGCAGCAACTCGACCGTCGTCGCCATTGTGTCCCTTGCCTGCAATCACGGTGACACGCTTGCTGTAACAACCGGCCATCATGCGACGAGCCGTGACTGCCACGGCATATCCAGCACGCTGAATAAACAATTGCTGCTGACTGGTTTCAAGTCCGGCAAGCGCAGCCTGATCGGCGCGCCTCATTTGCTCGGGTGTCAGAACCGCAATCACCATTTCAGGCTATGCGACGTCGATGTTTCCCCACCCGGGATCGTGGCGAACCTTAAAAGGTCGCCCCGATGCCGGTTGATTCCTAGGGACTAATGCCATGTACCGAGGTAACTAATTAACCTCATCTACTTCGACGTGAACTCCACTACTGCGCAGGAATTCTTCTTGCTCTTGCAGTAGCTAACAACAGTTACGCCCTTCACAACTACCTTGATTTTCAAGCTCTTATCGATCTTTAAGAGTTGTGTCTTGACGGCATTTGCGCGGTTCTTGGCAAGAGCCGTACTGCCCTTCTGGGTCTGATAGCCGTACACCGTGATGGACTTTCCGTGCTTTGCTACCTGAGTCTTCAAACCCTTAATTGCCGAAGCCGAGACCGTTGCGCTAGTCAAGCCAAAGCTGACAACCGCACCACCCGGACCAGCAGGACCTTGAGGACCAGCAGGACCTTGAGGACCAGCAGGACCAGTCGTGCCATTCTGACCAGCAGGACCCTGAGGACCTGTTGGGCCAGCAGGACCACCAGCAGGGCCTTGTGGACCAGCAGGACCAGTCGCACCATCAGCACCATTCGAACCGTTGGAACCATTCTGGCCAGCAGGACCGGCAGGACCTTGAGGACCAGCAGGACCTTGAGGACCAGTCGTGCCATTCTGACCAGCAGGACCCTGAGGACCTGTTGGGCCAGCAGGACCAGTCGCACCATTCGAACCATTCGAACCGTTGGAACCATTCTGGCCAGCAGGACCAGCAGGGCCTTGTGGACCAGCAGGACCAGTCGCACCATCAGCACCATTCGAACCGTTGGAACCATTCTGGCCAGCAGGACCAGCAGGACCGGCAGGGCCTTGTGGACCAGCAGGACCAGTCGCACCATCAGCACCATTCGAACCGTTGGAACCATTCTG
>CANFIM010000014.1 GCA_947447175.1 Acidimicrobiaceae bacterium | reverse complement strand
TCGGTACTTTCCGCCCCCGTATGCGGGACTACGGTGAAACCTATGAAGACACGTCTCACCGAAATGCTCAACATTGAATTGCCCATCATGCTTGCGGGCATGGGCGGTGTTTCTTACAGCGACCTTGTTGCCGCCGTCTCCGATGCAGGCGGCATTGGCACATTTGGCGCTGCCCCAATGAGCACAGAACTTCTCACCTCTGAAATGGCTCGCGTTCGTGAACTCACCGACAAGCCATTTGGCGTTGACCTTCTCACTGCATCACCTGATTCCATCGCGCGAAATTTGGAAGCCATCATCAAGGGCGGCGCCAGCATTTATGTTGCTGGTCTCGGTGTGCCACGCGAGATCATCGACGAACTGCACAAGCACAACATCCTTGTGGGTTCAATGTGCGGCAAAGTGCGCCATGCCGTTGCTGCTGTCGCAAGCGGTTGCGACTTCGTAGTAGCGCAAGGCACTGAAGCAGGCGGACACACTGGCACCGTTGCCACCATGGCGTTGGTCCCACAAGTTGTTGACGCAGTTAATGGCAAAGTTCCCGTAGTAGCAGCGGGCGGCATCTTCGATGGTCGTGGTCTCATTGCTTCTCTCGCGCTTGGCGCAGAGGGCGTATGGATCGGCACAAAGTTCATCGCATCGCACGAAGCACACACTGGCACTGGTTACAAAGAAAAAATGCTGGAGATGAACGAAGACGACACCGTCATCAGCAAGGCGTACACCGGCAAAACCTGCCGCGTTGCTCGCACAGAGTGGACAGCACACTTCGAAGAGCACCCCGAAGAATTGCAAGGCTTCCCTGCACAGGCAATTGCCACCATTCAGGCCGGCATTGATCACTTGGGTGTTGGCCCGGAAGTGAAGCTTGATACCAACAAGGCATTCATGGCCATTGGGCAGGCAGTGGGCTCGATCAATGAAATCAAGCCTGCAAAGCAGATTGTGAACGAGATCATGTCCGAGGCAATGGACACCCTCAAGCGCCTCGATTCAATGCGTTAATTCTTCTGATGCGCCACATTCGGCGTCATCACACATAATGTCGGGAACTCATGTTTTCTTTATTGCGTCGTAATCGCGACATCCGACTTGTCTTTGGCGCTCAGGTGGTTTCCTTTGCCGGCGACTGGTTCACCTTTGTTGCTCTCGCAGGCTTAGTGGAAGACCGCACGAAGTCGGCCTTCCTGGTGTCGTGTGTGTTGGTCTCCATGACATTGCCTGGTTTGCTCATGTCGCCTGTTGCTGGTTCGTTTGCCGACCGTTTTGATCGACGAAAAATTCTCGTCATCATCTCCGCATTGCAAACCGTGTCGGCACTTGGTTTATTGCTGTACGGCGTGGTGGGTATTTGGATCACCTTCGCATCACAAAGCGTGATCGCGGCACTTGCATCATTCGTCGGACCTGCAACCAGTGCATCGGTTCCGAACCTCACCGACAATGAGGACGACCTACGCCTTGCCAGTGCATTATTCGGTAGCACCTGGGGAATCATGCTCGCGGTGGGCGCCGCGCTCGGAGGCGTATTTGCTGCTGCCTTTGGTCGCAACGCAGCATTCATTGCAGACGCGGTGTCATTCGCTGTGGCCGGAATTTTGTTTGCCAGTGTTCGCACACCAATGCAGAGCCACGACGTTTCCTCAAACGCTCGCAAGCCACGCCCCATTGCCGACATGAAGGAAGCACTCCACCTTGCTCGGAAAGACAAAGTGATTCTTGCGCTCATGGGTTCAAAGATGACCTTCGCTGTCGGTGCAGGAATTGTGAGCCAGCTTGCGGTTCTTGCATCAACGGCCTTTCACGTGGGTGACGCAGGACGCGGATTGCTCATTGGTGTACGCGGTATTGGCTCAGGCCTTGGCCCCATTCTTGGCGCGCGCATCGCAGGGCGCGACATGAAGAAATTGCTCACTGTGTGCGGATACGCCGGCCTGATCTTCAGTATTTGTTATCTCGGTGCGGCAGCAAGCCCCTTTATTTGGGTGGCAGCAATATTCATCGGTCTCGCCCACCTCAGCGGCGGTGCGCAATGGACCCTGTCGACACTGGGATTACAGATGCAATCACCTGATCACATTCGTGGTCGCGTGCTTGCAGGCGACATGGCGTTGGTGAACACCATGATTGCGTGCACCAGCCTGATGGCAGGTGGTGTTTCTCAAGCACTAGGCGTGCGCAGCACCATTGTGATTTTCGCGGGCGCCGCAGCAGTTGCGTCGGTGTTATATATCGCAGCTACGTCGTCTATCCGACGGAGTCTGCACACTTCACCGCCGCATTGATATAACCAGAGCGACGAGGGTCTTCGTCATACACGGTGAGCATGGTGTTCATTACATACGACACAGCAAGTTGACGCGATGGTTGCGCGAAAGCAACAGATCCGCCAGCGCCATCATGACCAAAACTGCCAGGGCCGGCGTATTTATTGCGATCACTGTGCAACATGTAACCCTTGCCAAATACTGTTTCGCGCCCGAGGATGCGATCAACCTCGCCCACAGGTGTTTCTGAGGTGGTTGCGAGTCGAAGTGTGTCTTCGCCCAACAATCGAACGCCGTTTACTTCACCAATGACCGCAGCATAAATAGTGGCAAGAGACTTTGCGTTTGAAATTCCATTTGCTCCGGGAATTTGCGCTGCGTGTACTTCTCGCTTATTGAACGCACCAGGACCAAAAGCGCCATTGAGCGACAATGCAGTCGCTGCCTCAGACCCTGGCCCGCCGTGATCGTTCATGAATTTGGCAATGTCGGGCGGGAATGTAGGAATGGGATGAGCCATGAGATGTGCGACGCGATGCTCATGCTCTTCCGGCAAACCAATCCAAAAATCAACGCCGAGCGGAGCAACAATTTCGGTAGCTACAAAATCGCCGACACTCCGGCCAGTAACGCGACGTACTAATTCCCCGCCCAGCCATCCGTACGTGAGTGCGTGATAGCCATGCGTTGAGTTGGGTTCGAAGAATGGTGTGGTGTCAGCCAACCGAGCGGTCACCGTGTCCCAATTCAATGCTTCTTCCAACGTGATGGGGCCTTCCACCGTAAACACGCCAGCGCGATGCGCCAACACTTGTGCCACGGTGAGTTCGCCTTTCCCTTTGGCCGCAAACTCAGGCCAATAGGTGGACACCTTCTCGTTGTAGTTGATGAGTCCACGTTCCACACACATTGCAACTGCAAGTGCAGTAATACCTTTGGTGGTACTGAACACAATGTTCAATGTGTCGGCGTCGTACGGAACAGTTCCTTCTTTGTCGCGCGAACCACCCACTAAGTCAACAACGAGTTCACCCTTGTGACGAACCGCAACGCTGGCACCACGATCCATTCCTGAGTCGAGATGTTTGATGAATTCATCGCGCACCAATTCCCAGCCGGGAGAAACATTATTGACTGTGAGACCGCTCATGATCAGCCGTCGATGAGTGAACGAAGCTTCTCAATCTGGCCCACAGCATCTGGGCCAACTGGGTTCACCTGAAGAACTGTGACGCCGGCTTCCTTGTATGCAGCAAGACGTTCTTTAATGAAGCCCGCCGTGCCCACAAGGTTCGCGTTCATAATCCACTCACCAGGAATCTTGGAAGCAGCTTCTTCCTTCTTGCCTTCAAGATAGAGATCCTGAATTTCCACTGCTTCTTTTTCGAAGCCGTAGTCACGACATACGTCGTTGTAGAAGTTCTTGCCACGTGCACCCATACCGCCGACATACAACGCCATATGTGGGCGTGCATTGTCGAGAATCTTGGTTTGTGCGTCACCAGTGAGTGAATCGTCGATGCACAACATGCCGCTTGCTGCGATGTCGAGACGTGGACGACTTGGGTCACGCTTTGCGTTACCAGCCTTCAACGAATCGCCCCATACGTTGTGGTACTTCTCTGGATAGAACATGATGGGCAACCAACCGTCAGCAAGTTCTGCTGTTGCTTCAACGCTCTTGTCCTTCAACGATGCCCACCAGATGGGGATGTCTTTGCGAACTGGGTGGTTAATGATCTTCAGTGGCTTACCTAAGCCGGTGCCCTGACCATCTGGCAATGGAATCTGCACGGTCTTGCCGTTGTACTGAAGTGGTGCTTCGCGTGCCCATACGTTGCGACACACTTCGATGTATTCCTTGATGCGTTGCATTGGCTTTTCGTATGGAACACCATGGAACCCTTCGATCACCTGAGGTCCTGATGCGCCGAGACCAAGAATGAAGCGGCCATCGCTGACAAAGTCACAACCAGCTGCGGTCATTGCCATAAGAGCAGCAGTACGTGAATACACGTTCACAATGCCAGTGCCGATTTCCACGCGCGATGTCTTCGCTGCGAGATAACCCACTTGCGAGATTGCGTCGAAGCTGTACGCCTCTGCAATCCACACTTGGTCAAGGCCAGCTTTTTCAAGCTCGACCACACGGTCGACTGCTTCCTTGAATCCGCCTGAGTAATTGATGCCCATTGCTAACTTCATGATTTCCCCTTGGGTTGATGGGTGGTGGGTTTCACCCTATGACGCAGGGCACCGCCCAAGCGACTCCGAGTGCCATTTGCAGCATTTGGTGCGACACTGAAACCTGTGACTACCGGCCCCACCGAATTTCGAATTCCCCTTCGGGACAACATCACCCTTCGTGCCCTTGAGTGGTCCACAGGTGCAGGCACACCCATCCTCCTTGTACATGGCCTCGCCTCCAATGCCCGATTATGGGATGGCCCCGCTCGGCATCTCGTAGCGCTTGGTCATTCAGTCATTGCCATCGACTTACGTGGACACGGCCACAGCGACAAAACCGACCACGGGTATGCCATGGCCGACATCGCCGATGACGTAGCCGATGTTCTTCATTTTCTCACTGAGCGCGACCAGGCATTCATTCGCCCATTGGTGATTGGTCAGTCGTGGGGCGGAAACATTGTGATTGAACTTGCCCATCGCCATGCCAACTTGGTGCGCGGTGTTGTTGCCGTCGACGGCGGCACTATCGAACTTGGTGCCGCATTCCCCGAGTGGAACGATTGCGCTGAAGTGATGAGCCCGCCACCTCTTATTGGAATGAAAGCCGAGCGCCTACGTTCTTACATTCGCACGGCGCATCCCGACTGGAGCGAAGAGGGCATCGACGGACAGATGCACAACATGGAAATTCTTGGGGACGGCACCATACGCCCGTGGCTTACTCTTGATCGACACCTCATGGTGCTGCACGGACTATGGGAACACACACCTTCTTCGTTGTGGTCTTCAATTCAGGTGCCCGTGATGTTTACGCCCGCTGCAAAGACGAATGACGACTTCACACAAAGAAAGCGCGAACAACTTCGTATTGCTGAGGCTTCATTGGCACAAGCACGAGTTGAATGGTTTGAGCCTGCCGACCATGATTTACACGCACAATTTCCCGAGCGATTCGCTCACGTTATTCACGATGCCATTACTTCGGAGTTCTTCGCATGAGTCTTCCTCGCATTCTCACCATCATGGGCTCAGGCGAAACAGCGCCCACCATGGTCACCACGCACCGCACTCTTACTGCATTGCTTCCATCTCCGGTGAAGGCTGTTGTTCTTGATACTCCTTATGGCTTCCAAGAAAATGCGCCCGAGCTTGCAGCTCGCACCGTGGAGTACTTCCACACTTCAATCAACGTAGACATTGCTGTTGCTGGCCTCGTGCGATTGCATGACACTCACATTGCAGCTGACCCCGTTGCCATTGAACGAGGCCTTCGAACCATTACTGACGCTGATTACATCTTCGCTGGTCCCGGATCACCCACCTATGCATTACGTCAATGGGCAGGATCTCCAGTTGCGCGAATCATCAATGACAAACTCACCAACGGTGGCATCGTTACGTTTGCGTCGGCTGCAGCGCTCACATTGGGCAAAGCAACTGTGCCCGTGTACGAGGTGTACAAAGTGGGCCAAGACGTACAACTTCTTGAAGGCCTCAACGTGCTTGCCACTATTGGTATCAACGCCGCGGTCATTCCCCATTACGACAATGCAGAGGGCGGCAATCACGACACCCGTTTTTGCTACTTAGGTGAAGCTCGCTTGGAATTGTTCGAATCGATGCTCGATAGCGACACATACGTCTTGGGTATCGATGAGCACACCGGCCTTGTGATCAACCTTGATGCCGAAGAGGCCAAAGTTGTTGGAAACGGGCGCGTCACCATACGCCTGCGCTCCAACTCATACGTGTACGAATCTGGCTCGGTCATTCCGCTGTCTACTCTTCGTTCGCCGTGGAATTTGCTGTCGCTGCAGGGCTCGGACGTCGAAAAGCGTACGCAAGGTACGAACTTTTCTCAGCCCGACCCTTCCGCACCAAATTCCACCGACTCTTCCGGTGCTCATTCGTCCACTCCTGGTTCGCTTGACGAAGTAGTTCTCCAAACTTCCACCGCGTTTGGAGCCGCTCTTGATGAGAGAGATGCCGAGCGTGCTGTCAGAGCCGCTCTTGATTTGGAATCGGCAATCAAGGATTGGTCTGCTGACACTTTGCAAGGCGACAGCATTGACCGCGCACGTGGTGCACTTCGTTCCATGATTTCGCGATTGGGCGATGCAGCGGTGCAAGGCGTGCAGGATCCGCGCAGTGTTGTTGGCCCATACATCGAAGCGATGCTGGCCGTGCGCGCCACTGTTCGAGCAGAAAAGCGCTACGACCTTTCCGATGTTATTCGTGATGCTTTCGTGGCACTGAACGTTGAAGTACGCGACACACCACAAGGTGTGGAGTGGTCACTACCTGAGTGACAAATAGTTAATGGCTGTGTAAGCCGGCAATACGTGCGCGCCCACGAAGGCCAGCGACTGCATACACAACGATGAACTGCAGAGTTCCTACCAAGATGATGGTGGCACTTGCTGATGTGTCAAGGTGGAACGACAGATACATGCCGACGAAAGCAGAAATTGCTCCGACTATTGGCGAGATCCACAGCATCTTTGCAAATGAGTTGGTGAGCATGCGAGCCACTGATGCAGGAATGACCAGCAATGCAGAAATCAATAATGTTCCAATCACACGCATGGTGACCAAGATGGTGAGAGACAACATGGCCATCAGCAAGGCTTCAATGAGTGCCACTTTGACGCCTGATACTTGCGCCACTTCGGGGTCAAAAGTTGCAAACAAGAACGAGCGATACAAACCGACAACCAACGCAATCACTACAAGTGTCACTGCAGCAACCGCCACAATGTCAATTGTTTGAACACCCAGCACACTGCCAAACAACACTGCTTCGATGCTCTTCTGCGCTTGGCCGTACCGATTTAATAACGCAAGACCCATTGCAAATGACGCGGTAGTAACAACACCAATTGCAGCGTCGGCACCAATGATGCGTCGACGTGCAATGCGCCCAATGATGACGCCTGATGCCACACCCCAAATGCCGGCGCCCGCAAAGTAATTCACGTTCATCACAGCCGATGCTGCTGCACCACCGAACACTGCGTGCGAAAGTCCGTGGCCGATGTAGCTCATGCCACGCAACACAACGAACACGCCAAGAATGCCGCACAACGTGCCTGCGAGTGTTGCTACCACTAACCCGTTACGGAAAAACTCGTAATGGAACGGAGTGAAAACGCCACCAATCATGAGAGCCCTCCGAGACGGCGAGCAACTTCAGTGCCGCCATGATCAAGCACAACGGGCATGCCCTCATGCATCAGCACTTCCATCGGAGCACCATATGTGCGCTCAAGAACATCGGACGTCAAAATTTCTGCAGGTGCACCGTCGGCAATAATTTCCTTGTTAATACATACGAGTCGCGGCAAGTGCGCTGCTAACCCATTGAGGTCGTGAGTAGTGAGCATGATGGAGACACCCTCATCGTGAAGGTCTGCCAACAAGTGCAAAAGCTCATGGCGCGTACGCACATCAACTCCCGATGTTGGTTCATCAAGCACAAGCAACTCAGGACGATGGAACAGTGCTCGCGCCACAAACACACGTTGCTGCTGTCCGCCTGAGAGTTCTCGAATATGCCGATTGTGTAAGCCGCCGAGACCCAATTTTTCAAGAACGTCTAGCGCCGACTCTCGTTCATCTTTTGTGATGCGCGGAATACGTCCGTTTGCCGCGCGTGTCATCACCATGACTTCAAGAACAGTGACGGGAAAGTTCCAATCGACTGATTCCACTTGCGGTACGTAGCCCATGCGCAAACCGGGGCGCATTGTTACATGACCGTGCACTGGCTTCACTGAGCCAAGCACTGACTTCAACAGAGTTGTTTTACCTGACCCTGACGGCCCGACGATTCCAACGAAGTCGCCCGAATGCATTGTGAAATGCACATCTTTAATTGCGTATGTGGAGTCATACGCACACGAAATGTGCGCACACTCAACGAGAACGCCAGGCGTCACTGTGGATAGTTCGCCTTGTCAGGAACTTTGGTGTTGATATTGACTGCCTTGAGTACCTTCGCATCTCCGCCAAGTGCTTCGACAATCGTGATGAAGTCAAACTTCATAAGACCTGCCCACGAATGGTCGACGTCGCCGGGCTTGCCAGGCAAGTCATCATCGCGCAATGTGTCGACATAACGCACGCCAGTTTCTTTGCCGATTTGCTCCAACACTGACGATGGGAATACTTCGCTTCCGAAGATTGCCTTCACGCCACTCGACTTGACCTGCGCAATGAGGTTCGCAATGTCTTGCGGTGATGGCTCTTCGAATGAAGCAGGTTGAATCGCACCGATGATTTCCATGTCGTAATGCTGTGCAAAATATGCATATGCATCGTGGTACGTAAGCAACTTGCGATCATTCGCCGGAATGGTTTCCACGGCGGTCTTCATTGCGGCATCGAGTTGCATGATCACCGATGACAATTTCACGTAGTTGTCGTCGTATTGAGCTGCGTGAGTGGGATCGAGAGTGGCCAATACATCGCGAATGGCGGTGACGTAACTCAAAACCATTGGAGGGTTTGTCCATACGTGAGGGTTTGGATGCCCTGCTTCTTTCGGGAACGAGAAGTCGTAGATCCACCCCGTCTTCGGGAGAATCGCAGTTCCCACTTCGCAAATCAAAGTGTTCTTCGAAGATGATGATGCAAGATCGCGCGTGGGATCATCGAGCGCCAAACCATTCACAAATACAGCATCAGCATTTTCGAGATTGACAGCTGCGCTTGGAGGAGGCTCGTAGGTGTGAGAGTTGGTGCCCTCAGGAACAATGCCATTCACCACGGTTCCGGTGGAACCAGCAATCAATCCGATCAAGTTGGTGATGGGAGCCACTGTTGATGCGACACGCAAGGGTCGACCCGCGATTGGCTTCCCCGCGTTACATGCAGCGGCTGCAGCCTGAGCCTCTACGTCGCCGGCGCCAGGGTCTGCAGTGTTGGCATCAGACAATTCAGCACCAGGCTGAGGAACTGTGTCGGAAGATGACTGGGAGCCACATGCGACAAGCGACATGGAAAGTAGAGCAACTGCGGGAAGTACAAAACGGCGACGCATGTCGCAAAGGCTACTTGCCAACATTGGGTCTACCCCCCCCCGCGGCGAGGGCCTGTTACCGAGGTGTCACGCCCAAGGTGAACGACTTCACAGCACGGGCGAAAATGTTGGCCTCGACATCTGGCTCGGTGACGGGCACCAGGTTGGTGGCACGTGCGGAAAGTTCACGGAACACCGTGGTCAACACCAAACGGGCGAGGTTTGCCCCAATGCAGAGGTGCGTGCCAAATCCGAAAGAAATTTGAGGGTTTGGGCTGCGACGAATATCAAAATCAAACGGCCGATCAAACACCGACTCATCACGGTTGGCCGACGGATACAGCATGACAAAGCGGTCTCCCGCCTTTACCTCTTGTCCCCCGATGACGTCATCTGTTTTTGCGGTGCGGAACATGTTGTTGAGCGGAGTTACCCAACGAAGCACTTCTTCCACCGCTGAATTAATGAGAGTTTCATCTGCTCCCATTGCATCCCATTGATCTTGGTGAT
The DNA here is from genome assembly GCA_947447175.1 of Acidimicrobiaceae bacterium. Lineage (GTDB taxonomy): Bacteria > Actinomycetota > Acidimicrobiia > Acidimicrobiales > Ilumatobacteraceae > UBA2093. The sequence goes on along the minus strand of CANFIM010000014.1, from coordinate 12,538 downwards.
CACAAAATGCGCGCAATCCGTGCGCGATTGCAGTGCGTGTGGTTTCTGCACCACCAGCGATGAACAACCCAATTTCATTCATCACAGCTTCTGGTGTCAATGTCTCGCCATCAATCGGAGTATTTGCCCACACCGAAATGAAGTGGTCCGCTGGACATTTCTTTGACTCTTCAAGAATCGGAATCGCTGCACCAACGAACTCTTGATTGGCCGCATAGAAGCCAGCGAATTGTTCAGGGTCACGCTCACGCATGTCAGTGCGCATAAGGCGCTCACTCCACGACTTCAGTTGCGGCCACATTTCTTCGGGGAATCCCAACAAACGTGATGTCAAACGTGCAGGCAATTGACCCGCAAGCATTTCAATAACTTCGAATTCGCCCTTTTCGATTGCTTCATCAACAAGTTCCGTGACGAGTTTTTCGATTTCTTCTGTGCGCTTGTTCACGCCGGCATGAGTGAGAGCCGGCTGTACCAACATGCGTTGTTGACGATGACGCGGATCATCTTGCGCAATCATGTTGCACTCGGTGGGTGCGTAAATCGCTCGATATCCCTGCCCCGAGATAAAGACCGACGAACGTCGCTCGGCATCCATGACGTCGGCATGGCGGGTAAGGCCCCACAAACCATTCTTTTCGTCGCGATACACGGGTTCGTTTGCACGCATCCACGCCCACGTGTCATGGGGATTCGATTGATAGAGAACCGGATCTAAAAGATCAACAACTAAGCGTTCAGTTGATGTGCTCATACGTTTTTCCCCTTGCGTGCGTCAGCCCAACTCATTCCTGAAGTTGGATCTGGCTCTGATGGCAAGCCAAGAACCCGTTCCCCAAGAATGTTGCGCTGCACTTCCCCCGTGCCCCCACCAATGGTGAGCGCTTTAGAAAACATATACCCGCTGTACCAACTCTTTGACCAAATGGTCTTGCCGATCTTTGCGTCAGCTTCGCCAATCACCATGGCGTCAGCGCCAATAATGTCGCGGGCCACTTCCATTGCGCGCTGGCCATGTTCATCAGCCATGATCTTGCGAATACTGGCCTCGGGTCCTGGCGCTTCACCACGTAAACGCGCAGTCAGAGTGCGCATACGAATGATTTCGATCACGGTGTGCTCAATGTACAAATGAGCGAGACGCTGTCGCATCACTTGGGTTTTTACACCCAACTTCTTGGCCTCTTCAATGATGTCAAGTGCAGTGGGTCCGGCGCCCCATAACACCCCACCCGTTGATAACGACACGCGCTCGTTCCCCAATGTGACTTTTGCAAGGCGCCAACCGTCATTGACATCACCCACAACATTCGCATGAGGAATGCGAACATCAGTAAAGAACACCTCGTTGAAACTCTTGGCCCCCGCAATATTGGTGATGTTGCGAATTTCTATGCCTGGCGAATCCATGGGGCAAATAAAATAGGTAATGCCTTTGTGTTTTGGCGCATCGGGATCAGTGCGCGCAATCAAAATTCCGAACTTGGAATAGTGCGCACCTGTTGTCCAGATCTTCTGCCCGTTCACAATCCAGTCGTCACCGTCGCGCACAGCACGTGTACCGAGATCTGCGAGATCGCTTCCCGCCTCTGGTTCCGAAAATAATTGACACCAAATTTCCTCTGCAGCAAGTGCAGGTAACACGTATCGCTGCTTTTGTTCTTCAGTGCCCGCAAAAATAATGGTGGGTGCAGCCCAGCCGATGCCGATTTGATTCGATGGTCGCTTCACTCCGGCGCGAGCGAATTCATCATCGATGATGATTTGTTGCACGGGGTCTGCGCCAAGGCCCCACGGTTGAGGCCAGTGAGGTGCCACATATCCCGACTCTGCAAGTTCACGATCAGAGGGTTTCGGATGAGCCGCCAACCACGCACGAACCTCATGACGACGAGGGTCATTCAGGTCAGGTAGGAGTTCATCCATGCGGTCAGAGTACGGTAAAACCATGAGCCAATTGACATATGACGGAAAAGTTGCAGTAATCACCGGAGCAGGCGGCGGCCTTGGTCGCCAACACGCATTGCTTCTCGCTTCACGCGGAGCACTCGTGGTGGTAAACGATCTCGGTGGTTCCGTCGACGGAACTGGTGAGAACGCCAGTGCTGCACAAAAAGTTGTTGACGAAATTGTTGCAGCCGGCGGTGAGGCAGTTGCTAACCACGACAGCGTTTCGACACCAGAAGGTGGCGAAGGAATTATTCAAACCGCTATCGATGCATACGGCCGTGTTGACATCGTGATTAACAACGCAGGCATCTTGCGCGACAAAACATTCCACAACATGACTCCCGACCTTGTTGACTCGGTCATTGAGGTGCACTTGAAGGGTGCTTTCAACGTCACTCGCCCCGCATGGATTCGTATGCGCGAGCAGGGCTACGGCCGCATCGTGTCAACTTCATCTGCTGCAGGCATCTTCGGCAACTTCGGTCAGGCCAACTACGGCGCAGCAAAGATGGGCCTTGTTGGCTTCAGCCGTGTGCTTGCTGCAGAGGGCGCAAAGTACAACATCAAGGCAAACGTGATTGCACCACTCGCACTCACACGCATGACCGAAAACCTCATGGGTGCATTGGGCGAAAAGCTTGACCCATCACTTGTCACGCCAATCGTTGCGTGGCTTGCCCACGAAGATTGCGATGTCACCGGAGAGATCTACTCCGTTGGTGGCGGTCGTGTTGCTCGCGTATTCATTGGTGAAACAGTTGGCTACGTCAACCCCAAACTGTCGCTTGAAGATGTTCGTGACAACTGGGCACAGATTCGCAACACCGAGGGTTACGTCATTCCTGCAACATTGCCTGAAGAGACTGCGCTCTTCTTCAACGCAATTAAGTAGTCATGTCTGCCGAGTCGGTTGACACATTTCGTGCTCGTGCGGCTGCATGGCTGGCGGATAACCGTCATCATGCACCGCGCGATTACGGCGCGATTTGTCCACCTGACTTGGTAAGCGAAGGAGTTGCGTGGCAAAAGCGCATCTTCGAAGCAGGCTTTGCTGGATTGCACTGGCCTGCCGAGCACGGTGGACAAAACCTCTCCCCCGCCTTCCACGGTGCATGGGTAGAAGAATGTGCCAAGGCCGGCGTGCCACCCGTGCTCAACATGGTGGGGCTTGTGTTGGCGGGTGGCGCAGTGATGGCATTCGGCACTCCAGAACAAAAAGCACAGCACCTGCGCGCAACATTGAGCGCAGAAAGTGTGTGGTGTCAGCTGTTTTCTGAACCAGGTGCAGGAAGTGACCTCGGATCGCTGAGCACTCGTGCCGAACGTGATGGTGACCGATTCATCATCAATGGGCAAAAGGTGTGGTGCAGTGGAGGTCGCTGCAGTAACTGGGGCATCCTCATGGCACGCACCAACTTCGATGCAAAAAAACACGAAGGCATCTCGTTCTTCCTCATGCCAATGGATCTTCCTGGTATTGAAGTTCGCCCGCTGAAGCAGATGACAGGCGAATCGGAGTTTGATGAAGTGTTCTTCACTGACGTGGAATTGCCTGCCGAACATCTCATCGGACCATTGAATGGTGGTTGGGGTGTTGGCATGGCTGTGCTCACCAACGAGCGGGGCCACATCGGCGCCAGTGTGATTGGCCTCGAACGTCGTTTGGAATCCATGTCTGCGCTCGGGCGTGGACGCGGGCTGAACACATCAGAGCGACAAGAACTCACAACGTTGCTGTCGAAGGGCACCGCCTACAAAGCCATGGCGCAAACGCAAGGGCCGGTGGCGTCAACAGCATCTTCTCTTATGAAGTTGGGCATCACCGAGATGATGTTCGATGTGTCGATGCTTCGAGCAGACATCTCTGGCGCAGACGCAATGCTTGAGGGGCCCGACGCAATGGGCATGTTGTCAGCGCCGGGCGCGCGCATTGCCGGCGGTTCGAGCCAGGTGCAGAAAAACATTATTGGTGAGCGCTTGCTCGGATTACCTCGGGAGCCAAAGTGACTCGCCATATTGCATGTGATGACGCAACACTGATTCCATCTATCGACGGCATCACCATTGTGATGCACGAGTTTGGTGGCACTGGTTCGCCCGTGCTGTTGTCACACGCAACAGGCTTTCATGGTCATTGCATGGAACCCATTGCTCATGCAATGAACAAGCAGCACCACGTCATGGCGTTAGACCATCGCGGATACGGCGATGCAGATGCAGTGAACCCTGAATCTCTCTCATGGCGTTCATACGGTGACGACGCTCTTGCGGCCGCGCGTTACTTGTCCGAAAAGAACAATGGCGCGCCAATTGTGGGCATTGGACATTCAATGGGAGGCGCCTCACTTCTCATGGCCGCACTTGAACAGCCCGAACTCTTTTCTGCATTGTTCGTGTTTGAGCCCATTGTGTTTCCGCCTGCCGACCCCGAATCTGAAGTTGATCGTCCGCCAAATCCGTTAGCCGGGGGCGCACGGAAACGGCGCAGCACATTCCCCTCGTTCGATGCGGCCTTAGAAAACTTCTCAGCAAAACCACCGATGAAGTCCTTTGATGCCAATGCTCGCGAGGCGTATGTGCGTCACGGTTTCAAACCAACCGCAAACGGCGAAGTGGAATTGAAGTGCGCGCCCGAACATGAGGCCCGTACATACGAAACCGGCAGCACGAGCGGTGCATGGGACGATCTGCCCAATGTGACAGTGCCGGTGTGGGTTATCTCCGGCGCGCCTGCACCATTTCAACCATCGTCATTCGCCATCAAAGTGGCAGAACAAATTCCGAACTCCACATACGTGCAGTTCGATGAGATGGGACACTTTGGTCCACTTGAACATCCACTTGTCATTGCCTCGCTTGTTGAATCAACTCTCGCAACGCTCGCATGACATCTTTTGACGAAGCGGGCGACCGCGTCTTAGAACCGCTGCGCACCAACCGCGTGACGAAAGCGTTGTTTGGGTTTGCCAGCACAGTGGGCGACTTCAGCATTGTGTGGCACATCATCGGGTTGTTGCGCGCCATTGGTTCCACACATCGCTTGATGCAAGCGCTTGCACTCTCTCTTGCACTCGGCGTGGAGAGCCTGATTGTGAATCAAGGCGTGAAGAAATTGTTCAAGCGCGAACGCCCCACCACGTCGGGTGATGATCGCTTCGATGTACGCACGCCCAGTACATCGAGCTTCCCGAGTGGGCACGCATCATCGGCAACCTTCGCTGCAATTGTTCTCACCTCATTCACCGGCTGGCCGCTGGCCGCACTGTGGGTGGGAATCGCCATTGTGGTTGCTCTCAGTCGTGTCGTGGTGCGCATTCATCACCTTTCCGACATCGTGGGCGGCATCGTCACTGGTGCAATTTTGGGCTCTATTGCATTGCCTGTCATCTCCTCATTCTTCTGAATGAGGGAATGCCAACAATCGTTCGTATGTTGACATCACTATGACTCGTTCTTTCGGCCTCACGTATGACTATCGCTGCCCCTTTGCGCGCCTTGTTCACGACCATGTGGTTGAGGGATTGCGCGCTGGTGCAGATTGGAATGTCACCTTTCTTCCGTTCTGTCTCGGACAAGCACATGTTGAAGAAGGTCAGCCAGATATTTGGGACACACCAGAGATGGATTCCGGTTTAGAGGCTCTGCAGTTATCGATTTCGATTCGTGACAATCAGCCCGACAAATTCATCGACTTTCACCAGGCCATGTTCAATCATCGCCACAATGGCGGTGGCAACTTGCGTGACCACAACATTCTTGAGCGCATCATGTCGGAGAATGGCGTTGACGCTGCAGCAGCTTTCGCAGACATTGCATCAGGTCGTGTCTTAGAAGTTGTGAAGAAAGAGCACGAGCAATACGTGCGCAGTCACCAGGTGTGGGGTACCCCCACATTCATCGTGGATGAAAAGTCTGTCTTCGTTCGTTTGCTTGACCATGCCCATGGAGATCAAGCCGCTGCGGTCACAACAATTAACCGCATTTTGGACGACATTGACTGGCCAATTTTGAACGAGTTCAAGCACACCAGCATCCCCATGTAACCGCTGTAGGTTGAGGCGTATGGCAGACCACGAAAAGCGAATGAGCGACACCGAGTCGCTGATGTGGCGCTTGGAAAAAGACCCGTACCTCGCTTCAACATTTGCGAACATCACAATTCTTGACCGTCCACCCAACATGGATGCGCTCTATGCGCGCATGGAGCGTGCAGCCATGTTGTTCCCTCGCCTTCGTCGGCGAGTGCAACCTGCACCAGGAAATTTCGGTAACCCCACCTGGGTTGATGACCCCACGTTTGACATTCGGTACCACGTTCGTCATATTTCTCTTGCCGAACCTGGCGACATGCGTCAACTGCTCGACCTTGTCACGCTGTTAGTTGCAGATCCGTTTGATCGTTCACGTCCGCTGTGGCACTTCATCATCGTTGATGGGCTTCGCGGCGGCCAGAGCGCATTGGTGCAAAAGATGCACCACACAGTGACTGACGGTCAAGGCGGCGTCGAATTATCAATGCATTATCTCGACATCGAACGAGACCCAGGCGTGCTCCCACCGCTTGATCCTGAATTGGTGAATGCTGCGCACAATGTGACTGAGCCAGATGCAACAGAGGCATTACGCGGTGCCATGAATGATTCGCTGCGTATTCCCCTTGCTTTGCTTCGTCAAGTGCGCGACGTGGTTTCCGACCCGTCATTGCTCGGCACGATCTCGTCGTCAACATCGGCAACTGTGAAAGGCCTCATTGCGCAACTCAGCGAAACTGATGGTTCGCGTTCACCATTGTGGACCGAACGATCTTTGCGTCGCCGATTTGAAACAACTCGCGTGTCATATCACGACATGCGTGGTGCAGCGAAAGCACTCGGCGGCACACTGAACACTTCATTCGTTACTGCAGCTGCGCATGCAGCAGGTAACTACCACCGCGCACTTGGCACACCCATCGAGTCGTTGCGTGCATCAATGGCAATCAGCACGCGCACAGAAGACAGCGGAAGTAACGCCTTCACCCTTGCGCGCATGTTGGTACCCACAGCAGAAATGCCACTACCCGAACGATTCGCCGCCGTGAACGAGATTCTCATTGCTGCGCGCGAGGGGTCTGCATCAGGCTCGCTGGAAGCAATCGCCACCTTCTCGGGTGCTCTGCCTACATCAGTCATCACCCGCCTGGCACGGGCGCAAGCGGAAACAGTTGATTTCGCTACATCAAATGTGCGTGGAGCCGGCGTGCCGCTGTATGTAGCGGGTGCAAAAATGCTCGAGAATTACCCTGTGGGCCCGTTGGCCGGCGTTGCCTTCAACGTGACTCTCATGAGTTACCTCGGAAGTTTGGACGTGGGCATCAACATCGACGAAGCCGCCGTGGAAAGCCCTGCGTTGTTACGCGATTGCCTGAACGAGGCATTGCGTGAAGTGGGCTCGTACGCACCACAACATGAGCCGCATGTTGATACTCCTGCGCCACCTGCGGCGCAGAAAATCAAACGGCGGTGGTGGAAGCGTTCGCGGTAAGTAGCGAGCGAAGGTCGAGAAGAAGATCTCCAACCTCAACAGCTGAAACAAGTTCGCGCTTCAACATTTCTGCCAACGCCTTGTCAATCACTGCGAGCGCCTCTGTGATCACTGGTTCGCGTGTATCGATCATGTGGTGCTCCTTCCGGTGAGCGGGTAGGGGTAACCAGAAATCCGGATTCCGCCCGCTGTCCAACATCGTACAGATGACGGGTGCCAAAGGGCGGATATCCCGCGATGGTCCAATATTCCCGTGGCGTGACTGGTGCCATAAGGTCATCACCATGAATCTTGATGGGAAAACCACAGTTGTTACTGGAGCCGCTGGTGGCATTGGCGCAGCGCTCGCACGGCGCTTTCATGCAGCAGGCGCTCGCGTTGTTGTCGCCGACCGTGATGCGGATCGCCTGAATGCCGTAGCCGCAGAATTGAATGCCCTGCGACCAGATAGTGCGATCGCCGTTATTGCTGACATCAGTTCGGAACAAGGCAACATCGATCTCATTGAAGCTGCACGTGCAAAGTTTGGCTTCATCAATTTGTTTTTTGCCAATGCCGGCGTTGCAGTGGGCACCACACTTGAAGACACCGACGAAGCAACGTGGGACATGGTGATGAACATCAACACGCATGCACATCGTTGGGCTGCCAAGCACCTCATGGGTGAATGGATTGCTGCTGGTGAGGGGTACTTCTGCAGCACTGCATCGGCAGCGGGCTTGTTGTCACAAATTGGCAGCGGCACGTACAGCGTGAGCAAGCACGCAGCAGTTGCGTTTGCTGAATGGCTGTCAATTACATACGGCGACCGCGGCATTCGCGTTACTACTTTGTGCCCACAGGGCGTGAACACCAACATGTTGAACCCACCCGATGCATCCGGCATTGCATCAAGCGGCGGCAGCGCGGTGAAAGCCTCTGGTGCGGTGCTTGAACCATCAGAAGTTGCCGACATTGTGTATCAACACATTCTCGATGAGAAGTTCCTTGTTATGCCGCACCCCGAGGTACACACCTACGAAGAACGCAAAGTTGCAGACCGTGATCGCTGGCTTGCCGGCATGCGTCGTTTGCAAGCAAAAGTTTCTGGCCTCTAGCCAACACAACACACGGGGGAAATTATGGGAGTACGTCTCGAACCATCAGACGAGTACATGCATGAACTTGGACCAGAGTCCAACTTCAACGAGAGCATGTACATCAATTGTTTTGATCCGAAGTCGCAAGTAGGCGGTTGGTTCCGCATGGGTAACCGTGCCAACGAGGGCTATGCAGAAATGACTGTGTGCTTGTACCTGCCGAACGGTCGCGTGGGCTTCATGTTCAAGCGTCCAAATATCGACAACAACGATGCACTTGATGCAGGTGGTCTCACGTGGACAATGGTGAAGCCATTCGAAGAATTGCGCATCGACTTCACTGGCAAAGTGGTGATTCTCGATGACCCCACAGAAATGGCTGATCCGAAAACTGCATTCAAGAACAACCCATTCTCTGAGTGCGAAGCGCACATCACATTCACTGGTCAAGGTCGCAGCAGTATGTTCGGCGGCGAACCTGACACTCCACACGAAACTCCTGGCGAAGAATTCGCCAAGGGTCATTACGAACAACTTGTTACAGCTCGCGGCTCATTGCGCGTGGGTGATGAAGAGTGGGAAATCAACGGCTTCGGTTTGCGTGACCACTCATGGGGCCCTCGTTATTGGCAGGCACCGTGGTACTACCGCTGGCTCACCGCCAACTTCGGCGAAAACCTTGGCTTCATGGCCAGTCGCGTTGCCAAGAAAGACGGCCCCGGTTCACGTGGTGGTTTTGTATGGGATAACGGTGAATTGCATTTGTGTGACGACGTGCAGGTTTCTACGGTCACCACCGGCGAAGAGGATTACCACCAGAAGGTCACGGGTGTCATTCGTTCCTCAAAGTCGGGCAAGGAATGGAACTTCCAGGGTGATGTCACCAGCTTGATTCCGTTACGCAACCGCCGCCAAGACCCCGATGGCAATTGGCTCATGACTCGCATCAGCGAAGGCATGACGAAGTGGACCATCACGTCGGGCGAACACGAGGGTGCTGAAGGCTTCGGTATGAGCGAATATCTCGACCAAATCATCGACGGCTCCCCCGTCGGCATCGCCGAATAACAATTACTTCGTAGCGATAAACAACCAACTACGCCCGACACAGGGCGTGACTACGGTGCGCGCATGCGCATCTTTCGAATTGCCCTTGCATCCACATTGCTCACCATCGCCACATCGGCACTGGTGCTCACTGCAAGCGCAGCACACGCCTCGCCCTTTACCTACAGCAGCGTCAACGTGGGTTATCGCAATGCATGCGCCACCACATCTGCGGGGCAAGTGTTGTGTTGGGGTGAAAATGCAGATCGCCAACTCAGCACCACCCGCACTGACAGATATCTCAATTCTCCAGTCATTGTGACAATGCCCGAAGCCATTACGTCTGTCGATACGTCGTACGGCTACACATTGTGCGCACTAGGTGTCAGTGGTCGCGCATATTGCTGGGGTAATGGCGGACATCTTGGCAGTTACATGACAACAACTTCCACAGCGCCAGTGCGTGTGGAGTTTCCCAACGATATGCGCGTTTCCAATTTGCAAAATAGTGCAGGCAACGCGTGCGCTCTTGACTCTTCCCGAGCACTCTGGTGTTGGGGTGATCCCTTAACTCTTGGCGACGGCAACGTTGACCCTGTTCGCGTACCGGTGAAACTCACCATGCCCGACAATTCCCCTATCGCGCAATACGACATGGGCCTGAGCGACACATGCGTCGTCACCGACCAAGGCCATTTGTATTGCTGGGGCCCCGTCATCACCACGCGCTCTCAATGGTCAACCGTTGGCTACTCGCCGGTGCAGGTCAATTCGCCCGTGGGCACCACGTGGACTTCCGCACAAGCTGAAGGTGGACGCATATGTGGCATCACCACAAACGGCGACGGCTATTGCTTCGGCGACAATTACAACGGCAACTTTGGCAACGGCACCTACGACGACAGTCAAACAATCACGCGCATGGTCGTGCCTAACAATGAACTGGTGCAATCCATTCATATGGGTTCATATACAACATGCATTGTCACTACGGTCAGCAATATTTGGTGCGTCGGCGAAGGCGGTAATGGCCAATTAGGCACAGGCACCACGTTGGGTGGCCGCACGTGGCGTCAACCCGTTTTTCCATCAGGCATCACCCTTGATCGACTATCCATGAACCACACCGGCACATGCGGTCTCGATGCAACGAATCGTTTGTGGTGCTGGTCATACATTGCGAACTACGACGTTTCAAACGGACTCGTCTATAACAACTTGCTCCCATCCCTGCGTCCACAAGTCGGGTCACCCGACATCTCTGCACCTGTTGCCAGTGGCATCACTGCATCTTCAGTTGTTCTCAGCGCGAGCGCTTTACCAAATGGTTTTGCAACTTCTGGTTCTCTCGAATATTCCACCGACCAAGCATTTGCAACATCCAGTGTGGTCAACCTGACGAGCCGCTCACTTGATGGCGCAACCGCTGCGCTTCCCCTCGCCACAACCATTAGCGGTCTTGCACCGCGAACCACGTATTACGCACGGGCAATCGCACGCAATGTTGCGGGCGAAGTAACCAGTGGCATCGTGTCATTTCTTACTCTGGGTTCTGAACCCACCATTCTCGAGGTCTCAAGTTCGAACGTCACGGGTAACGAAGCAGTAATCACTACCCGCATTGATCCAGGTCTGCTTTCCACCGACGTACGTGTGTTAGTCAGCAACACCAACACCTTCACCGATGCGACTCCCTCCACATCGATGGGAACTGTCAGTGGCGATTCAGTCGCAAATCTGTCTGTGCCGCTGAGCAACCTCTCACCACAACATCGGTACTACCTGCGAGTGGTGGCCACCAATGTGCTCGGAACCACCGAGTCTGAGACAACGTCGTTTAGCACCGTGGGCGAATCACCAGCGATTACAGAAATCAATGGTTATTCCACCAATACATCGGTCTCGGCAACAGTCACCATCGCCACGGGCCGTACTCGCGGCACCATCACATACCAAGTGTCTCGCAGTTCATCATTTGCCGTTATCACCAACACTCAATCCAGCAGTTTTAGTAGCAGTGGCCCGCGGTCGTTCTCGTTCCGCACCGACGGACTTCCCATAGCAACCGACTATTGGATGAGGGCCATCGTCACCAATGAGATCGGTACCGATACAAGCCACGCTATTTCAGTTCGCACCAAAGGTTCCGCTCCGGTTATCGGAACATTGAGTGCAGAACCCATCTTGCAAGGCGTGGTGGTGTCATTCCCACTGGACACCACAGGCGTCAACACCATGGCCGTGGTTGATATTGCCAACAACGGTGACATGAAGAATTACACCTCGCACTTTGCATATTCAGGTTCCGCCGACGGATCACGCACCGTTTCACTCACTATTCCTCGCCTCAGCCCAACCATTGAATACTTTGCTCGAGTCAGTGCCATCAACTCTCTCGGTCAAACAGTGTCAAACGTTGTGTCGTTCCGCACGGTACGACCAATGGGGCTCGTCATCAACGATGACGAAGTCTCCACCACTGATCCACACATCATGCTGAACTTCCGTTACCCGGCAGACACCATGGCAATTCGAATTTCCAACAATGAAGATTTCAGCGGTGCGCGAGTCTTTACGCCATCTACATCGCTTCCGTGGGATCTCATCACTAGCGATGACGAAGAGTCGTTGCGCACCGTGTACGTGCAGTTCATTAATGCGCGTGGCATTGCCACTCTCTACACAGACACAATTGCGTTAGAGACAGACACCAGCATTCCCGACGAGGAAGCACCGATTATCACCTCGCTTCGCGCCGTGACTGCACAGTCGCTTTCAGTGAGTGGAATATCGTCGTCAGCAATTGGAAAAAATCTGCGGCGTTTCGTTGTTTCTGTTTCCGATAAAGCATCTGGTGTTACGCGAATTCAAACCAAGGTGGGTGCACGCATTGTCACTCAAAAAGTAGACGCTCTTCGAACTGGGTCTTACTCACTGGC
>CANFIM010000013.1 GCA_947447175.1 Acidimicrobiaceae bacterium | reverse complement strand
GGCATCGACACTCTTCTCGCCGCCGAATAAATCATTTCGGAAAACACAGAAGGCGCACCTTGCGGTGCGCCTTCTCAGAAATTATGTGTTGCTGAATTATTCAGCTGGGTTCACATCAACAACCTTGCGGCCCTTGCGCTCTCCGAACTTCACGGAACCATTGGTAAGAGCGAACAATGTGTCGTCCTTGCCAATGCCTACGTTCTTGCCCGGGTGTGTGCGAGTGCCACGCTGGCGAATGATGATGGTTCCTGCGGTGATGACTGTTCCGTCGAACACCTTGACGCCGAGGCGCTGAGCATTTGAGTCGCGACCGTTCCTTGTGGAGCCGCCGCCCTTTGTCTTTGACATTTCGAATCAGCCTTTCGCGATTGAAGTGATTTCAACGACCGAGTACTTCTGACGATGTCCGAAGCGGCGGCGCTGGTTGGTACGACGCTTGTAAGTAAAGCCATCGATCTTCGGTCCCTTTGCGGTTCCGATGACACGACCCTTTACAGAGGCGCCCTTCAACTGGTCGGGTGTGGAGAGGACGGTAGAACCGTCGACAACGAGAACTGGTGTGAGGGAAACCTCGGCACCATCTTCAACGTGAAGGAGCTCAAGCTGGACTTGCTGGCCTTGGGCCACCTTCTCCTGCTTTCCTCCGGATGCGATCACTGCGTACATAGCGAGTTCCTACTTTATCTGCGGTTTGTGAGACTCTGACACTGCCAGGCCCACGTTTGAACGAAATATTTGGCCTGAACGGTCACTTCAAGAGGTCGAAATCAACTTTGACGCCTCGCCCTGAGCACTCGGGGCACCCATCGGCGAAAGCAGTGAGAAGACCTTCACCAATGCGCTTGCGGGTCATTTCCACCAAACCGAGTTCAGAGATATCAAAGACCTGGGTGCGGGTCTTGTCACGCGACAGGGCCTGACGGAAGGACTCCACCACTTTCTTGCGGTTGTCCTTGATCTCCATATCAATGAAGTCGATGACGATGATGCCACCAATGTCTCGAAGGCGGAGTTGATGAGCAACTTCAGCTGCAGCTTCGAGATTGTTTTGGAAAACGGTTTGCTCAAGGTTTGAGGTTCCCACGTTCTTGCCGGTGTTCACGTCAATAACAGTGAGCGCCTCGGTGTGTTCAATGATGAGCGACCCACCAGACGGCAACCACACCTTGCGGTCAAGGGCTTTGTGCAGTTGCTCGTGTACGTGATGAGTTTCGAAGATGCTGAGCGCTTCAGCATCGCGGTCGAAGTATTCAACGCGATCGGCAAGTTCAGGATTAAAAGCTTGCACATAGTTGCGAACGTCCTCGTAGAGGCGACGATCGTCGATGACAACACCGCGATACTCAGCATTGAACTCTTCGCGAATGACTCGCACTGCAAGTTCTGGTTCGCGGTACAGCAAGGCAGGACCTTGCGCGCTCTTTGAAGCCTCTTCAATTTGTTCCCACTCTTGCAACAAACGCGTCATGTCGGCGATGAGTTCATGCTCAGTTGCATGCTCCGCAGCAGTACGCACGATGACACCGTGATGCGCGGGCTTCACTCGATCAAGAATGTTGCGCAAGCGGCGGCGTTCGGAATCTTCAAGGCGCTTCGAAATGCCGTAGGTCTTTGAATTGGGAATGAGAACCACGAAGCGACCAGGAATTGACACTTCTTGCGTGAGGCGAGCACCCTTTGCCCCAATGGGGTTCTTGGTGACTTGGCACATAATCATTTGACGAGAACGAAGAATTTGCTCGATTCGAGCGTTGTCCTTTTCCTCGACATCTTCGGGGTCATATTGCACGTCGCCGCGATACAGCACTGCGTTCTTTGGCGTGGAGATATCAACGAAAGCGGCTTCCATGCCAGGCAGCACATTTTGTACTCGACCGAAATAGATGTTTCCGTGAATTTGCCCCACATCGTCAGATGGTCGGCTCACGTAATGCTCAATGAGATTGCGACCTTCCATCACGGCAACCTGTGTGACTCCGTCACGAACCTGAACACACATCATGTAACGACCAATGGCACGTCCATTGCGTTCACGGCCCTTACGGCGTTCGATGATTTCGGCTTCAATAGTGGCTTGGTCTCGTTGTTGACCGCCATTGCCACCAGGACGAGATTTTCCTCGACCACCACGACGACGCTTCTTCTTGGCATCGCCATTGCCCTGGCCCTCAGCCTTCGCAGCAGCTGGCTGTGCAGGTGCTGGCCGTGTATCACCGATACGAGGCTTGGCATTCGGTGCTGCGGGCGGACGTGCTGGACCAGAGTTCTCACGAGAGGCAGTTGACGTTTCTCCGCCCTCTTGCCCTGGCTTCTTACGGTTCTTGCCTCCACGGGAGCCGCGGCGACGCTTTTTTGCGGCATTCTGACCCTCAGGTCGAGGTGCACCTGAACCTTCACGAGACTGTGACGGTGTTGCTGATTCGGAGGGCGCTCCAGCGCCGGTCCCGTTGGTATCCATTGAATTTCCTTCCCACGTCGCACCGAAGCGCGCCATGTGGGCCCTGCTGCTGCCAACAATCTGGCGCAACCGACCCGTTCGGTCTTCCTACGAGGATACCTGCCCGACCTACCTGAAACGGCGCATGTGGACGCTCTGCACCAGCCCGATCATCATGGCAAAGGCCACGATATGGGACCCTCCATACGACACGAAAGGCAATGGCACGCCCGAAACTGGGGTGATACCCAGGGTCATGCCGATGTTCTGGAAGGCCTGCCACAGAATCATGGTGAAAACGCCTGAGCAGATGAGCACGCCGAGCTTGTCATTTGCCAGCCGAGCGATGCGCAGAATTCTGTAGAGCACAAGTGCCAGAAGTCCGAGTACAACCATTGCCCCCAGCATGCCGAACTGCTCGCCCACTGCAGAGAACACAAAGTCAGTGGACTGCACAGGGATGAAACGACCATTGGTGGATGGGCCATTGAGGTAGCCCTTTCCAAAAAATCCGCCAGAAGCCACCGCTCGCTTTGCTTGGTTTACCTGGTTCACCAGGTTTCGAACCGTTGCAGATTGCGAGTTGGGGTTTGGGTCTAGGAACCCGGTGATACGAGCAATCTGATAACGCTTCACGAACCCTGAGACGGCGCCAGCGACTCCTGATGCGATTGTGAGTGCAGTGATAGTGACGATGTACTTCGAGCGAGCACCCGCCACCAACAGAACACCCATTGCGGCGGCAATAACTACAGAGGCTGAACCCAAGTCAGGTTCGATCAACACGAGCACAAATGGCACGCCCACGATGAACAAAGACTGAATGAAACGTTCCCATGCAAGTGTTTCGGAATCGTCGTCAGCCAGGAACCCACACAGCAACAAAAGTGTTGTCACTTTCGATAACTCAGATGGCTGAATAGCAATGGGTCCGAGGTCGAACGAGAGACGCGCACCACCTTTCACTGCACCGAGCAGATACACAAGGATCAGCAAGAAAACTGTGGAGGCATACAGCAATTCTGCACTGCCTCGCAACTGCACGTAATCCATCCACATCACGAGACCCATCATCACGATGGCGATAATCACGAAAATGATTTGGCGTTGCACCGACTGGAATGGATCTAAACCATTGTCCATCAGACGAGGGCGAGTCGCTGAATAAATCATGAAAAAACCAATAACCGTGAGCAACCCGACGGCAGACATCAAAATCCAGTCAATGTTGCGAGTGGGGTCAGCAAAACCTCTCTTGATGTTTCCTAGCCCAGAGTCCGGACGACGAGTAAAAAGAGCTTGGCCCATTAGTCACGCACCGAAGATCCCGTGCCAATAACGCACATCACATTGCTACGACCAAGACTTTGTGGAGGGGCCACATCGAAACTTGCGTTATCTAACGGGTCAGATGGAACAGCGGTGTCAACATGAATTTTTCCTGCAAGTGCCGTGAATTCACATTTCACAACGGGCGCTGCGGCGCGAGAACCGAAGCCACTCTTCTCTAAATAAGCAACTGCCGTGTAAGGCTTTGTGGGATCTTTACTGAAAGCACCAAACGCAGACGAGTCATTCCACGGAAGATTTCCTGCACCTTGCGCTGTTCCTGTCTTACCTGCGATGGGCAATGTGCGCTTCGGATAGGAACGAAACAGGTTCTCTCCGGTGGTTGAGTGGTAAATGTCGGATCGAACACCAGGGCCATTCACCACGCGAGTGAGCCCGCGGACAATGGGGTCAATTACTTCAGGTCGAGCTCCGATATCTCGCACAATTTCTGGCGCGCTGAAATCTTGAATGACAGTGCCCTTCTCCAAATCAACCTGACCAGATTTTCCATTGGGAGTTCCAGGAGCCCAGATAGCGCGAACCACATGCGGCTTCATCACCTTGCCGCCATTAGCGAGTGTTCCGTACGCCACTGCTAACTGCAATGGCGACGCCGACAACAATCCCTGACCAATGGCGAACTGCACGTTGTCACCAACGTAATAACCCTTGCCTTCTTCTTTGGCAATTGCGCCACTTGCGGCAAGTCGTTGCTTCAGCGCCTTGCTTGGCACCGTACCGATGTATTCATATGGCAAGTCAATTTCCGTGGGCGACCCAAACCCAAACTGTCTCACTTGTTCTTCCAGAATTGGTTTGTTTCCACGGAGAGAGAAAATTTCTTCGCCAATTTTGTAGAAGAACACGTCGGAAGAAATTGCAAGTGCAGACACGATATTGATACGGCCATATTTGCAAGGCGCACCGTTGCCGCAATTTGCATTTTTGAAAATACATTTCACATTGAGTTCGCATCGCTCCTTCGGAATGCTCTGCAACTTGTAGGTGCCTTGGTCCTTTAAGTAGTAATTCGTTCCTCCGGCCAACTGGCCCGTATTCAACGCTGCGTACGCCACAAACGGCTTAAACGACGAGCCCAAGTTGTAACGGCCTGAAATTGCACGGTTCACCAAAATTGATTGGTCAGGGTCATCGGTCTTTGGGAAGAGTTGACCGAATTTTTCAGACGAAATGCCCGCATTGAACCAACGATTGTCAAAGTTGGGATAGCTAGCCATCGCAACTATTTCTCCCGTTTGATGATTCATCACCACGGTGGAGCCAGCAGGCGCTTTGTAGTAGTTCAATAATGGGAACGTTGGGTCAGGCTCTCCATTTTTCAAAATGGTGGGCGCTTCAGTTCGGCGACGCAACATCAATTCTGTTTGCAATGCCTGTTCAGCAAATTGTTGTAAGTCCAAGTTGATGGTGAGTTGAACATCAAATCCTGGAACAGGATCCTTTCGTTCAAGCTGGCGAAGAATGCGTCCGCGTGAGTCCACTTCGTATTTTACGTAACCGGGCGTGCCGCGCAATACAGACTCATACGTTTGCTCTACCCCGAATTGACCGACGCGCGCATCAGGGTCATACCCCAAGTTTTTGTAATAGGCCAGTTCGCTTTTGTTGTTCTTAATTGCACCCAAGAATCCGATGACGTGACTTGCCATTGGTGAATACGGATATTCCCGTCGCCAATCCTCTCGAATATCAATTCCCGGATAATCCTCACTGCGCTCTCGTAGGTACACACCGATGTCTTCAGACACATCTTCTTTCAGTGGCACAGCTTGCAACTGGTCGTACTTCTTTGACACGTATCGGTCTTCAAGTTGTGCAACTGTCATATTCAAGACACCCGACAGCCGATTCCACATCTGCAATCGAGATAAAGGCTTAGCGATAACGGCACGATCAAGTGTGACGGTCAGTATTCGCTCATTGTCGGCGACAACACGCCCCTTGAGGTCAAAGATTCGTCCTCGTTCAGGAGAAAGTTTGACTGTACGAGTACGCACAGCAAGAACTTTGAGGTCGGCATCAGCACTGCCTACGCCTTGAAGAAACCACAATCGGAGACACAGCAAAGACCCAAGTAATAGCGCCACCGTACCTAGTACGGAGATTCGCGAAACGGAACGTCCGACTGCCATTAGCGAACTGCTGCCGGTTCACGTAACGCCCAACGGCAGATTAATTCTGCGGGGACACTCAACAATCCATTAAAGATTGCAACGACGAGGACGACTACAAAAATATGAGTAGTGAACAGTCCGTCGGTACCTGTAATTGCAAAAGCAATAGGAAGCAACACCATTCCCATTCCGCTTGCCGCGGCGCCAAGGATCATGCGTGACCACCATGTGGACTCATGCACGAATGAGTGTGCGTAACCAGCGAGATATCCGATGATTGCAAAGACCGCTGCGCATAAACCCATCGGCGTGGTGAGCACCATGTCATACAAAAGACCCACGATGAATCCGGCAATGGCACCAGCTTCTGATCCCCTTGCTAAACCACTGGCCGCAGCCAATAGCACCATGACTTGCAAGCACACTCCGAATGGTCGCATCTCATTAAACAAAGTTGTTTGCAGGCCAAGAAAAATCAGCCCAACGAGAACGAGGCGTGTATACCTCGCTTCGGAGAATGCAACAAGACGATCAATCATGGCGTGGCGGTGCGCTCGGTAGATGGCTGGTACAACAAGATGCGAACAAAGTTCAGATTGTCAAGGCTTGCCGACAACTTCACTTCAAGAATGGGACCCAATGTTCCGGTTCTCTTCACAACGCGACTGACGTAGCCAACAACTACGTCTGGCGGAGCTAAGGAAGTTGCACCACCTGCCGTAATGACTGGTGAGCCCACAAACACTTCACCGAATCGAGGTTGGTTTTCAACGAAGCGAACAATGGGTGCTTTCCCTAAACCGCGACCTTCTAGCGCACCAGTTTCGCGCAATGGCAAGTCAATACCTGCAGGAACAGTGATGGGTGACTTCGTGTTCTTTCCTGGCTGATTAGGGCCAACGGTGCCAGTAGGTACAGATTCCCCTGGCAATGGTGCAGCGGTTGATGCCGTGGGCACAGTGGACCCCGCTTTGAATCCGGGAATGGTGGAGGTGGTTGTAGTTGTAGTTGTTGTAGTTGTGGTGGTGGTTGACGAAGTTGTTGTTGAAGTTTCGCCAGGCGCCAACGGCACCGTTGTAGTTGTTGTGGTGGGCGGAACATTCACCACTTTGACAGCAAGTGAGTAATTGGGGTCAGTTGCCATCATCACCACAGAACGACGTACATACACCTTGGTGACTTTGCCCACGAGTCCAGCTGCATTCAACACAGGCATACCCACTTTGACACCACATTCAGAACCGCGGTTGATCTCTACCGTTTGTGAATAATTCGATGGCGACTGCCCCACCACTTGTGCCGTACATGAAGAAATACCTGCCAAAGTTGGCAAGCCATTCAATGCAAGAAGTTCCTGTGCTTCGCGAACACTGGCCACAGCAGCAATTGTGGAACCTTGTCCGTAGGCAACAAGGTCACGAAGGCGTTTGTTCTCTTTCACCACATCGTTGTAGTTGGTGATGCCATGCCATGTGTTTTCGATAGGTCGTGTCACAACACGAGTGGCGCTTTCAATCGGCCGAAACACAACACCAAAGGCTGACCGCGTGAAATTGACGAGAGCACTTCCACGCAAGTCAAGGGTGATCAAAATCACCGATGTCAGCGAGAGCAGAAGAATTGCTCGGCGTCGCGTGAAGGGACTTGCCGCCACGGGAAATTTTCTACTGCTGGTCGAGTCCTGGAGAGGACATCATTCCGCGCATCGCTTCGATGTTTTCGAGCGCACGACCCGAACCGATAGCGACCGCGTACAGCGGGTCGGGGGCAACGTAACACGGCATGCCCGTTTCGTGATTAATGCGTTGTGTGATGCCCGAAAGAAGCGCGCCTCCGCCTGACACGTAGATACCGCGATCCATGATGTCGGCTGCCAATTCAGGTGGCGTGCGATCAAGAGTTGACTTCACAGCGTCAATAATGGCAGCCACTGGCTCAGCAATGGCTTCACGCACATTCTCTGATGTGAGCTCAACGGTGCGTGGCAAACCAGACACCGTGTCTCGCCCACCAACATCTGCGGTCAATTCCTGGGCCAAAGGCCATGCGGATGCCATTTGAATCTTGATTTCTTCAGCAGTATTCACGCCGATGTCAAGACCAAATTCGGCGCGAACATACGCAACGATTGATTCATCAAGTTCGTCGCCGGCCACTCGAGCGCTTTGCGCCACCACAATGCCACCGAGAGAGATAACAGCAACTTCGGTGGTTCCGCCGCCAATGTCAACAATCATGTTGCCGCTGGGTTCATGTACAGGCAGGTCAGCGCCAATGGCAGCTGCCATTGGCTCTTCAATGATGTGCACAGGTCGACGAGCGCCCGCATATTCGGCGGCATCTTGCACTGCACGTTGCTCAACACCTGTAATTCCCGAAGGAACACAAATCACCATTCGTGGCTTGCTCCACCGACTGGTAGTGATGCGCTGAATGAAATAGCGCAACATTTTTTCGCACACGTCGAAGTCTGCAATGACACCATCTTTCAACGGACGAATTGCCTCGATGTGTTTGGGCGTACGACCGAGCATTCGCTTGGCTTCCCAACCCACGGCCACAGGACGACCATCGCGCATGTCGATTGCAACAACTGAAGGTTCGTTCAACACAATGCCCTGCCCGCGCACGTACACCAAGGTGTTGGCGGTGCCCAGGTCGATCGCAATATCGCGACCAATGGCCAAGGGGTTGTTACGACTCATAAGAAGATCTCCTCGGACAGGCGGGAACCGTCTGCCAGTGGGAAATGTTAGTGACCCACGCCTTAGAGGGCGGGGAAGAAGATTCCGAGTTCGCGTGCGGCAGAAGCTGCCGAATCACTGCCATGGACGAGGTTTTCGGTGAACAAAGTGCCGAAGTCACCACGAATAGTGCCAGGGGCTGCCTTTGCTGGGTTGGTTGCGCCCATCATGTTGCGAACAATTTCCCATGTGTCATCTGGGCCTTCAACTGCGAGTGCAACTACTGGACCGCGAGCCATGAAGGTGACCAACTCGTCGTAGAAGCCTTTGCCCACATGCTCTTCATAGTGACGAGCAAGAATCAGAGGGTCAAGAGAGCGCAATTCCATTGCCACAAGGCGGAGCCCTTTCGTTTCAAAACGGCTGAGGATTTGGCCCACCAGACCGCGTTCAACGGCATCGGGCTTGAGAAGGACAAGTGTGCGATTCGACATGGACTACAGGCTACGCCGAGACCGAGCCATTGCCCCTTGGGCGCAAACCCTTATCAGGGAAGGACTTTGCGCAGATGCGTGCGGGCGGCACCCACCACATAAAGAGACCCTGCGATCAAGATGGCGTCATCACTAATTGCGTTCGCTAGCGCGAGGTCACAGGCTTTCTCCACCGAATCTGTTGCCACCACATTGGTGCAACCCATTTCTGTTGCCGCCGCTGCGATTTCTTTTCCGGAGCGAGCCCTAGGTGACGGCGCCGTGCAACAAATCACCTTTTCAAATTCATCAACTTTGAGCGCCGACAATGTGTCCTTGATGTCTCGCCCTCCGAGTGCGCCCACCACCAAGATGCGTTGACCATGAGGATCAAAATCTTCGAAGAACACACTGGCGCATACATCTGCACCTGCGGGGTTATGAGCTCCGTCAAGAATGACGAGAGGCTGATGTCCCACCACTTCGAATCGACCGGGCATCACCACTTGAGCCAAACCTTCGTTCACCACTTCGGGATCTAATGCGGTACTGAAGAAAGCTTCCACTGATGCAATTGCAACTGCAGTGTTATCCCCTTGGTGCCACCCATGTAGCGGAACAAATAGGTCAACGTATTCAGCGCGATGGGTTCGTATATGAAGTTGACGTCCGCCTAATGCAAGGTGATTGTCGGCAACATCAAATTGTTCACCGCGGAACAAAATTTCTTCATGAGGTTCTGCGCTAAATACTGGCCACAGATCTTCATCTGTTTCACCAATGACAGCAACACTTCCCGCTTTGATGATGCCAGCCTTCTCTGTTGCAATATGCGTCAATGTGGGGCCGGCGAACTCGGTGTGGTCAAGTGCAATATTCGTAATGACTGACACATCGGGGGTCACAACATTTGTTGCATCCCATCGTCCGAGCATGCCCACTTCGATGACAGCAACTTCAACGGCGGTATCGGAGAACCAGCGGAACGCCGCAGCGGTCATGATTTCAAAATACGAGGGGCGAACAGCAGCCACACCTTCAGCATTCGCAACCGCAGCTACTGAATCTGCGAAATCAATCTCATCAATTGGTTCACCATCCACTTGAATTCGTTCGCGAATATTCTCCAAGTGAGGACTGGAATATGTTCCCACCTTCAGGCCGTGGGCCATCAACAATCGCGTAATGATTTGTGATGTTGACCCTTTGCCGTTTGTGCCAGTGACGTGAATGACCCGGAAATCAAATTGCGGATCACCAAGCACGGAAAGAATTCTTTGAATCGTTGTGGTGGACGGCTCTTCAACGCGGCCAGTCTTTTCATACGAGGCGTGCTCGTCTAAGTAGATGAGCGACTCAGCGAAGTTCACGGCAATTAACTAGCGGCGCGGCGAGGGCGAGGCGCGCGAGCCGCTGTTTTCGTCACGATTTCTGGCGACGACTTCTTATTCACGCAATCGGCATCAATGACAACCTTCGCTACATCGGTACGCCCGGGCACTTCGTACATGACATCAAGGAGGGTTTCTTCCAAGATGGCGCGAAGTCCGCGAGCACCAGTGCCGCGTGTGAGTGCCAGTTCTGCAATTGCATCGAGAGCGTCATCCGTGATGTCGAGTTCAACATCATCGAATTCAAAAATCTTGGTGTATTGCTTAACGAGAGCATTCTTCGGCTCTGTGAGAATTTGCATGAGTGCTGGTTTATCCAGTGCGTGCACAGCACCCACCATTGGCAAACGACCAATGAACTCAGGAATCATTCCGAACTTCAACAAATCTTCGGGAAGCACTTGTGCAAACAGTTCACCCGGATCTTTGTCGGCCTTCGAAGTAACTGTGGCGTGGAAGCCCATGCCCTTGTGTCCGATTCGCTGTTCAATAATTTGTTCGAGGCCGGCGAATGCGCCACCAACAATGAACAGCACATTTGTTGTGTCGATCTGAATGAATTCCTGATGAGGGTGCTTGCGTCCGCCTTGCGGTGGAACTGACGCAGTGGTGCCTTCAAGAATTTTCAAGAGTGCTTGCTGCACACCTTCACCAGACACATCGCGCGTGATGCTGGGGTTCTCCGCTTTGCGAGCAACCTTGTCGATCTCGTCGATGTACACGATGCCCTGCTCGGCCTTCTTCACATCGAAGTCGGCAGCTTGCAACAACTTGAGCAAGATGTTCTCTACGTCTTCGCCTACGTATCCGGCCTCAGTGAGGGCGGTGGCATCTGCAACAGCGAATGGAACATTCAACATGCGAGCAAGCGTTTGCGCCAAGTGGGTTTTGCCACAGCCGGTGGGTCCGAGCAGCAAGATGTTGGACTTCTGCAGTTCTACTTCGTCACGGCGAATGCCAGTGTTTTGCTGCATGTATTGCAAGCGTCGGTAGTGGTGGAATACCGCAACAGAAAGAACTTTCTTCGCACGTTCTTGGCCAACTACATACTCATCGAGGAATGCACGGGTTTCTACAGGAGTTGGCAGTGTGTCGAGACGAACATCGGAGCGCTCGCCTACTTCTTCTTCAATGATCTCGTTGCAGAGTTCGATGCATTCATCACAGATGTACACACCAGGGCCGGCGATGAGTTTCTTGACTTGCTTCTGGGACTTGCCGCAGAAGGAGCACTTAAGAAGCTCGCCTGTTTCTGTAAATTTGGCCACGTGGGCCCTCCCTCGAGATGTGCGTCAGCGAATCGGACCGGAACGGTCCGCAAGCTCACGTGAAGAAATCACATCATCGATAATGCCATATTCGAGTGCCTCATTTGCTTCCAATACGAAGTCACGGTCTGTGTCTGTATGGATGCGCTCAATGCTTTGACCCGTATGGTTGGCAAGAATTTCCTCGAGGAGGTCACGCATACGGAGAATTTCCTTTGCGGCAATCTCCAGGTCGGTGACCTGGCCATACCCAACCTGGCCATATGGCTGGTGGAGAAGAACGCGGCTGTGAGGCAAAGCAAGGCGCTTGCCCTTGGTGCCAGCGGCAAGAAGAACGGCTGCAGCGGATGCTGCCTGACCCAGACAGATGGTGGCGATGTCGTTCTTGATGAACTGCATTGTGTCGTAAATGGCAAACAATGAATTGATGTCGCCGCCTGGGCTGTTGATGTAGATGTTGATATCGCGATCTGGGTTTTCGCTCTCCAAGTGAATGAGCTGCGCACAGATGAGGTTGGCGATGGTGTCATCAATGGGAGTTCCGAGGAAGATGATGTTTTCCTTCAAGAGACGTGAGTACAAGTCGTACACGCGCTCGCCACGGCTTGTTTGCTCAGTGACATTTGGAACGTAGTAGTTCTGGAAATTCATCGTGTGTCCTTAGAGATTCTTGTTTCGATTAGTCGTGGTCATGACCGTCGTGGTCATGATCGTGATCGTGGTCGTGGTCGTGCTCACCAAGGACAGTGTCAGTGTCAAGCACAGCACCATTCTGGTCTACGTAGACGCTGTTATGGAGCAACCACTCAAGTGCTTGCGACTTCCGCATCTGGGCAATGAGGTCGGTCACGGCATCGTTCTGCTCATATGCACGGCGTACTTTGGCGGTTTTCTCGTTCACACGAACACCAATTGCTTCGTATTCGGCTTCCACATCAGCATCGGTGATTTCAATACCCTGGGCCACTGCGATAGCGCGCAGTGCAAGGTCCACCTTGACAGCCTTTTCTGACTGCTCTTTCATGCCGGCGATAAACGAATCAGCATCCTGACCTGTTGCGCTCAACCATTGGTCAAGCGCAATGCCCTGCTGCTGGAACTGCTGGATGGTGTTCTGCACACGTGACTGCAGGTCAGCGTTCACCATTGATTCTGGTGCTTCGATAACAACAAGCTTGATGAGTTCATCTGTCATGCGCTCAACAACGGTGCGACGCATTTGGTTCACACGCATTTCTTCGTAACGAGCACGCAAGGACTGACGCCATTCTTCAACAGTCTCTGAATCAGCAATGTTCTCAGCAACCCACTCATCGGTGAGTTCTGGCAATTCCAATGTTTGAACACGGTTCACTGTGACAACAAAGTCAGCCGACTCTTCAGTGCCGTTAGGAACAGCAGAGAACTTGAGCGTGTCGCCCTTTTTTGCACCAGTGAGTTGGTCGTCGAAACCAGGTGCTACCCAGCCGCGACCCACTTCATAGGTCCATTCATCAACATTGAGTCCTGGTACAGGCTCTCCGTCGCGGAGGCCCTCAAGATCAATAACTACGTTGTCGCCAAGTGCGGCTGCGCGATCAACATCAACCAACGTTCCAAAGCGACGGCGCTCGGTTTCGATTGCCTCGTTGAGTTCTTCATCAGAAAGTTCTGGGTTTACCAATTCAACGCGCAAACCGTTGTAACCAGCAACCGTGATTTCTGGACGAACTTCGCATGTTGCTTCGAAGGTGAGCACACCTGCTTCTTCTCCGCCGGTGACTTTCACGTCTGGTGTAGCAACAAGATCTACTTCGTGTTCGCGAACAGCCTTGGTGAGGTATTCGGGAATGGCGTCTTGAATTGCTTGTCCACGTGCAGCATCTGCGCCGATGCGTGCTTCAAGCACACGGCGAGGAGCCTTGCCTGGACGGAAGCCAGGAAGACGTACTTCGTGGGCGATTTTGCGGAATGCCGCATCAATGTTGCGGTCGAATTCTGACTCATCAACCTCAATGGACAGCTTGACTTGGTTGCCCTCAAGGGCTTCGAGAGTGCTTTTCACAGGGTGCGAAGTGTATCGGTTCGCTTTCCAAGCACTCTTTGGCGCAATAATGGAGCCATGACCCTCTGGAAGCCCCACGCACTCGCCGCCCCGCACACCGGCCAGATCAACCTCCGCATTGGCGACAAGGTTGTTACCACCGTTGATGTAGACGGCGCACCACAGGGAACTGAAGGCAAAGTCATTCTGGCCAACGGCTTTAACTGGTTGCGCTATCGCGTGCAGTTCACCAATGGAAGCGAAATTGGCGATCTCGACCACCGCAATATTGCGCCTATTGGCCGCGCGGCAAAGCGTCTTGCCAAGCAGGCAAAGCGCGCCAAATAAATCTCTCGGTCAATCCGATATCTAATTCCGATATCGTGACCCGCATTCACGGGGTGTGGCGCAGTTGGTAGCGCGCCTGGTTTGGGACCAGGAGGCCCGGGGTTCAAGTCCCCGCTCCCCGACCATTGCGGTTTTACTGCATTTTCTGACAAGGAGCTTCTATGCCCGCAGATCTCGACGCAGCGAAATATGTTTCGTTTACGTCATTCAAGAAGGACGGAACGCCCGTCTCTCTTCCCGTATGGATCGTGCCGTTTGACGGTGGATACGCATTCACCACCGGCCTCACCACGCACAAGGTGTCTCGTATCAAGAATGATGCAAGGGCTTCACTTGCTATTTCCAACTTCAAGGGCGTCGTTCCTGCATCGGCTACTCAACATGAAGGAGCCGCTGTCCTCCTCACAGGCGATGATGCGCTTCGTGTCAAAAAACTGATTGAGAAGAAATACCGCATCGGCATGATTCTTCTGAATGCCCGCGAGAGCTTTCAGAAACTTCGAGGCAAACCCGAAGACATTGCTACGGCCGCCATCAAGGTCACTCTGCACGCGTAAAGCTCGATTTCGACTCCCTGAGGCACCTGTCACCTTTCGTTCTGAAAGGTTTTTCCACAAGCCCCTAGTTTTTCCACAGGGCATGCTGTAGCGTTGTTAGGCATTCAATTGCGTCCATGGGTACACACCGGTATCTGTGGCCCTACAAGGGAGATACCCCCACCATGGACACCAGTCCTTCTTTTGCTGACCTCGGTCTGCCTACGCCCCTGGTCGAAACGCTTGCCTCACAAGGCATTCTGAGCCCATTCCCCATCCAACAAGCAACCATCGCCGACGCTTTGTCGGGTCGCGACACCCTCGGCCGCGGCCGCACAGGTTCCGGTAAGACACTTGCTTTTAGCTTGCCCCTCATTGCACGTCTTATGGAAAGCGGCAAGCGCCGTGAACCATTCGCACCACGCGCCGTGATCTTGGTGCCAACACGTGAACTTGCCAACCAGGTTCGTGACGTCATCGCCCCTCTTGCCGAATCAGTCGGCATGCGCACCGCAACCGTGTACGGCGGCGTTGGCTACGGCGGACAAATCACAGCCATGCGTAATGGTGTCGACATTGTTGTTGCTTGCCCAGGTCGTTTCATCGACCTCATGGAATCTGGTCACGTTGACCTTGATGCTGTCGAAGTAACAGTTCTCGACGAAGCAGACCACATGGCCGAGCTTGGTTTCCTTGAACACGTCACACGCATTCTTGAAAAGACACCACGTGAAGGTCAACGCTTGTTGTTCTCAGCAACGCTCGACCGTGGCATCGACAAAGTGGTGAAGAAGTTCCTACAGAACCCCATCACCCACGAAGTGGAATCAACCGAAGAGAACGAAGCGTCGATGACGCACTACTTCTTCCAAGTCACTCAAGCAGAGCGCTTCAATGTAATTTCTGATTTGTGTGCAGCTCCTGGCCGCACATTGGTGTTCACCCGCACAAAGCATGGTGCACGCAAGCTCACCGAAGCATTGGTGAAGGCTGGCATTCCAAGCGTTGAGTTGCACGGCGACCTTTCTCAGAATGTTCGTGCGCGCAACTTGGCCGCATTGTCATCGGGCAAAGTTGACACACTTGTAGCAACCGACGTTGCTGCTCGCGGTATTCACGTTGACGACATTGCAATTGTTATTCACGCTGATCCACCAGAAGAGCACAAGGCTTTCTTGCACCGCTCAGGCCGTACAGCACGCGCCGGTGCACAGGGAACTGTGATCACAATGGTGACCGAGAACATGCGTCGTCAGGTAAAGCGCCTTGCACGTGATGCAGGTATCGACCCCATTACAAAGAACGTGTCAATGGGTGATGAGATCCTTACTGAAGTAGCTCCTGGTGAGCGTGCATTCCGTGAAATGCCAAACCTCGAAGAGCGTCGCCCACAGGGCAATCGCAACGGCGGTGGTCGTGGTGGTTTCGGCGGCGGACGCAGCGGTGGCAAGTCATACGGCGGAGGTCGCTCCGGTGGCGGACGCAACTTCCGTGACCGCGATGATCGCGCACCACGTGAAGATCGTGGAGACCGCGCACCTCGTAGTGATGATCGTGGCGATCGTGCACCACGCAGCGATGACCGCGGTGGATTCCGTGGACGCGATGACCGTGCACCACGCAGTGACGACCGCGGAGGATTCCGTGGACGCGATGACCGTGCACCTCGTAGTGATGATCGTGGCGATCGTGCACCACGCAGCGATGACCGCGGTGGATTCCGTGGACGCGATGACCGTGCACCACGTAGTGACGACCGCGGTGGATTCCGTGGACGCGATGACCGTGCACCACGCAGTGATGACCGCGGAGGTTTCCGTGGTCGCGATGACCGTGCACCACGCGGTGATCGTTCATCAAGTGGTCGCCCTGGCGCACGCGATGCACGTCCTGGTTCACGCGACAGTCGCCCAGGTGGCGCTCGTCCTGGCGCACGTGATGGTCGCCCCAGCAGTGGCGCACCAGGCAAGAAGCGTGCCGCTCGTAGTTACTAAGTAACTCATCGACATTCGTCGCCCCGTATTAGGCAACTCGTCTAATACGGGGCAGACTGAATGAATGTCAACCTCCCCCACTGGCTCGAATGGCGTGATTTATACCGCCCGACTTATTCGTACCGCCAACCCCTCCAACCGCACCGCAACAGCAATTGCAATACGCGATGGTCGTGTTCTTGCCGTTGGCACCCTTGAGGATTGCCAAGCCTGGGGAATCACCGAGGTCAATACGCAGTTCGCAGACAAAGTTCTCACTGCAGGTTTCGTAGAAGCTCATGCTCACATCTCTGCCGGCATGTTTGCAGAGATTCCCTATCTCGGGTTCTTCCCACGCAAGTTGCCAGATGGTTCAATGACCACGGCAATCAAGTCAACTGACGAACTTGTTGCGTACCTGCGAACAATTGACGCCACATTGCCAGATGGTGAACCACTTTTGGCTGCAGGGTTTGACCCCATCTATTTCACGACTGAACGTCTCACCTGCCATCACCTCGATGAAGTGAGTACAACGCGCCCCATTTTGGTTCTTCATGCAAGCGCCCACTTAGCAACCGTCAACTCTTTCGTCTTGAAGAAGTACGACATCACGAAAGACCACCCAGCCCCTGGACTTGGGCGTGATGACATTGGTGAGCCCAATGGCGAATTGCGTGAAGCAGGTATGGCACTTGCCAAAGAGGAGTACAGAGCCATTACTGCGCGCGGGTTTGGTCCGCACACAATGCTCAACTTTGCCGCCACCATGCGAAATGCTGGCATCACCACCTCTAGCGACCTTGCGAGCACTATTTCCATCAACGATGACGCGATAGCGAGTGCCACAGCAATAACAAGTGAGGAGTCCTTCCCCCTACGCGTTGTGGCCGCAACCTCCATTGCTGGTGGGGCAGCAGGAAAGAAGAACGTATTGGAGAGAGTGCAGCACGCGCGCACTTTGTCGAACGACAAACTCATGTACCCGATCATCAAGCTGGTGCTTGATGGTTCCATCCAAGGCTTCACTGCAACAGTTGACTGGCCTGGCTACATCACTGGCGAAGGACATCCGTTATTCCTTGCACCCCCCGAGCAAGTACTCGACATGTTGCGCCCCTTCCACATGGCAAATATTGGTATTCACTGCCACTGCAACGGAAACATTGCCGCAAGTGTCTTCATTGATGCCATCGAACAGTTATTGATTGAACACCCATGGCTTGACCATCGCCACACGATTACGCATGCGCAGTTAATGACACATGCACAGATGCGTAAAGCAAAGAATCTCGGCATGTGTGCAAACTTTTTTGTGAATCACATGTGGTACTGGGGAGACCAACACCACGACATCACGGTGGGGCCTGATCGTGCCAACGGCTTGAATCCTTGTGCCACTGCTGACCGTATTGGATTGCCCTATTCATTCCATAGCGACGCTCCCGTGACTCCCCCTGGCCACCTACACACCATGTGGGCTGCGGTAAACCGCATTGCGCCATCAGGTCGAACAATCGGCGAATCGGAACGCATCTCCATTGACCGCGCATTCCATGCAGCCACTATTGACGCTGCGTATCAGATGCACATCGATCATCTTGTTGGCTCGTTAGAAGTTGGCAAGTTCGCCGACATCACTGTTCTTGACGAAGACCCCTACGCAGTTGATGCTTCAGCCATCCGCGACATCAACGTGTGGGGCACCATGGTGGGTGGCGTCATCCATAAGAATCCTTGAGATGATTCACCGCCCCGATTCTGTCCCCGTTGTGGTGGTGGGCGGTTATCTCGGCTCCGGCAAGACAACTCTTATAAACGAATTGCTCACGCAAACATCACGCAAGATTGCTGTGATTGTGAACGACTTTGGCAGTGTCAACATTGACGCCTCATTGATTGCATCAGTCAACAGTGACACCATTGAACTCACCAATGGGTGTGTGTGCTGTGCGCTAGGCGGAACTCTTGCCGACACCATGCTTGAAATATCTGACCGCGAGATACTCCCTGATCTTGTGGTGATTGAGGCAAGTGGAGTTTCCGACCCGGCATCCGTATCTGCAAATGCGTACCTAGGAGGATTCCATTTATCGGCAACGGTGGTACTTGTCGATGCAGTCAACGCGTCACGCACCGCAACCAACGACCTTGTAGGACAAACCTTCTCTCGTCAGATCAACAGCGCGCACGTGCTTGTTCTCACCAAGCGTGATGCAGCAACGGCCGCTGAAATAGCAGCTTGCATGACGATTGTGCAACAAGCGTCTGCGCCTGCGGTATTCCGAGAAGATTTCTCTCTGGAATCGCTGAGCGAAACAGCTGCAACGCCCAATGCCTCATTACCCGGAGAGCATGAAGGGAACTTCTCTTCCGAGATTTTGCATCTCCCTCCACTTTCGTCAGTCGAGCAATTGGAGAACCACCTCAATGGCCTTCCAAAACATGCTGTGCGAGCCAAAGGCATAGTGCGTATTGGTGAGCAAAGTGTTCTGGTGCAGCGGGTAGGCACCCACACGGTGCTCTCTGCCACTTCCCTTGCTCCCACTGGCATCGTGGTGATTTACGCCGACTAAGGTTCGCTTCAACGATCACATTGGGGGGCCACATGGAACGTTCAGTTGATATTTCAGTTGTCGGCGCAGGGTTTGCTGGCATGTATCTCGTTCGTCGTGCCCAACAACTAGGGCTCAGCATCCAAGTCTTTGAAGCCGGAACAGATGTTGGTGGTACGTGGTATTGGAATCGATACCCGGGCGCACGCTGTGACGTGGAAAGCGTTGAGTATTCCTACAGTTTCGACGACAACTTGCAACAGGAATGGGAATGGACCGAGCGATACTCGGCGCAACCTGAAATTCTGAAGTACGCCCAACATGTCGCTGAACGATTCAACCTGCGCGACTCCATCCAGTTTTCAACGCGCGTACTTTCTGCACACTTCAACGAAGACAACAACACATGGACAACCACCACCGACAAAGGCGACGTAATCACCTCTCGTTTTATGGTGTTTGCCACTGGCTGCTTGTCGTCTGCCAACACTCCGAAGTTCCCAGGTGCCGACAGTTTCACTGGCGCCAAGTATCACACCGGACAATGGCCACACGAGGGAGTCGATTTCACTGGCAAGCGAGTGGGACTCATTGGTACGGGCTCTTCTGCAGTGCAAAGCATTCCCCACATTGCTCGTGAGGCAGCTCACCTCACTGTGTTTCAACGCACAGCCTCGTATGCAGTTCCAGCACGCAATGAAGCAATTGATCATGACTATGTGAAATGGGTGAAGACCAATTACCAAGACTTCCGAGACGCCAACCGTCAACAAAGTGCTGCATTTGGTTCCACCACCCCACGTGGCGATAAGTCGGCACTAGAGGTATCACGCGAAGAACTGTGGGCAGACTTAGAAACACGTTGGCAACGCGGCGGTTTTGGATTCCTCTCAGGCAACACAGATTTTTTGCTGGACCAACGTGCCAATGACCTTGCAGCAGATTTTGTGCGCGAAAAGATTGCATCAATCGTGCAAGACCCTGCAACGGCATCGGCACTCATGCCAGAACAAGTTCTCGGGTGCAAGCGACTCATCATCGACACCGGATATTTCGATACGTTCAATCGCGACAACGTCACTTTGGTATCTGTGAAAGACCAGCCCATTGAACGAATCACGGAACATGGCTTGGTGACAGGTGGTGTTGAATATGAATTTGATGTGCTTGTGTATGCAACGGGGTTCGATGCAATGACAGGCTCTCTTCTTAAGATCGATATTCAAGGCCGCAACGGAACAACCCTTGCCCAAGCCTGGGAGGCAGGCCCGGTCACGTATCTCGGACTCAACACTGCGGGCTTCCCCAACATGTTTATGGTGTCAGGACCAGGAAGCCCTTCTGTTCTCACCAACATGATCATGTCGATAGAACAACACGTGGAATTCATCACTGATTGCATTGTTGACATGGATGCCAAAGGTCGCAACACCATTGAGACTTCAACTGAGTCTCAAGACCAGTGGGTGCACTACGTGAATGCAGTTGCCGACCGCACCCTCTACCCCGCGTGCAACAGTTGGTACCTCGGCGCAAATGTTCCAGGGAAACCTCGCGTCTTCATGCCGCTCATCGGATTCCCCGGATATGTGGAGAAGTGCAACGAAGTAATCGCAACTGATTACTCAGGTTTTCAGTTCGCATAACCATCCATTTCATACGTAACTCTCGGTTCGGGGGGTATGTGCCCTAGCGTGGTATCCGCAGTCACCTCGGACTGCCCTGAAGTGGAGATCGAAATGACGAACTACGACAAGTTGTATATCAATGGCCAATGGGTGGCCTCTGAAGGAAAGAACACCATTTCCGTGTTCGACTCCACCAACGAAGAAGTAATGGCCACCATCCCCGAAGGCACGGCTGGCGATGTCAACAAAGCAGCAGCAGCTGCAAAGGCCGCTTTCAACTCCTGGAGCACCTTGCCAAAGGCTGACCGCGCGAAGTACATGAGCGCCATTGGTGCCGCCCTTGGAGCACGTATGGATGAGATTTCCTCTGCCATCTCACGCGAGACCGGCATGTCGAAGCCATTGTCGAACATCATCCAAGTGGGCATTCCCATGAATTCGTTCAACCAGGCCGCAGCACTTGCTGAATCGTTCTCCTTTGAAAAAGAAGTGGGCTCATCAGTTGTCGTTCGCGAACCAATCGGCGTGGTTGGTTGCATTACCCCGTGGAACTACCCATTGCACCAAATCGCGGCCAAGGTTGCATTCGCTATGGCTGCTGGTTGCACCGTGGTGTTAAAGCCCAGTGAGGTTGCGCCTGTTGATGCATTCATGCTGGCCGAAATTATTCATGAAGCAGGATTGCCAGCTGGCGTATTCAACCTCGTTTCAGGTACTGGTCCAGTTGTGGGCGAAGCAATTTCAGCTAGCCCTGACATTGACATGGTGTCGTTTACCGGTTCAACTCGTGCTGGCAAGATGGTGATGAAGACAAGCGCAGACACTGTGAAGAAAGTTGCCCTCGAACTTGGCGGCAAGAGCGCAAACATCATCTGCGAAGACCTCGATACAGAAACTTTTGCAAAAGCAGTGATGGGCGGAACTGGTCAAGCATTCTTGAACAGTGGCCAAACATGTTCGCTTCTCAGCCGCATGTTGGTTCCTCGCTCACGCCTTGCAGAAGCCGAAGGTCTCGCAGCAGCAGTTGCGAATGGCATCAAGGTGGGCGACCCCTTTGCAGAAGGAACAAATGTTGGTCCACTTGCATCTGCCGCACAGCGCGATCGCGTGATTGGCTTCATCAACAAAGGCATTGAAGAAGGAGCAAAGTTGATTGCTGGCGGCCTCGGTAATCCTGAAGGCGTGGAGAAGGGCTACTACGTGAAGCCCACTGTGTTCTCTGAAGTCACCAACAACATGACAATTGCGCAAGAAGAAATCTTCGGACCAGTTCTTTCCATCATTCCGTACGACGGCATCGATAACGCAGTTGACATTGCCAACGATTCGCCATACGGCCTTGCTGGTGCAGTGTTCGCAGCTGACAAAGAAACAGGCATTGCGATTGCTCGACGTATTCGCACTGGCCAAGTCACAGTGAACGGCGGCGCCTTTAACCCCAACGCACCATTCGGTGGATACAAGCAGTCAGGCATTGGCCGCGAGTTGGGCGAATACGGTTTCGAAGAATTCCTTGAAATCAAGAGCTTGCAACTCTAAGACCACAACAAAAAAGCCCGGTTCCTTCTGGAACCGGGCTTTTTTAATTCATGTGATCAACCAGGAACTGTTGCCTTCGGGCGCAGTGCCGGAGTAGCAGCAGAGCCTGTAGCGGGCGCAGCCTCAGTAGCAGGCTTACCAGTGAAGGCACGCTCGATAGCTGGAGTGAAACCGGGCTTTTCTTTTGGCGATGCAATCGCTTCAGGAAGTGCTTGGTTTGACGTGGTGTTATCCAACTGACCATCAATGGTCTTTGTTGTTTCCTTCCCGCTTGCATCAACACTCTTTTGCTCAATGGTGTTGTCACCAGTTTGTGCAAGAACCTGATAGTCAGCAGCACCTGCAGACTCCCCTGTACGCACTTCCACTGCGGGAGTCTCGGCTGTGACATCGAGCTTCACGTCTTGACCGCTCTTCGTGGTGAGCGCCACTGCAAGCGCATCACCATCGGTGGTAATGCTGTTGTCGATGCCGTTTGATGATGCAACCAAATCGCCATCAGCAAGTGTGAGCACAACGTTCGGATCACTTGTAGCCACGGCAGAATTCGAAACATCAACTGTGCCGGTCTTTGAACCAGCGCTATCGATTTGAATCGCTGCCTTCGATGTAAAGCCTGTTACTCGAGTTGTTGATGGCAGGATAAACGAGAGTTTCTCGGAACTTGGTGCCGACACCATGTACGTGGTGGTTCCGTCGGCATTCGTGGCGTTACGGCTAGGGGTAACAGTCAGTGAAGATGCACCCTTTTGCGTACGTTGCAGATTTGAGCTTCCGGGCCCGAAAGCTCCATTCTTTGTCTTGACAGTCCAATTCGGATTGGCAGATCGCACCATAAGAATTGTCTTTTCAACTCCGGTGTTTCCTGAACAGAATGGACATGTACCGGTAGTACGTGACGCCATCGACGTCATGTCCATATCGGCAGAGCCACCGCTCCATGCTTCAGGGTCATTTGCAGGGTCTTCGCCTGAGTATGCAAACGTCCACTTATCGGCCTTCAGGTCGACAGTGATGTAGCGATCTTGTCCTGGCCAGTTGGAGTCATAAATCTTGATCTTGACAACATCTTTGTTGACCCACTCAAGTGCGTACGGAAGGATGGCGTGTCCACCGTGATCTGAATACACACCAAGCGTGTACGAAATTTGACGCTTCGCAAACGATTCTTGAAGTGCCGCGACTTTTTCTTTCAGCGATGCTGCGGCCCACTTCTCAGTATCAGACACCACTTCTTTCAAGAACTGCGTTGCAAAAGTACGCATGAGCCCATGCGTGATGTCACCCTTGTTCTCGAGCGTTACCGTGCTGGGCTGTGCATTTGAAGTAAAGCGCTCCTCTGCAGATACGGCAAATCCTTCACAGTGGCCAGATGCACGAGCATCATTGACCATGCGAGCGAACGCTGCGGCTTCGGGAACGAGCGTGCAGGGCATGGTGCCACCAACGCAAACATCTTTTGAAAGACCAAACATCTTGACAACGTCGTCAGCATTGAATTCTTCTGGCGATGACGATGCCGTGAAGTTGGCAAAGGAATAGCCGTTGGGGTTGACGTTGAGGCCAGCACTGACATCAGTGGCAGTGAGTTTGGCCGAACTAGAGGATGAACTGCCTCCACCGCATGAAGCCAAAAACATGGCTCCCACCGCGACGATGGCAAAAGGACGAGAAATTTTCATGGTCAGCTCTTTACTCGTTATGACCAAGTGCCGTTGGCGCGCGTAAACACAACAACAGAACCCTTGCCCGCATT